>NZ_JBFAJK010000012.1:0-162761 GCF_040655175.1 Micromonospora sp. NPDC050495 | reverse complement strand
CTAGTGACACGCCCCGTCACCGGGCCAACCCACGTTTCCCCAGCTCAACCCGCCATTTCGCGGACTAGCCAGCAACCTGATCTGTGGAACCCCGGCATGCGTCTGTCACTCCCGGCAAGAAGGTTCGGCGAACTGTCCTCCTGCTATGCGAAGGATGATCAAGGTCTACACCACAGGTACGACACTTTGCCGTGGAAATCAGGCAGTACGACGGCCGACGCTAGCGGTGGTCAAAACGGTGTTTGATCTTGGAGGCCAGACGTTGACGGGTTCGGGCGCTTACATCGACACGGGCCTCCGAAGTTGGTCGACCGCGGGCGGCCGCGTCGGTGGAACTGCGCCAGTTGCAATTCGATGGCGGCTCGCCGGACGACGAGTAGGCAAAGGGAGTGGACCGGGCCATCTGGGGCTACGCCCGCCGAGCTGACGGTTCCGGCACGTCGCGTGACCCATCAAAGGTCTGGAGCATCATGCAATGCTCGGATCTGCCGCGATCGACGCCAAACTACCCAGGTAGCGGTGGCCGGCCGGGTGGGCCTACTGCGACACGTCCATGATCGTTTGGAGCAGCAGTTCCGGCACTGCGGTCAGCGCTTCGGTCAGTAGTTGCTCGATCGGTACCGCGACTTTGCTGCTGTCGACGGCGATGTGGTCCGCCCATGCCTCTGG
The DNA here is from genome assembly GCF_040655175.1 of Micromonospora sp. NPDC050495. Taxonomy (NCBI): domain Bacteria; kingdom Bacillati; phylum Actinomycetota; class Actinomycetes; order Micromonosporales; family Micromonosporaceae; genus Micromonospora; species Micromonospora sp. NPDC050495. The sequence continues at coordinate 162,092 of NZ_JBFAJK010000012.1, read as the reverse complement.
TTGGTATCGGGCGAGCATCGACAACGCGAACAGGACAGCCCACCACGCCATGACGGGGTGGAGGGAATCGGTGTTCGCGCCAACAGCGGGAAAGGCGTAGCGATCATGCAGGCGGTAGAGAGTGCTGTGGGCGAGCGCCTCGGCCGTGCGCTCTTGGTAGCCGCTGTTGCTGGACGGATATGCCAGGTTGAGGGTGCCGCCTTGCCCATCGGGATACACGCCCTTGACGTAGATCGCAGTGTGCCCAGCGAGCTTCGGGTACTGACCCAGGAAGGCTTCCAGCGCCGGTATCGGGCCTGTCTGCTGCAGCGGCGGCATGATGTCGGCCGAGATGCCTGTGACGATGAGCTGCACGGGTGACGCCGTCTGAGCCTGATGTAACACGCTGTACTCATCGACACTCACTGGAAGTGGGACTTTACCGACCGAGCGCTCCAAGGGGAACATGCTGCCCTCCGGCAGGGTGTTCCACAGCTCTCCCAGCGACACCGGCGCAGTGCCGTCCCAGGTCGGCGAGTTCAGGATCTTCGACAGGCGGGTGAAACTACCTGCAGTGGTGTTGTCGCCGTACACCTGGACCTTGGCGACGGGGCCGACGAGCGTGGACGTGTTGACCTTGATGCCGTGCCCGACCAGGGGGTAGTCGTTGTTGGATACCTGCTTGGCGGCGGCTGCGATGGCCCGGCCGCCCTGTGAAAGCCCGTAGAACAGCAGAAGCGGGCGGGTCGCGATACCCACGTTCGCGGCGGCGGTGAACATCTGCTGCGCTTGTTCGAGTGCGGCGACATAGGTCTTGCGGCGGCCCCCTTTGATACCGGCGGGCGCCTCGGCTCGGGTTGACCGAAGTGCCGCCCATACAAGGTCAATGTCTACCTTCGCCGCCACCCGATGATCGTCCGCTATGTCGCGATCGGATGCCAACCGATTTCAGTGCGTGAACGCCGGGCGAATCAGCTTTGCACGTCACCAGGTCCACCGAGGGTCCGCAGGGGCAGCAGCGGCCGGGGTGGCGAGGCTCTCCCCGCCGGGACTCTGCCCGAATGCGCTATTGCTCCGCCGCAACACCCTCATCTTGGCCGCCGACCAGGTACATCGACTGCCATCGAGCGCGGGCTGAGGTGGTCACCTCCTGTGATCGACCGCCAATACGCTGGCAAGCGGTTACTGCGGAGCCAGGAAACGGGCGATCGACGGCTGCTTCCCCGCCAGGGCGCCACAGCTCTCCCCGTACCGCCGCAACGCCTCGTCGCAGGCCTTTGCTCGCGCCCGCATTCCGGCCACGGCCGGCTCATCGCCGAACCCCCGGTACAAGGCGAAGGACGCACCAGCTCGCCCGGCCGCGGTCACTGCCGCCAGTACCGACCCGCCGGCCTCCATTGGGTGGGCCTGCCATACCGCCTGTCGTCCATGCACTTGGGCGCTGTCGCCCAGCCGCCACGGTAGCCCGTGCACCACCCCCGACAACATCCCGTAGACCTCCGGCAGATCCGCAAATGCCCGCTGCACCAAGTCGGTCGCTTTTACCTCGATGGACGTCTCCGGCCCGCCGGCAGTAACCCGCACCCCCTTGACACGGTCACCGCTGCGGTTGGACACCAGCTCAATGCGGGCACGCTCGATGAGCGTCAGCAACTGCTCCTTCTCCTTGGCGACCGCAGCCTCGGGAGAGGCCATGTAGGCATTGCTCGGCACCCGCGCCGCCGACTTCGCCGCCATCCCCGCGTCCGCAATCAGTAACGCGACACCCCTCGAGAACCGCGCCTCGAACGGCTGCCCCTCGGCAAGCACGTGCATCAGCAGCGCTGCAGCCTCCACCGCCGAGCGGGCCAGACTCGCATGCGCATACACGGGCACCCCAACCTGCGGCTGATCGAGCAACACCCCGAGAGCGCGCACATGGTCGGTCACGTGCACCGCCATGTGCAGGCAGGCCAACGCGGCCCGGCTCCACAACTCCTGCCGGTCGGCGCTGCGCACTGACGACAGCAGCTCCTTATGGTCGCGGGTGGCCGGCGCGCTGGCCGGTGCGGTGGAATCCAGGATTGGCCCGAGGAGCCCGTGCAGGTCATCGGCCTGCTCCCGGCAGAACCGGCTTGCCCGCATTAAGAACTCGACGGTGGGATCGCTTCGCGTCACAGCAACCTCATCTCAAAGCCGGTCGCGTCGTCATCGTGCCTGCCCCACACGCGCCGCCGCATCCCCGTTTGGGCCATCGCCGCCGAGGCGACGACAGGCCCCGCCGATCTCTGTCGCCGTTCAGCTTCGTGCTCCACCAGGCCATGCGGCTACTCCTCGGGCTCGGCGCGCACCAGCAGGCCGGTTGCGTGGGACAGGGCCAGGGCGACGGTGGGCACGTCGGCCCACCACTGCCCGGACCAGCGGGGGACGTCGGACAGCAGCCACCAGGCGGTCGCGGTCGGCGCGGCAATCCACACGGATGGGCACCAGCGGCAGAACAGCAGGTACGCCAGCGGGCTGCCTTCCGGCAGCCGGCGGACGATCGCTTCCCGGGGTCGGCGGGTGATCTCGTCGGCGACGATCAGCCGGGTCACCCGCGCGACGAAGAGCACCACCACCACCGCGATCTCGATCAGCCCGTCGCGGATATGGGCATAGGCAATGGCACTGCGGCCGGACAGGCACCGTGATGCGCCCGGCTCATCTACCGTGTGGCCGTGGCAGGAACGGATTGGGCGGTTGTGGCCGCCGGACTGGGCGGCACGGTGCTGGGCTCGGTCCTGCAATGGGTTCAGACTGCAAACCAGGCACGGCGGGAACGCAAGCGCGAAGCCAACGCGTGGTCCAGGGAAGACCGGCGGTCGTGGGCGGACAAGCGGCAGTCGATCTACCTAGACACCGTCGCCACCATCGACGACCTGAGGTCATCGTTGAGATCCGACCTCGACCCCTGGATCATGAAGCCGCTCGTCACCGACTTGAAGCCTGAGGGTGAACCACAGTGGCACGAGCCGGCCGGCCCGGCCGCGAACTGGCGCCGGCACATGGCCGAGATCCAGTTCTACGGATCAGAGCCGGTGCAGGCGGCAGCGATGCGGCTCGACAGAACGTTCAACCTCCTGGAGCTGGGGATCTTCAAGATCGACCCGGGGCGGACCCTGAGATTCGTCCAGCAACTCTCCGAGGATCTGGTCGCCGCGATGCGAACAGACCTCGGTCTCACCGCAGGTGAAGGCAAGGACCCGATCCCCACCGAGAATCAAATGGTCGGGGAGTTCATGCGCGAGGTCGTGCGGCGATCCAACGAGTGATCGAACACTTGTTCGAGTAGCCTGCGGGGCGTGGAGTGGCGCGACCGGTGGCACATCACGATCCGCTGGGACCGGGCCGACAACAGCCCGGCCGGCGTGGTGTCGGTCGAGCGCGTGGTCGACCACCCGGACGAGCTGCGCTACCTGATCGGCCGGGCCCGCGCCGACCCGCACGTGGTCGCCTTCCCGTACCGGCGGGTCCGCGAGCTGGTCGGCGAGGAGCCCGACGCCTGCTTGGAGGGGCACCGGTACGCCGGCGGGTCGGCGACCAGGCCGGTGCGCGACTGGTGGCCCTGCTCCTGCGGCGGGCACCTTGTGCTGCGCTGCCGCCTGTGCCCGGACATCCGGGTCGACCCGGTCGTCAGCACCGAGTGCGACGCCGCCAAGCCGCGGCCGGACAGCTAGCCCGGCCTACGGGACCAGGCAAACCTGGCGCCCCAAGATTGTCAACCGCACCCGACGGACAAGGGGTCCGCCATGGCGAGAGTCGATCTTGCCAGGCTCTCCGCATGCCACCATGCCGCCGCAGACCGCCGCGCCAGATGCCTGACGCCGCCGACGTCATCGTTCCCGGGTTCACCAACCTGATCCGCCCTCCGACTGATCCGTTACCCGGAGTAGCCGGGGACCGGCCGAACAGCCGACGACAGTCCGCCCGGGGACGCCGCCCAGGTCCACCACGAAGCCCGACTCGCCGTACACGCCGGTGGGCAGGGGTGCCGAGGAGGCGCCCTGTCGGCTTCGCCCACTACAGTTCTCGGAGTCCGGCTCGGACTGGTCGCCAAGCTCGTCGCATGGACCCAGTTCCAGGCCCCGGACGATGTGCCGTGGTCGACCGACCCGGTGCGAAACGAAGGACGGGCACCCGGCTGCAACCGGATGCCCGTCGAAGCGCAACACGATCGCCCTTGCCGGCAGAAAGAGTCAACGCTGTGGAAAACAACGTACCTGATGCTGTGGCCACACAGCACGTGCTGCGGTCCGAGTCGGCACCCCGCGAACGGACCATACCGCTCACCACCGTCGCCTACCTCGCGCTCGCCACGGGTATCGGCGCCGGGGCACACTACCTGCCCGAACTGGCCGGGCCGGTGAGCCTGGGCCTGGCCACGTTCCTCACGCTGGACCGGGTGACCCGACAGATCCGCTGAACCAGCGCGGCCCCCGCACCGGCTTCGGCGCGGGGGCCGCGCTGGTCCGCTCAGCGAACTAACCCCCCGTCGCCCCGTCGCTCGACACGTACCTGAACGTGATCCGGACCGCGGGTGGCTCAGTTGAGAAGCCTGCTGGTCCGCCTGGCGGACTAGCTCTCACTCGTCGACCCGGCGACCACCCGACCCTCGGCGTCGATCCGCAGGCCAGGGCCGGCGACGTCGCCGCCGGCACGGCGCACCGCGTCGATCCGCTCGAACACCTGCTTGCCGAACCCGAGCCGCTCCACCGACGGCACCACCACCAGCTCGGCCAGGCCGTCGTCGACGTCGGCGACGGCCTCCCGCCAGCCGCGGGTGCCGACGTGCGAGCCGACCACCTCGATGCCTTCCTCCGTGCACCAGCGGTGCGCCACCATGGTCAGCTCCTCGGTGGTGGCCTGGTCGCCGCGCACCACGCGGGCGAACAGCACGGCCTGGCGCTGCACCCACCGCCGCCGGCCGGCGTCCCACCGGGCCTGCCGGTACAGCCGGGTCAGGTCCGGCCCCGACCCCTCCACGTCAGGGGCGCACCGCTCCCACCGCTGCGCGGTGGCGTCCCACCGGACGTGCCAGCGGAACTCCTTGCACTCGCGGTGGGCCGGCCACTCCCCCGTCCAGGTCGCCTGCCCGCAGTCGTGGCCGGCCGCGTCGAGCTGGGCCCGGCACCACATCCGCTTCCGGCCGGTGGCCAGGCACTCGGCCACGTCGCACTCGTCGGCGTGCGTCGCGCCGATCGCCACCTCGCACGCCGGGCAGGTGCCGCGCAGCAGCTCCGGCTCCTCCATGCTGTCGGTCGGGCCTGCGCCGGCGGCGCGCACCAGCTCGGTACGCGCCTCCGGTCGACCCGCAGGGGTCAGGCTCACTCGTCGCTCCCGGCGGCGGGCTCGCCCGCGTCCAGGTCGGCCTCCGGGCACGGGTCCGGCTCGACGGCGGCCGCCGTCGGCTCGACGTCACCCTCGGGCAGGTGCGCGTCGACGATCGGCGGCTCGCCGCCGTCGCCGGCCTCGGCCTCCTCGGCGGCAAGCTCGGCCTCGTACGCCAGAGCTTCCGCCTCCTCCTCGGCCTCACCGCGCTTCCGCTCTTCCTCGTCGGCGATCCGCGTGGTACGCCACTCCCGCTCGGCGTCGGACAGCTCGTAGCCGTCCTCCTCCAGCCGGTTCAGCCACGGCACGATCAGGTCGGCGTGCGCCGACCACCGGCCGTCGGCCACCTGCTCGACGTTGTGCTCCTGCGCGCAGACGAGCCGGGTGACGAGCAGCCGGTTCAGCCGGTCCTGCCCAGCGGTTACGCCCTCGGTCAGCTCGCCGCCGCACAGCCCCTTGACCAGCTCGTGGTCGAGCCGGTGCTGGAGGAAGTCGGGCCACACCACGGCGAACCGCATCGCCTCGACCAGCAGGCTCTTCGCGCCCTTCGCGCTGCCGTACTTCTCGACGAGGAACCGGCGCCGCACCGAGGCAGCGGCCCGCAGCCGGTCACGGCGCTCCTCGGTCTCCCGCTCGAGGGCCTCCTTGGCGGCGATCTCGGCCGGGCTCTTGTAGTAGCTGTGCCCGGTCCGCTTGTACCCGTGCGCCTCGGGGTCAAGGCAGACGATGATCACCTCGGCCTTCTCGTACCGCTCTTCGACCAGCGCGCCGTACCCGTCGAGCGCCTTCACGGCCTCCGGGTCGATCTCGCCACCGTCGGCGGTCTGGAGCTGGTCGACGCGCGCCATCTGGCAGTTGTACGGCCACTCCTTCGGCTTCTTCACGATCTTCACGCCGGCCTCGGTCAGCTCGGCGGTCAGCGCTGCGACCGCCTCCTTCACCGACCGCTTGCGGCGCTCCTCCTGGGCCTTGTGCTTGATGCCCCACCCGCTGCCGACGTCCTTGAGGATCTTCTCCATGACCTTCGGGTCGTCCTCGAACTCGGCCAGCTCGGCAACGTCGTCGAGGCTCAGCTTCCCGGCGTCGGCCGCCGCGGTGGCGGCCTCGCCGAGCTTCGTCAGCTTGAGCGCGGACTGGACGTGCTTCTGCGCCCGGCCGGTCCGCCGCGCGATCTCGGCGACGTCCAGGCCGAACAGCTCCAGCTGCGCGTACCCGGCCGCCCGCTCGCTCTCGGTCAGGTCGGCGCGCTGGTCGTTCTCCACCAGCATCGCGACGACCTGCGCGGGGGCCAGGCCCTCCAGGTCGGGCCGCACCAGGCACGGCACCGTCTCCGGCTGGCCCTCCGGCCACTCGCCGGCCTCGATCGCCTCGGCCGCCGCTTTCGCGCGTCGGTGGCCGGCGACGATCCGGTGGCCGCCGCCGTCGGGCACGACGGTCAGCGCCTGCAGAACGCCGCTCGCGGCGATCGAGGCGCGCAGCTCGGTCAGGTCGCCGAGCTGGGTCCGCAGGTTCGTCGGGTGCGCGACCAGCTCCCGCGGGTCGAGCTGGGCGAGGTGCGGGGCCTTCTTACCCCGGGGCCGCGCCTTCACTGCTGCTGTCACTTCCGCTCTCTCCTCTTCCAAGTGAACACGGAGGTACGGTGAGGGCCGTACATAAACATTGTATCAATCAAGATCATCCACCGTCCAATCAGGAACCGCCTTGACCTGCCGTTTTGCCTCGCAGCGGCGACGCCACCACCGCCCGCCGGGACTCCTTCGACCGCAGGTACGTCACGCCGTGCACCAGGGCGTCCAGCCGGTCCGGGCTGTCGCCGGACTCCGGCGTCCAGGTCGTCAGCTGGTCCTCCAGCGCAGGGAACGTCCCGACGTGGTGCACGCGCGGCGGGTCGACCTCGTACCGAGCGGCCACCGGCTCGGCGCGCACCCGCTTGCTGGCGCGGGCCTGCACCACGTCCAGCGGCGGGTCACCGCCGGGCAGCAGGCCCTCCTTCTGCATGGCCACCCACGCGTCGACGAGGATGTCCCGCAGCCACGCCGACGACCCCTCGTAGACCACTACGTCGGCGTCGACGTCCAGGTAGCACTGCCAGATCCGGCGGGCCGCCGCCATGCCGGCGATCTTCATGCTCCGGTCCGCCAGGACGTAGTGCTCACCGTCCTCGCCCCGGCCGACCGCGACGATGCCCGTCTCGTCGCTCGTCTCCGACACCGTGTCCGCCGGGTCGACCGACACCACGGTCCGCACCAGCGGCGGCACGTCGTCCTTGTCGACCCGGCCGGCCTCGATCCACGCCGACTTCCACAGCGCGCCGTCGACGTCGGACAGCAGCTCGGCGTCCAGCTCCTGCCGGCCCAGCCGGGTGCCGCCGTACTGCTCCAGCAGCTCCTCCAGCGCCTCCGGGCTGAGGTTGTCCGCGTTGTCCAGCGTCCGGCCGCGGGTCACCACGACCCGGGGCCGGCGGCTGCGCGCGCGCTGCTTCTTCGACCGGGCCAGCAGCTTCTTCACGTGCGGCAGCGGCTTCGGCGTGGTGCTGATGACCATGCGCGGGCTCGCCGCCTCGCGCATGCAGAACCACAGCATGTCGAACACGCCCTGCGCCGTCTGCACCGGCCAGGCCGCGTACTCGTCGAGCCAGCAGCCGTCGAAGTCGTAGCCGCGGAGCACGTCCGGGTCCTGCGCGCCGAACCCCCGGATGATCGCCCCGTTCGTCAGCTCCAGGTACGGCTCGCTCTTGTTGAACGTCCGCACCTCCTTCGGCGGGATCACCGCCAGCAGGCCGGCCCGCCGCGCCGTGAAGCAGACGTTGAACACCTCGCGGTGCGTCTTCGCGACCACCGCGTAGTGCCCGCCCGGCCTGGTCCCGGCCCACCTGCGCACCGTCTCGGCGCCGGTGCGGGTCTTGCCGAAGCCGCGCCCGGCCAGCAGCATCCAGATCCGGTACCAGGCCGGCTCCATCTGCTCCGGCCGGGCGTGCCGGAGCCAGTCGTACCGGGCGAGGCCCTGGACCTCCGACACCTCGCGCAGGTACGCGGCCAGCTCGGCGTCGGTCATCAGGGCCGGGTCCGGGTACGCCAGCAGCACGGCTCAGCTCCCGGCCCGCATCTCGGCTTCGCGCTGGCGCACGTCAACGGCCGCGCACCAGGCCAGCAGCAGCGCCACCGCCACCATCACCGCCGGGCAGCCGAGGGCTGCCACGCCGACGAACCGCAGGCCCGCCCACACGGCCAGCCCGGTCAGGCCCAGCCACCCGCCCAGCAGCAGCCGCCACGTCCACGCGTGCACCCGCAGCTTCCGCCGCTGCTCGCGGGTCAGCCGCGGGGGCGGCGGCGCGGCGATGCGCGGCGCCGGCGGTGCCTTCGCGTCCAGCTCCGCCCAGCCGCGCACCATCCCGCCGGGCCGGTACGCCGGCTGGGGGGCAGCCGGCGTACCGGCCCGGTGCGCCGTCAGCAGCCGCGCCGACCGCGGTCGGTGCCTCACCGGGACGCCACCCACAGCACCGTGCCCATGCCGGCCGCCGCCGCCAGCCCCACCAGCAGCACACCACCGGCCACGCACCACATCGCCCACCTCGGCAGCCGCACCTCCACCGCGATCCACGCCTCCCCGTCAGTCCTGCTCCGCCGGCCCACCGCCTGCCTCCTCGTCCTCGTCGTCGTCGCCGCCCGGGTCGTCCGGCTCGGCGGCCGGGTTCGCCTGCCCGGCGCGGGCGGCGGCCTCGGCCATCAGCGCGCGGAAAAAGTCGGCGCGCTGCTGCTCGCTCATCTGCTCGACCTCGGCGCGGATCGGGCCGCCGTCCGGGCCGGTGTGCGCCGTCGTGGAATCGGGCAGGCCCAGCGCCAGGCGCTCGACGCGGGTCGACACCTCCAGCCAGCGGGCGACGTCGCCGGGGGTCAGCTTCGACGCGTCGAGGGTCTGCAACCGGGCGACCAGCTTCGCCTGCAGCGCTGACGCGATCCGCGCGTGCCGGCGGGACATGTCGCGCCGCTGCTCGGCCAGGCCCTCGGCGTACAGCCGGTCCTCTTCCCGGTCCCACGCCTGCGCCCGCTGCACCCACTTCCAGCGGGTGGCCAGCTTGTGGAGGTAATCCCGGCTTTTGTGGACCTGCTCGGCGACCTTCGCGACGGTGCGGGTGCGGCCCAGGTCCCGGTACAGGGCGAAGTACCCGTACGCCTTCTCGGGCTCGCTGCGCTGCCGGTCCCAGGGCAGGATCTCCGGCTCGCTCATGGTCACCTCTTCCAGCTGCGGGCGGCCCGGCCCGAGTCAGGCCGGGCCGCCCCCGATCAGTGGCCGCTCCTGCGTCCTCCGCTCATGGGCGGCCGGGCGATCGCCGCGTTGCCGTACATCAGGGCGTCGTCCAGGGCGGTCAGCACCATCGACGTCTCGCGGCCGGCGGGCAGGCTGCGCATCGCCTCGGCCATCGCCGCCTTGACCGTCTTCCGCCACGCCTGGTGCGCCTCGGCGGTCGCCAGGTCCTTCGGCGGGTGGTAGTCGCAGCGCCGGTCCAGCTCGTACCGCTGGCGCTCGTCGAGGCCGGCGTACACGTCGCCTGGGGTGGAGTTGGGCATCTCTTCCTCCTAGTGTCCGGTCGCGGTCGCCGACTGCGACCGCATTGGCATCACCGCTGGCGGAGCCGCGTCGTGACGCGATGTCGCTTTACGTGGACGGTTGTGGCTCGGCGTGGCTAAAGTGGAGTCGACGGTGGCCCTGCGTCACCGGTTTCTCCTGTCGACTGCCGGTGACCCCACGCCCGGCGAGGGTCGACGCAGAGGGACAAGGGCCGAAAGCTCGCGCAGGTACGGTCACGCGACCGCGCGACCGGTGCGGCACGTCTATCCAACGACGGCTGCGTGGGGAGCCGTCGAGGAACGGACGTTTGCCATGAGCAGGAACAAGGCCGCCAAGCAGCTCGCCTCCCAGCAAGGGATCTCCTACTCCGCCGCGCTGCGCCAGGTGCGCCAGGCGTACCAGCCGCCGATCCCGTCGTTTGAGTCGCTGCTGGCGGACGCGATCGCCGACGACTGTGAGGGGATGGCCGGTCGCGAGATCGGGCGCAGGCTCGGCGCGAACCGGCGGGCGGGGCTGTCGTTCGGCGACGTTGAGCTGCCCTACGACGTCCTGGCGGACATCGAGGTCGAGAAGGCCGAGCCCGATCTCGGCACCGTCAACTGGAACCAGGACGACGAGTACGACGGGGACTCGGTCGGCAACGCCGCGGTGGAGGCCGAGGTGACCTTCACCGGGTACGGCAAGCTGGCCGCGGTGACGGGTCGCCCCGAGCTGGTGGTGGTCGATCCGGACGTCGACGGCGACGCCCAGGTGCGCTTCCACAGGCGGGTGCGGCTGCACTGGCACTTCATGTACACGCCTGGGGTCGAGTATCTGGACCTGACCCGCGAAGGCGCGTCCGAGCTGGTGCCCCTCCACCCGCACGCGTAGGCCCGGACGGGCCATCGGGCGTCCGCCGCGCACGGCTGCGGCGGACGCCTGGCCGCCGGCCATCACAGCCCCGAGAGGTAGTCGGCGGCCAGGAGCTCCAGCGCCCGCCAACGCTGGTCAGCGGTCACCTCGCCCGAGCGGACCAGCTTGTCCACGGCGCGGGCCAGCACGGCGGCGGCGTCGGCCGGCATCGAGCGCGTCTCCAGAACCGTCTCGATCGGCACCAGCCGGTTGGCGTTGCCGATCGGCTCGCCCGCGTCCGGGTCGTACCACACGCCGTCGCGCAGCTCGCCCAGGTGCCGCTCGAAAACGGCGAGGATCAGCCCAAGAGCGGTGGCCACGTTCCCGACGTTGTGCGCCCCGTGCGCCGTAGCGAGAGCGTCCAGGGTGGCCTCGTAGTCGGCGTACCCGGCGAGCCAGCGGCCGTCGGCCTGCACAAGCTTCCGCGCCTCGTCGAAGCTGGCCCGGGCGGCTTCCAGCTCGTGCGGCAGGAACACCAGCTGCACCGTGGCGAAGTCCAGGTTCGCCTCCGACAGGCCCTCCAGGTCGACCTGCGCGAGCAGGTCGAGCTGCTTGTCGTCCAGCCCCGAGTAGGCCCGCCAGTCCACGTCGTCCAGCTCCTCGTACAGCTGCTTCAACGTGGCCGGGTCGTCCTCGCCGGCGATCGCGTTGTGCGACAGCTGCAACGCCACCTGCCGGGCGCGGCTCAGCTTCTGCTGCACGACCATCACCGTGATCTCGGTGAGGCCCGCGTCGATCGAGGCGGTGACCCGGTGGTTGCCGGACAGCACCACCTTCCGGTCGCCGTCGATGTCGTGCCACACCAGCGGCACGCTCGTCAGGCAGCCGTCGCGCCTGATGTTCGCCACGAGCCGGTCGTACTGCTCCTTGCGCATGTACCGCGCGTTGACCTCCAGCAGCGTCAGGTCCTGCGGCCGGACGGTCAGCAGCTGCGGGTCCAGGGGCAGCTCGTCGACGTCGCTCACCGGCCGTCTCCCCGGTACTGGATGGCGAAGCCGGGGATGCCGAGGCCGAAGTCCGGGTCGGCGCTCGCCGGCCGGATCGGGGCGTGCAGCACGAACTCGTCGGCCGAGCAGGCGGGCCGGTTCGGCATCAGCCCGGCGGGCACGCCCGACCAGCGGAACCGCTCCTGGCAGCCCAGGCAGCGGATCGAGAGCTCCACGATGTACGCCACCACCGTGGGGTCGTCGTCGGAGGCGGTGAGCCGCTGCACGTCGGCGTCCAGGTGCATGTCGGGGTGCTGGCAGGGCTTGTCCGGGTCGGCCGGCTCGTGCCGGAACTTCCCGTGCGTCGGGCACACGCCCGTCTCGGCGCCCTCGTCACACTGGTAGGGCGTCAGCCGGTCCCACAGCGTCTTCGGGCAGCCGGTCTGCTCGGCGGCGGGCGGCTCGCCGCCGCGGTGCTCGTCGCTCATCGCTCGTCCTTCCCGTGGCGGCGCTTCCACTCCGCCAGCGCCTCTTGCAGGGTCCAGTCGCCCAGCGGGCCGCCGTACTGGAGCTGGTAGCGGTGGATGCCGTCGGCGGCCGGCTCGGTGCGCTTCTGCAACTTCACGCCGGGGATGCCCCGGCCGTACTTCGCGCTGTTCGGCCGGTCCGTGAACGCCGTCGTCGACCAGCCCGTCAGCCGCTTCGACAGGGACCGCTGCAACAGCAGCTGCGCCTCGCGGCTGGCGGCCGCCATCACGATCAGCTTCGCCAGCCGCCGGTACCGGGTCCACGACACCGGGAAGTCGCTCATCAGGTACGCGGTGCTCGGGTCGAACTTCGGCGGCAGGTACGCGAACGCCCCGACCAGCTTCCGGTCGACGCTCACCGCGCACGCCAGCAGCGGGGAGCCGGGCAGGATCGTCTTGCTCATGAACTGCGACCGCACCGCCGAGAACTGCCCGCCGGTCAGCACGTGGATCGCCATGCGGTCGCCGAGGTCCTCGTCCGGCCCGATCTTCGGCAGCAGTATCGGCGCGACCTGCTGGGCGGGCGCGACGACGCGCCGCGCTCCGGACGACGCGTAGACGTAGATCGGCATGCCGCGGTTGGAGGTCTGGACGACGCCGCGCAGCCAGGGGCGCAGCTCGTCGCGGGCGATGTGCAAGCCGAGGATCCAGTGCGGACGGTCGAGGACCGCCCCGATGATCTCCTCCTTGCCGTCCTCGTCCAGCAGCTCGTAGCTCGGCGCCGGCCAGTCGAAGAACTCGTCGATCCCGGCAAACTGCTGCTCGTAATCTCCCGCGAAGAACGGCGGAAACATGGCTACCGGGGCGTCCTCGGGCACCACGTCGCGCAGGTAGTCCCGCACGTCCCCGCAGTAGTAGTCGGCCAGGCGCAGCGTCAGCGCCGACAGCTTCGCCACCGTCTTGGCGTGCATCGTCGGGAACTGGCCGACGGTCGCCCGGACCATCCGCTCGTAGTAGACGCCGGACCTGCCGACGTACTGGAGGAACCGGGTGCCCAACATCAGCGTCGCCAGGGTGTCCGTCGACGTGGCCAGGTACGCCTCCAGCCAGGCCAGCTCCTCGCGGTGCTCGTCCTTCAGCCGGTAGTCCAGCTCCCGGCCCGCCAGCCACCAGCCGAGCGCCGAGCTGTAGGCCTGGACGTCGTTGCCGTGGATCGCGCGCCGCTCGCCGGTCCGGCTGTGCAGCGTCCGCTCGATCGTGAAGTTCCCCGAGCAGCCGACGTACAGGTCGGTGTCCGGCCAGGACTCGGCATGCTCGTAGATGATCGAGCGCAGGTCCGCCGGGATGCTGCCGTGGAACACGCCGCTCACCACCTTCCCCCGTGGCCGGGCGTCGAGCGCCGGCCAGGACTCGAACCTGGGCCTCCACCGTGGAACGGCGGCGTGCCAGCCAACAGCACTTCCAGCGCATCACACGTGCCATGCACGCGCAGTACCGGATAGTAGCCGTACACCCGGCGGCCGGCGAGAGGAGATGACAGCTCCCAACCTCGCCCGTGGCCGGGCGTAGCCCACCGTAGACCTGCCGGGCCGCAATGGTCTACAGTGACCCCGCATCCAACGCCGGCGGACTGGAGGAGGACGAGGTGGCCAGGGACTACACCTACGCCGAGGCCGCGGCGAAGCTTCGCATCGCGGAGACCACCCTCCGGCGCTGGGTGTCCAAGGGCCGCGTCCCCTGCCACCGCCTCGGCCGCAAGGTCCGCTTCACCGACGAGGACCTTGCCGCTGCCTACAAGCCGGCACCCGCCACGGCCCGGCGCTGATCGTGGGGCCACCGGCAAGCGATCGCTACATCGCATTCATCGGTTCTCCGCCGGTCAGATGCCGGCACCCGGTGGCCCCGCACCACGCCACACCCCCTAGACCGTCCTAGGAGGATCGGTTCCACAGCGGGCAGCGAGGCACCCCACCCCCACGACTGGTGGGTAGCCTCATGCTCGTGTCACCACCTGAGCCAACGCAGCTACAGCTCACGGCGGCGCTGGGAGCGGCCGTTGCAAGGCTCCGCCACGACGACCATGAACTCCAGCAAACAACGGAGCGGGTCGTCGTCGCCCGGCTGATGATCTACCTCGACCAGGAGCTGGGGCTTCTCCCGAATCCCAGAGGATTCCGCCTGGACATGGAATACGAGCGCGCTGGAACGGACCCGAAGGCGTTTGCTGGCCGCGGCCCCAACGGACCTTTTCCCCGCAAAATCGTCCCCGACCTGATCTATCACCAACGACTGGGTGGGGAGGAGTATGCCAACCACCTCGCCATCGAGGTGAAGGCGCGGCCCAATCGCAGGGAGGACCACGATCTTGCCAAGCTGGCGTTGCTGACGGGACGCGCGCCGTACGCCTTCGCCCTCTTCTCGCCCAACACGCTGAGGCTTCCCGACCCATCAGACCCTCCGGCACCCCCGCCTGACCGGCACGTCGTCGTACTGCCACCCCAAATGAGGCCGTACACGTTTGGCGCGTTTCTGCGGCTATACCGGGACCATGACTTCATCGAATGGGTCTAACCCCCAGAAGCAGCCCTTGAGCCATGCAAGACCCGCACACCTTCGGTGTGCACGACGCGCGCAGATCTGCCGCTTTTGAGCGGTCGATGCCAACATCAGGGCCGAGGGCTCCCTTCGCGACATCCTGTTCTGTCGATGAGCGGATGGCGGAGCTGGCGCGCCGTCCTCCACGCCGACGTCCACCAACACGCCGTCGGCTTCCTACCAAGCCAGACCGCTTGCGTAGTCTGTCCTCCGGGTCCTTGGCGGCCCGACGCGCGTGGCACGGCGGTCGAAAAGGTGTGAGGTTGAGCGAAAACCTGGAGCAGCTAGGTCCAACAGGCTTCCAAGACCTCGCGGCCGCCCTGGCGGTCGCCTCCTTCGGCCCGGGGGTTCAGGTGATGGGCGCAGGCCGTGACGGCGGGCGCGACCTGTACCACCGGGGTTCGCTCATCTGGAAGCCGGTCGATGATCAACCTGGCGAGGTGTGGGACGGATACACCGTCCTGCAGGTCAAGCACATGGCCACCCCGTCCAGCAATCACCAGGAGAACGCCTCCTGGCTGTGGGGCCAGGTCCGCAAGGAACTAGAAGCCTGGGCTGACCCCGAGGGAGATCGCAAAGCCGTTCCCGACTATCTGCTCGTCATCACGAACGTGATGCTCACGCCGTTCCCGGAAGTCGGCGGCCACGATGTCCTCCACGCGAACATCACGAACTACCTCAACCGACTCCGGGACGACACTCGGGATACCGGCGGGGAGGCCACGGCTGAGCGGCGGGCCCGGCTGGCGAGGTTGTCGCGCATCAAAAAAGTGCGTTTCTGGGACGGCAACCAGGTCCAAGCCCTGCTCAATGTGCACCCCGGTGTCCGCGATGCGTTCCCGGGGTTCCTTACCGCTGGGGATGTCTTCGCCGCCCTGACACAGTTCACCGACAACATCCCACTCAAAGATCTCGAAACCGGACTGCGGGCGCACGCGAAGACCACACTCATGGGCGGCGAGGGCCTCATCTACTTCGACGAAGCGGGAGGCGGTGACGGCCAAGGGATCCCCGTACACGACGTGGCCATCGACTTGCCGATCACATTTGCCTCCGGTACGCAGCGCACGAGCGTGGTGAAGTACGTGCTCGACCGTGCCGAACATGTCCTCAAGCCCGGCGTCACGACCCAGGAGGCCCCCCGGCACTTGATCATCACCGGTGCGCCTGGCAACGGCAAGACGACGATCTCCAAGTTCCTGGTCCAAGCGTTCCGCGCGGCCATGCTCAAGGGCGCCGACAACCTCGGTGAGAGCCACGGTGAAGTCATCAGAGGCACCGAGGACGCTCTAAAGCGCTTCGGGCGCGAGCTGCCGAAGAACCGCCGCTGGCCGATGCGCATCGACCTGGCGGAGTACGCACAGGAAGGCGGGCTCGACGACGACTCGACCTTGCTGTGGTGGATCGCGCACAAGGTTTCGCGCCGGTCGGACATGGGCGACGTGAAGCGGTGGGCGCTGAAGACCTGGATGCAGAGGTGGCCGTGGCTACTCGTCTTGGACGGACTCGACGAAGTCACCGAACCCGCCGTGCGTAGGCGGCTGATCGAACGCGTCACCGAGTTCGTCAATGATACCGAAGCCGACAAATGCGATGTGCTGGTCGTCCTCACCACCCGGCCGGTGGGCTATACCGAGAACATTGCGCCCGCGCACTTCGAGCGGATCGACCTGGACGACCTCGATCTCGCCGAGGCCGTCCGCTACGGCGACCTCGTGACGAAGGTCCGGCTTCGCTGGGACGACGAGCGCATCGGCAGAGTACGCAAGCGTTTGCGGAAGGCAGCCGAAGACGAAGCCCTGCAGCACCTGCTGCGGACCCCGCTACAGGTCCTTATCCTGACCATCATCATCGACGGCGCCGGACAGCTTGCCCCGGACCGCTACAGCCTCTTCCGGGGCTACTACGACACGGTGTTCAAGCGAGAACGCGACAAGCCCACTGGCCTGCACAGGATGCTGCAGGACCACGGCCAGCAGATCCAGCAACTGCACGAACGGGTCGGATTCGAGCTGCAGGTGCGCAGCGAGGCTGGCGCCCGCTCCTACGCCACCCTCACGCGCGAAGAACTGCGGCAGATCGCATGGCAGGTCCTGGACGAGGCGGGGTTCAAGCCTTCCGGCAAGGACGCCGCCCTGCTGGACAAGATCTTCAACGCGTCCACCAAGCGGCTGGTCCTGATCGCGCCCCGCGCGGACGGCTACGGCTTCGATGTGCGGTCCCTGCAAGAACTCATGGCCGCCATGCACCTGACCACAGGCCCGCTCGACGGGGTACTCCAACGTCTGCGAGCCTCCGCCGCCAGTCCCTTCTGGCGCAACACGTGGCTGTTCGCCGCCGGCCAGCTCTTCTCAACCCCTCAGCCGTATCAGCACGAGGCCCTGGTCGGCCTCGTTGAGACGATCGACGGGGACGCCGACGACCGCCTCGGCCATGTGGCGCCGGTCGGCCCGCGGCTCGCACTCGACATCATCGACGACGGCATGGCCCGTTCCTACCCCAAGTGGCGCGACCGCCTCACCGCGCTCGCAATGAAAGTCCTGTGGGAGCCCAGCCCGCCGGACCTTCCCTCGATCACCAAGTACCTCGTGCGCTTCGCCAACACCGGCGACGACCAACGAGCGGCGGTTGCAGAGGGACTGCGGGACGCACTGGGAGGGATGCCTACCGCACGGGAGACGGCGATCTCGCTCCAGCAACTGGTGCCCGCTATCGCCGACGAGGTCCGTGCGCGCGCCGACGTACGCGGCCTCGCCCACGTACGGAAACACCCGGACGCAAGACTCCCACTCGAGCCCGCGAACGGCTGGGAGGAATTCGACACCGAGATCGCCACCACCCCGTGTATCGGAGAAGAAGCCCGACTGCTCCACGACGGTGCCGCCGCGCTACGCCACATCAGCGCCGAGGCAGTCCGGGATGAGGACGCCACTGCCATTCAGCGAGCGCTGGAGGTACGGCCAGTGGCGACCGGGCTCGCAGCGGCCCTGGCACACGTGATCGGGCATGAAAGAAAGCTTGTCGAGAACGTGCGAGACGGCGTGCTGCCGGGCGTACACCGTCGGCCCATCGGTGAGCAGCTTCGATCGATGACACCCGACGACCTCTAGTCACCGGGCACGGCCTGCTCGCTGCCATGGAGTAGCTGCGAGGAGACTGGACAGCGCGCACCGCGATGGAGCGGGAGGCAGACCGGCGCTCCGGCCAAGGTGGACCCGGCGGCATCGTGGTCACCGTCACCGGGGTCGAGCTGCAGGAGACCTGGGAAACCGAGTCCGGGTACGGCGTGAACGGGACGGCGAACTTTACGCTGACCAGCGGGCTGCTGCCTCAGGTGTCGCAGTCGGTCGGCCTGACGTGCGAGGCCAACGCAACAGACGACGGCACGGTGAAGACCACGGTGAAGAACCGCCTGTGACGGAGTCGAGAGGGACGAAGCGCCCCGCTCACCCTCGGCGGGCGGGCGCTTCCCAGCACCGCCAGCGTGATGGCAGCCGCGCTGCCACCAGCGCCACGACGGTAGACATGAAGGCCGCCGGCGGGATCGCTGGGGGGCGGGTTCAGGCACGTGGTGGGACTAGGAGGACTGGGCCGACCGCGGGCGGCGAGCCCAACCCCGCTGGCTCGCCGCCCGCCGCGCCGTGCGGGGTCGACCTACCGCCCTGCGGCCGCCAGCTCGTCGACGCCGAGGAAGCTCCCGACGATCTGCCGCACCGGCTCGTGGTGCCGCCGGGTCGCGTGCACGTACACGTTCATCGTCGTGGTCACGCTCGCGTGCCCGGCCATCGTTCGCAGCGCCGCCAGGTCGACGCCTTCGGTCGCCAGCAGCGTCAGCAGCGAGTGCCGCAGCCCGTGCATCGTCATCCGGCGCGGCAGGCCCTTCTCCCGCGCCAGGTCGCGGATCTTCACCCACCGGTCCGTGTAGAAGTCCTCGTAGCGCCAGTGGTTGCCGCGCGGCGCCACGAACACGAACTGCCGCCCCGGCTCCCGGCTGGCCGCCGCCACCCGCTCGGCGACCACCCGCATCACCGCGGCGGTCAGCGGCACCTCCCGGTAGCCCTGCTTCGTCTTCGGCTTGGGCTCGACCACCCACCGCCGGTTCACCTTCCGCAGGACCTGCACGATGGACACCGTGCCCCGCGCGACGTTGACGGCCCGGGGCGGCAGCGCGGACACCTCACCCCAGCGCAGCCCGGTGGCCAGCTTGCACAGCAGCAGGTCCGCCGCCTCCGGGTCGACCGCGTACGCCGCCTCGAGGAACAGCCGGGCCTCGTCGGGGCTCTCCAGGATGTCCCGCTCGGCGCGTGGGCCCTCGGGCAGCGGCAGCCCGTCCATCGGGTTCGACGTCCGCACGGCGGGCTCGCCGTCTTCGCCGGGCCGGCACGCCGCCTTGAAGATCGGCACCACCGTCTCGCCCCGGATGTTGGCGATCGTCTTCGCCGACAGCCCGGCGTCGCGCAGGCCCTGCTGCCACTCGCGCATCTCCCGCCGGGTGATCTCGGCGATCGGCCGGTCGCCGATCCGCGGGTAGACGTGCTTCTCCAGGCGCTCCCGGTATTTGCGCACCGTCTCCGGGTGCGGCTTCACCAGCTGGCCCAGCCACTCCTCGGCGTACGCCCGGAAGGTCAGCTTCTCCTCGGCCGGCTGCGGCGCCGGCGTGACGCCGCCGGGCACCAGGTGGCCGAAGCCGTGCTCGACCAGCTGCTCCGGCGGCGGCACCCGGTGGCTGTTGGCCTCGACGAGCGCCTTGAAGCGCTTCGCGTCCACCTGGTAGTCGAACTGCTGGCTGGCCCACTTCCCGCTGCCGCCGGTGCGCCACTTCACCCGCCAGCGGATCTTCTTGCCGTCCTCGGACGGCCTCTTCTCGACTGTCGCCACTGTTCCTCCACGTGAACAGGCGGCCGTGGGCGTCGTCCGGGCCCGCCGCCGGTCGCGCGCCTATATGCGCAACGGTGGGACCGTAACCGTCTCCCTCAGCCCGGCGCAATGCCGGGCTCGGGCTCCGTCCTGATGGCTCCCCGGGAACGCATGTTCCCGAGATGTTCCCGGCGCGAAGATCAACCCGGAAACGACGAAGGCCGCCTAGCTGGATTTGCCCAGCTCAGCGGCCTGATTCGGTCGTACTTCGTTTGGTGTCCGAGGGGGGACTTGAACCCCCACGCCCTATACGGGCACTAGCACCTCAAGCTAGCGCGTCTGCCATTCCGCCACCCGGACTTGCCTGTCCAGCCTACCCGGTCGGCCGAGGTGATCAACTCACCGGTTCAGCCGGCCCGGTGGGCCGCACGGGGGATTACTGTACACGGCCCAGATGGATCATGCACATCGCCGTCGGAGCACCAGGTTTTCCCAGCTCAGCGGCTTCGGGCAGGAGGGCTCGGAGCGGGCGATCCCGGATAGGCGGAGCCGGGTAGCGCCCGGGCACCCATTCCGGGCAGCATTGCTCCCGTGTCCCACCCCTCCCCCCTGACCAACACTCAACACCAAGCGCTCGCGCTGCGGTCCGCCGGAGACCTGGTCACCGCCCGCCGCCTGCTCGCCGACGCCATCGCGGCGGCCCGCCCGGCGTACGGGGAGGACCACCCCGACGTGCTGGCCACCGGTCACCTGCTGGCCCGGCTGCACCGGGAGGCCGACGACCCGGCCGCCGCCCGGCGGGTGCTCGAGGAGACGTACGCCGCCGGCGAGCGGCGGCGCAGCGAGGCCGACCCGCTGATGCTCGCGCTCAGCTTCGACCTCGCCGGAGTGGCGGAGGAACTCGGCAACCGGCACGAGGCCCGCCGCAACTACACCCGGGTGGCCACCGCCGGCGCCGCCGTGCTCGGTCCGGACCACCCCGCGGTACGCACGGCCCGCCAGTACCTCGGCGGCGCCGCCGCCGCTGCCGGGCCGGCTCAGGGGGCGCTTTCCGGACCCACCGTGACGATGCCGGCCGTGCCGACGCCGCACCCGCCCACTCCGCCGGCTCCCGGCCACCGACCCGGGGCCGGCCCGCCGGCCCACCCCGTCCCCCCGGCGGCCGGCGCCGCCGGCACCGTTCCACCGCCGGCCACGGACCCGCGGTGGGCCCCACCACCGCGCCCGGTCTCCGGGCCGGCCCAGCCGTCGCCCTGGGCACCACCGGCGCAGTCCTCCGGTGCGCCCCTGCCACCGCCGCCGGTCATCCCGCCACCGCCCGCGGCCGAGCCACGCTTCCCCGCGCCCGTCTCCGTGCCGCCGTCGGTGGTCAGGCCGCCCTCCGCCGCGCCGGTACCGCCGGTCGTGCCGCCGCCGGCCGCCGCCCCGCACCCGGCCGGCGCACACGGGGCCGGCGCCTATCCGGCAGGCGCGCAACCGACCACTCCGCCGCCGATGTCCGGTCCGCGCCCGGTGCCGCCGGTCCCGCCGATCTACCCGCCGGTGTCGACCGACAGGTCGGCCGCTACGTCGCAGATCGCGCCGGCACCGCTGCCGCCCGCACCGGTCATCGCGGTTCCGCCCGCCCCGACAGCGCACGGACCGGACGCGCCCCGTCCGCTGCGGGTGCCGCCAGCCGCCGGACCTGTGTCGGCGCCGCCGCACGTGCCGGCGTCCCGACCCGCTCCGCCGCCAGCGGGCCACCTGCCGCCGGCACCGCGGATTCCGGCCCTGCCGGCACCAGCCGACGCACCTGTCTCGGGACCGCCGCCTGCCCCGCCCGCCACACCCACGTCGACGCCACCTGCCCAGGCGGCGCCCACCCGGCCCACCTCGGCGCCACCCGCTGCGCCGACCTTGGTGCCGCCCGCCCCGGCGCTGGCCACCTCGGCACCATCCACCGCGCCGCCGCCGGTGCCGCAGACCGGACCGCCGGGTCGGCCCGCAACGGGTGACGGGGAGGACGCCGCATCCGGCGACGGGCCCCGCGCTCCGGGCTGGGCGAAGCCGACGGTGCAGGTCCAGCAGATCGGGCCGCTGCTGCGGGAGGAGATGGAGCGGGCCGCCGCCGCTTCGAAGGCGGAGACGGGGCCGCAATCGGTGCTCGACGGATCGCCGGTCAACCCTCCAGTCAGCGCCCCACCCGTCAGCGCGCCACCGGTCACCGCCTCACCCGGCCCGGCGGGGCCGCCGAGCGGCGCCCCCCACGCCGCGCGACCGGTCGACAACGCACCCACCAGCGGGATACCCGCCCTCAGCCAACCCCCGATCAGCGCACCGCCGGTCACCAGCCCTCCAGCAACCGCGCTGCCCGCCCCCACACCACCCGCCAGCGGCGCACCCCTCACCGGGCAACCGGTCCACAACGCACCCACCGGCGGGATGCCCGCCCCCAGCCAACCCCCCATCAGCGCGCCACCATTCAGCAGCCCGCCGACCAGCACGCCACCCGCCGCCACGCCACCGACGAGCGGCGCACCCTTCACCGCGCCACCCGCCAGCCCTCCGACCGCGAGCGGAACGGGCCTCAGCGGCCCACGCGCCGCTACTACGCCACCGGTCAGCGCACCACCGGGCACCAGCTACCCCGTCACCGCGCCACCCGGGATCGCCTACCCGGTCAGCGCACCGCCCGGCTCCGGCCACCCCGTCAGCGCGCCACCCGGGACCGCCTACCCGATGAGCGCGCCACCCGGCGCCAGCCAGCCGGTCAGCACGCCACCCGGGACCGGTCACCCCGTCAGCGCGCCACCCGGTGCCGGCTACCCCGTGAGCGCGCCAGCGGGAGCGGGCTACCCGGTGAGCGGGCCGCCCGGGACCGGGTATCCGGTCAGCGGGCCGCCGGCCGCGTCGCCGGTCAGCGCGTCGCCCGTACCGCCGTGGGGGCTGACGGCGCCGCCGTGGAGCAGCGTGGCCCCGTCGCAGCCGGTGGAGCGGCCCGCCGATCCGCGTCCGGAGCCGGTGGCCGACGAGGACGAGCCGTCCGGCATGGTGCCGGCCGGGCCCACCCCCGAGGAGCCGGCGGACTCGGGCCCGCGCCCGTTGCCGGTCTACGACGAGCTGCTCGAGTTCCCCGAGACGGAGCAGCCAGCGCCGCAGGCGTACCCCGAGCAGGGGGCCTGGCCGGCGGTGCCGGCGCCGTTCCACCAGCCGCCGGCGTACCCGGTGGCGGCGGAGCCGGAGCCGGAGCGCGACGGCCGCAGCCGGACGACGGTGGCCGTGGTGGTCGGTGCCGTGGTGCTCGTGGTGGTCGTCGCCGTGGGGGTGGGCGCGCTGGTGCTGAACCGGGGTTCGGCGCCGCCGCCGGAACCCGCGCCGGCTTCGTCCGCGCCGGGGCCGAAGGTGAGCGGGCCGCCGCCCGGTGATCTGCGGCTGCGGGACGACACCACCACGATCACGGTGACCTGGACGGATCCGAGCGACGGCGGGGTGCCGTTCGTGGTGGCCGGCGGGCGGGCGGGCCAGAAGCTGGGCGTGATGGCCACGGTGGATCCGGGGACGACCCGGTACACGGTGAACGGCCTGAGCGCCAAGCTGGACTACTGCTTCACGGTGCTGGCCGTCTACTCGACCGACACGTACGCCACTTCGGGTCAGGTCTGCACGGCCCGGGAGGGCGGCCCGACGAACTGACCGCGCGCGCCGGCGACACGCTCGGTGTCCACAGGGGGACGGTACGGGTTACCCGATGACCGGCCGGCCCCTATGATGGCTCCCGGCTCTGGGGAGGGTCGTCCACGCGTGACGCCTCCCGCACCGATCTGGGGAGGCAGCCGCCAGTGGCAACCATCGAGGACGTCACGAGCACGGGGGCGCAGGCCGCCCCGCCCCGGTCCCGACGGCTACGGGGCGGGCTGGTCACCGTCGGCACCGTGGTCGCGTTGCTGGCCGCGATGGGGTTGACCGTGCTCGGGTTGGGGGCCGCCGACAACGCGGTGGCCAACTACGACGCCAGCTCCTGGTTGTGGAGCACCACGCGCAGCGAGATGGCCCGGGTCAACGGGGTCACCGCCCGGGTCGACACCCGGGTCGAGGTGCCGGGGGCGCGCCGGCACCAGGTGCAGGTGGCCCAGACCGATCGGCTGCTGATCCTGCGCGACCTGAACACCGGGCAGGTCAGTTCGCTGGACCTGGCCACCCTGCAGATCACCGCGACCACGCCGACCGCGCCGGGTTTCGGGGTGAGCGTGGCGTTGCACGAGGACTCGGCGTTCGTGGTCGACGCGGTGCAGGGCATCGTGCGGCAGCTCGACCCGCGCGCGTTGACCCCGGTGGGCGAGCCGGTGCGCTATCCGCCGGGCATCACCGGCGGGGCGTTCGACGGCGCGGGCCGGCTCTGGATCGCGGTGCCGAGCGAGGGCACCGTCTCGGCGGTCACCGCCGCCGAGCTGCCCGCCACGCCCGGTGCGGCGCCGCCGGCCGGCGTGAGCCCGAAGCGGGTCGAGACGTACGACGTGGCGGAGCCGAGCCACGAGCTGGTGGTGTCCACGCTGGACGACGGGGTGGCGGTGCTGGACCGCACCTCCACCTCGCTGGTGACCGTGCGGGGCGGCCGGACGCAGCGGGCCGACCTGGCCATGTCCGCCCCGGGCAGCCTGCCGATCCGGACCAGTGGCCAGGACGTGCCGGTGACCGTGCCCGGCGAGCGGAAGGTGCACGTGGTGCGCGACGGCGCCGACGTGCGGCAGTTCAGCGTGCCCGGCGCGGGCGACGGGCTGACCCCGGCGGTGGCCTGGGCCGGCCGGTTCTACGTCGCCGACGAGAGCACCGGCACGGTCTACTCGTTCGACGCCGACGGGCGGCTGGTGCAGACCATCAAGGGCACGGGACGGCCCGGCCCGGTGGAGCTGGAGGTGCGGGAGAACCACCTGTTCATCAACCCGCCGGACGCGTCGACCGCCCGGGTGGTGGACGACCGCAACCGGGTCCGTGAGGTCAACAAGTACGCCAACGACGTGCTGGGCGGCGACCCGCCGCCGGTGCCCGCGCCGCCGCCCCCGCCGAAGAAGCCGCGGGTGGGCAAGCCGGGCGCGCCGCGCGCGGTGACCGCGGCGGCGGGGAACGCGTCGGCGCGGGTGAGCTGGCGGCCGGCGGCCGCCAACGGCGCGGCGATCACCCGGTACGTGGTGGAGGGCGCCGGCCAGCGGCGGGAGGTGGGCGCGAACCAGCGGTCGGTGGAGATCACCGGGCTGACCAACGGCGAGACGTACACGTTCGCGGTGCACGCGGTCAACGCCAAGGGCGACGGGCCGGCCCGGAAGAGCAACCCGGTCACGCCGACGGCCGCGGTGCCGGATCCGCCGGCCTCGGTCACCGCGCAGGCGCGGCCCGACGGCACCGTGCTGGTGAGCTGGCCGGAGGCGAACGGCCAGGGCAACACCATCGCGAAGTACGCGGTGACGGCCAACTCGGCGGGGGCGAGCGCGCCGGCCGGCGAGTCGTCGAAGACCGAGCTGGTCATCGCCGCCGGCCAACTGGAGTACGGCAACCAGTACGCGTTCACCGTGGTCTCGATCAACGACAAGGGCGCCGGGTCGAAGGCGTCGCCGCTGAGCAACACGGTGGCGCCGTTCACCGCCCCGGCCGCGCCCACCGAGCTGAAGGCGTCCACGGTGGCCGACCAGCCGGGCACGGTGGCGGTGCAGTGGGCGCCCGCGGTGGACAACGGCCGTCCGGTCACCAAGTATCTGGTGGACGTCGGTGGGAAGACCAGCGAGGTGACCGACACCCGGACCACGGTCGGCGGGCTCGGCAACGGGCAGAACGTCACGGTGAAGGTGAAGGCGGTCAACGAGGCCGGTCCCGGCCCGGAGGCCACCGCCACGGCCCGCACGGTCGCCGCGCCGCGGGTGACGGTGACCGGCTCGTCGGCGGACACCACCTCGGTGACGGTGTCGTTCACGGTGGACGCCGGCGGCGGCAACGCCACCTGCTCGGCGGCGACCGGCGGCAAGACGGTCAGCGGCGGCTGCTCCAGCCTGCGGGTGACCGGCCTGACGCCGGGCACCGCGTACACGGTGACGGTCACCGCGACGAACGCGGCCGGCAAGGGCACCGCCACCCGCGACCAGTCGACCGACCCGGTGTACGGGATCGCCACCTGCAACAACGGGCCGAGCGGCGATCAGCGCACCTACTGCGACAAGGACGTGGACGGCCGCAACGGCAACGAGATCTTCTCGGTCCCCCAGCAGCTCAACTCGAAGCAGGTCGGCTGGGCGAAGCCGGGCACCCGGCTGCGGGCGTACTGCAAGAAGCAGGGCGACGACGTGGACTCGTGGATCTACAACGACCAGAAGCGGAGCACCTGGTGGGTGCAGGTCGCCTACGACGGGAAGAACTACATCCCGTGGGCCTGGCTGAACCTGGAGGGCGGCGACAACCTCAACGTCCTGCCGACCTGCTGACCCGCTGACCGCAGCACCGCGATCGAGGAGCACCACGCGCGTGAACACCCACGAACCGCTCACCCAGCCGGAGGTGCAGGGCTTCGCCGCCCTGGCCGCCCGGCTGGCCGAGAACGTCAACGCGGTCGTGCTGGGCAAACCGCAGGTGGTCCGGTTGGCGTTGACGGCGCTCTTCGCCCAGGGGCACGTGCTGCTCGAGGACGTGCCCGGGGTCGGCAAGACCACGCTGGCCCGGGCGATCGCCGCGACGGTGAAGGGCCAGTGGCGGCGGATCCAGTTCACCCCGGACCTGCTCCCCTCGGACGTGTCCGGGGTGACCATCTTCAACCAGGCCACCCGCGGCTTCGAGTTCCACCCGGGTCCGGTGTTCGCCAACATCGTCATCGCCGACGAGATCAACCGGGCCTCGCCGAAGACCCAGTCGGCGCTGCTGGAGGTGATGGAGGAGCGCACCGTCACCGTGGACGGCGTCCGGCACCCGGTGCCGCAGCCGTTCCTGGTGGTGGCCACCCAGAACCCGGTGGAGATGGACGGCACGTACCGGCTGCCGGAGGCGCAGCTCGACCGCTTCCTGGTGAAGCTCTCCGTCGGGTACCCGGACGAGGCGGTCGAGGTGGAGGTGCTGCGCGGGGCGACGGTGCGCTCCCCCGACTCGCTCAACGAGGTCACCGACACCGCCACGGTCGGGGAGATGGTGCGGATGGCCCGGCGGGTGCACATCGCCGAGCCGCTCTACGCGTACGCGGTGCGGCTGGCCGCGGCCACCCGCAACCACCCGCAGGTGCGGGTCGGGGTGAGCCCGCGGGGCGTGATCGCGCTGACCCGGGCGGCGTGCGCGTACGCGCTGATCGACGGGCGGGGCTGGATCATGCCGGAGGACCTGAAGACGCTGACCGAGCCGGTGTTCGCGCACCGGCTGCTGCTGACCCCGGACGCGCAGGTGCGCGGGGTGACCGCCGCCGAGGTGCTGCGCCAGGCCGTCGCGTCGGTGCCGGTGCCGCTGCCGTCCGGGCAGCCGGCCCCGGTGCACGGCTGAGCCGGGCGTGGGGATCACCGCCCGTGGGGTGGGGCTGCTCGTCGCCGCGATCGTGCTGTTGGGGGCCGGTTTCCGGTTCGCGTACCCGGAGCTGACCGTGCTGGGCGTGGCGGCGGCCGTGGCGGTCGGCTACGCGGTCGTGACGGCCGCCTGGCGGCCCCGGCTGGCGGTCGAGCGGGTGGCCGACCCGGACCGGGTGGCCCGGGGCGAGCCGGCCACCATGACGTTGACCGTGCGGAACACCGGCCGGTTGCGCGCGGCGAACCTGCTCGCCGAGGACCGTTGCGCCGGCCGGTCGGTGCCGGTCCCGCTGCTGCGGTTGCGGCCGGGCCGGGACACCGAGGTCCGTTACGAGGTGCCGACGCAGCGCCGGGGCGTGGTGCCGGTCGGCCCGCTGCGGGTCACCCGCCGCGACCCGCTGGGTCTGGTCGCGTTGGCCCGCCCGTACGGGGAGGTCGCGCCGGTCTGGGTGCACCCGCGGATCCACCCGCTGACCGCGGTGCCGACGGGCGCGGGGCGCAGCCTGGACGGACGCACCGACAGCGTGCCGCACGGCTCGATCACCTTCGACTCGCTGCGGGAGTACGTGGTCGGCGACGAGCTGCGCCGGGTGCACTGGCGCACCAGCGCCCGGGTGGGCGAGCTGATGGTGCGGGAGAACGTGGACACCAGCCTGCCCCGGATCGTGGTGGCGCTGGACAACCGGGCGGTCGCGCACCCGGACCGGGTCGGCGGGGTGGCCGAGTCGTTCGAGTCGGCCTGCGAGGCGGCGGCGTCGGTGGTGGCCGCCGCGATCCGGGAGGACCTGCCGGTGACCCTGCTGCTGGTCGCCCCCACGGGGGCCGAGCCGCACGGCGCGACCGACCCGGGCGACGCGGCGGACCCGGCCGGCGCAGCCGGTGGTGTCTGGTCGCGGCTGCGCCTCGGCCGGGCCTGGTCGGCCGACCGCTCCGCGCTGACCGGCCGCCCCGGATCGGCCGGCGGCTCCGGATCGGCCAACGGCTCCGGAAGGGCGAGGGGCTCCGGGCCGGCGGGCGGTCTCGGGCCCGGCGGGGCGGCGTCGTCGAGCCCGCTGGACCGGTTGGCCGCCGTGGAGCTGGTCGAGGCCGGGGCGGACGTGCTGCCGGCCGCGATGGGCCGGCTGCGGCGGGACCGGCTCGGCGACACGCTGGTGGTGCTCACCGGACCGGGCGCGCGGGGCGACCTGGGGCATGTGGGCGCGCTGCGCGGGGCGTACCCGTCGGTGGTGGTCGGGGTGTTCGGCGCGCCGGACCGGACCCCGCCGGGCGCGGCGGGCCTGGTCGTGGTGGACGCGGCCGACGGCGCCGGGTTCGCCGCCGAGTGGGACGGGATCCGCCGGTGGTGACGCTCGCCCCGGCGCCGACCGGCACCGACCGGCCCGACACCCCCGAGACCCCGGCCGGCGGTGGCCCGGTGGCGCGGCTGCTGCGGGCGGCGCCGGTGCCGCTGGCGCTGCTCACGATGACCGCGCTGGCCGGCGTGGTGCTGGGCCGGGTGTATGCGGACCCGCTGCTGACCCGGCTGATGGCCGGCGCGGCGGCCGGTTCGGTGCTGGTCAGCGTGGCCACCCGCCGGCTGCCGTCCTGGCTGGTGGCGCCGCTGTCGGTGGCCGGCCTGGCCGGCTGGGCGCTGCTGTCGCTGCGGCTGGCCGCCGCGCACGCGGCGCTGCCCGGCGGCCTGGCCGAGGTCGCGGCCGACGCCGCCCGCAACGCCATCCCCCGGCTGCTCACCGCGATGATCCCGGTGGAGCCGGCGCCGGACACCGTGCTGCTGCCGGTGGTCGCCGCCTGGCTGGCCGGCCTGACCGCCGCCGAGGTGGCGCTGCGCACCGGCCGGATCCTGCTCGGCTACCTGCCGCCCGCGCTGCTCTACGCGGGCGCGCTCTACGTGGTCGGCCCGAACGCGGACCCGGCGATCGGCCCGACGGTGGCGTTCGCGGCGGTCGCGGCGGTGGGCCTGGCCGTGCCGTCGCACCGCGACACGCCCGCCGGCGGCGACCCGGTGGCCGGGCTGGCCCCGGCGGTACGCGCGGCGGTGCGGCTGCGGCTCGCCGCGGCGAGCGCCGCCGGGGTGGCGGTGGTGGTGGCCGTCGCCGCCCTGCTCGCTCCGGTGGTCGCTGCCCGGGTCGGCGACCACCCGGTGGATCCGCGCCGGTACGTCGAGCCGCCGCGGGTGGAGTCGCTGGACGAGAACCCGCTGATCCGGATCTCCGGCTGGGCGCTCAACCCCGACCAGCAACTGCTCGACGTGCGGACCGAGACGGGCCGGACCGAGCCGGGCGGGACCCGCATCCGGCTGGCCGTGCTCAGCGACTACGACGGGGTGACCTGGCGGGTCGGGGCGACGTACCGCAACGCGGGGCGGATCCTGCCGGCCGTCGAGCCGGTGCCCGGGGCCACCACCGATCCGGTCCGGCAGGAGATCACGGTGGCTGACCTGACCGGGCGGCTGCTGCCCGCCGTGCCCACGCCGCGGGAGGTGACCGGCGCGCGGGTGGCGTACGACCCGGCGACCGGGACACTGATCCGGCCCGAAGGGCTGGCTCCCGGACTGCGCTACACGGTCGCCTCGGTGCGGGAGCGCCCCGACGTGAACCTGCTCGGCACGGCGAACGTGCCGGCCGGTGACGCGGTGGCCCGGGTGCTGCGGGTGCCCGACGGGGCGCCCGAGCCGCTGCGCCGGCTGGCCACCCAGCTCGCCGAGGAGAACGGCGCCCCGTACGCCCGGGCGCAGGCGATCGAGGAGTTCCTGGCCGGGCACTACCGGGTGACCGCGGACGCGCCGAGCGGGCACGCGTACCCGAACCTGGCGTTCTTCCTCTTCGGCCCGCGCAACGGCGGCGGGCAGCGCGGCACCTCGGAGCAGTTCGCGGCGTCGTTCGCGGTGCTCGGCCGGCTGGCCGGCCTGCCGACCCGGGTGGTGGTGGGTTTCCGGCCGCGCGGGGACGGTCCGGTACGCGCCGCCGACGCGTCCGCCTGGCCGGAGGTGCTCTTCGACGGCGTGGGCTGGGTGCCGTTCGATCCGATGCCGCGCCCGAACGAGCAGCCCCGCCCGGTGGAGGAGGACTTCCGCTCGAAGCCGGACGACCCGCCGCCGTCGGAGGTGCCGGCGCCGACGACCGAGCCGACCGCCACGGCACCGGCGTCCGCCGCGAACGGGGACACCGGCGGCCGTCGCGGCCCTGGCACGCCGGTGCTGGTCGGCGCGGGTACCGGCGGCGGGCTGCTGCTGGTCGGGGTCCTGCTGCTGGTGCTGGCCGGTCTGCGGCGCAACCTGACCCGGGCCCGCCTGGAGCGGGGTGATCCCGCCGGCCGGATCGCCGGCGCCTGGCGGGAGCTGACCGACGCGCTGCGGCTGGCCGGCCAGCCGGTCGGCACGGACCTGGCCGCCGCCGAGGTGGCCGACCGGGCCCGCCGGACGCTGGCCGGGGCGCGGGCCGCCCGGACGCCACCGCCGGCCGCCGCCGCGGACAGTCCGGCATCCGTGCCGACCGCGGACGGTCCGGCGTCCGTGCCGACTGCGGACCGCGCGGTGTCCGGGCCGGGGGCGCTCGCCTGGTCGCCGGCAGCGGAGCAGGTGACGGGCCGGACCGGCGGGCACGGCCAGGTCGGCGCGGAACCGTCGGGCCCCGCGGTGCGGGAGCTGGCCGGGCTGCTGAACCAGGTGGCCTTCGCCCCGGGCCTGGCCACCGCCGAGCAGGCGCACCGGGCGGCGGCGCTCGCCACCGACTACGCGGCGGCCCTGCGCGCCGCCCGGCCGTGGTGGCGGCGGCTGCTGTGGACGGTCCACCCGGGACCGCTGCGCTGGCGCCGCTGATCCCGGCCCGGTCGCCCCGCCGGGGACGCCGGCGCCCGGGCGGCGAGGGCGGCTTCCACAGCGGGGGCGGCGACTCCTACTGACCGGCGGCGCGCAGCTTGCGGACCAGCTTGCGCAGGCCGGCCTGCCAGCCGTCGGGGTCCTCGGCCCGGCGGCGCGCGTACCCGGCGACCTCCGGGTGGGGCAGGATGAGGAAGCGTTCCTCGGCGAGCCCGGCGACGGTGGCCTCGGCCACCTGATCGGGGGTGAGCACCGTGCCGGAGGCGGCGATCACCCGGGCGCCCAGGTGCCCGGCGGCGAGGCCGTCGGCGAGCATCGGGGTGTCCACGCCCTGCGGGCAGAGCGCGCTGACCATGATGCCGGCGTCCCGGTAGGTGACGGCGAGCCATTCGGCGAAGCCGACCGCCGCGTGCTTGGTCGCGGTGTACGGGGCGTCGCCCACGGCGGTCAGCACGCCCGCCGCCGAGCAGGTGAAGAGCAGGTAGCCCTGGCCGCGCCGGAGCATCGCCGGCAGCACGGCCCGGGCCGTGTGCACGTGGGCCAGCACGTTGACCTGCCAGGCCCGTTCCCAGTCCGCGTCGGGGGCGTCCACTCCCCCGCCGGTGGCCACGCCGGCGTTGGCGCAGAACAGGTCGATCCGCCCGTGCCGCCGCTCGATCTCGTCGACCAGGGCCCGCACCTGCGCCGCGTCGGTGACGTCCAGCGCGACGCCCTGCGCGACCGGGCCGATCCGCTCGGCCGCCCGGCGCGCCGCGTCGGCGTCCAGGTCGGCGAGGACCACGGCGGCGGCGCCCTCGGCCGCGAACCGGCGGCCCAGCGCCGAGCCGATGCCGCCGGCCCCACCGGTGATCACCACGACCCGGTCGGTGAGGTTCACCTCAGCTCCCCTGCGCGCCGGTGGGCGGCCCGAGCCGGGGCAGCAGCGCCGACAGCGCCGCCGCCCCGCCGGCCGCCAGCTCCGGAGTGGGCAGCACCGCCAGCACCGGCACGTCCACTCCGTGCTCGGCGTACCGGCGGACCTGCGCGGCGCAGTCCTCGGGCGCGCCGTGCAGCACCAGCGCGTCGACCACCTCGTCCGGTACGGCCGCGGCGGCGCCCCGCCGGTCCCCGGCCGCCCACTTCTCCCACATCGGGTCAAGCTGGGTGCGGCCGAGCCAGCGGTGGAAGGCCGCGTACGCCGGCACGGTCAGGTAACCGGTGATCAGCCGGCGGCCCAGCGCCCGGGCGTGCTCGGCGTCCTCGGTCGGGCAGACGAAGATCCGCGCGGCGACCTCGAACCCGGGCCGGCGCTCGCCCAGCTCGGCGAGGGCGGTCGGCACGTCCTCGGCGGCGAGCCAGTTGAGGATCACCCCGTCGGCCTCGGCGGCGGCGAGCCGCAGCATGCCGGGGCGCAGCGCGGCCACCAGCACCGGCGGGGGCACGGCCGGCGGGCGTTCCAGGGTGAACCGGCGGACGGTGAAGGTGTCGTACACCTCGTCGACGGTCTCGCCGCGCAGCGCGGCGCGCAGGAAGCGCAGCACGTCGCGGGTCCGCTTGAACGGCTCGTCGAAGCGGACCGCGTTCCAGTCACGGACCAGCACGGGCGAGGAGGCGCCGATGCCCAGCGCGAAACGCCCCGGCGCGGCCTCGGCGAGGGCGGCCGCGCTCATCGCGAGCAGCCCCGGGCCCCGGGTGAAGACCGGGGTGATGGCGGTGCCGAGGCGCAGCCGGGGCTGCCAGGCCGCAGCGAGCGCCAGCGGGGTGAACGCGTCGGTGCCGGCGACCTCCGAGGACCACACGTCGGTGAAGCCGGCCCGGTCCAGGGCCGCGTAGACGGCGGCGTGGTCGGCGAGCGGGATGCCGCTCAGCGGTACGGTCATGCCCCATCGATTCGTCACCGGTCGATCGTGCCCGGTCGCCGCCGACCCGAGCAAGATCCGGATCGAGTCGATCCGGAGGATACGCGCCGATAAGCCCGGAAAGAGTGCTACGACTGCCAGATGGAGTGCACCCGGGTCGGGCGGCGGCGGTGAGGATTCCGGAGCCGACCGCCCTGGCCGGACCCGAGCAGGGCCCGAACCGGGCCACCTTCCTGGAACTCTTCTTCGACCTGGTGTTCGTCTTCGCGCTGACCCGGATCTCCGCCCGCGCGTTCGAGGACCTCGCGCTGGAAGGGGGCAAGACCGGCTGGACGGCGCTGACCGGCGGCGGCAAGACGCTGCTGCTCTTCCTCGCGCTCTGGTCGGTCTGGCAGGGCACCGCGTGGACCACCAGCCGGTACGACCCGTACCACACCTGGTTGCAGGTCATCGTCATCGCGGCCCTGGTGGGCAGCATGGTGATGGGCGTCGCCATCCCCCGCGCCTTCAGCTCCACCGGGTTCGCCTTCGCCGCCGCGTACGTGCTGGTGCAGGTGAGCCGGCCGGGCATCCTGCTGCTGACGCTGCGCCAGCTGCGGCACCGCCGGCTCATGCTGCGCATGCTGATCACCTACTGCGCGACCGGGGTGCTCTGGCTGGCCGGCGCGCTGCTGCCCACCCCGGCCCGGGTGACGCTCTGGACAGCGGCGCTGCTGCTGGAGTACGTCGCGGGGCGGTTCGGCTGGCCGGTGCCCGGGCTGGGCCGGTCGACCGTCTCGCGCTGGGACATCCACGGCGAGCACCTGGCCGAGCGCTACCAGCAGTTCTTCCTCGTCGCGCTCGGCGAGACGATCCTCATCGCCGGGGTGTCGTACAGCCGGGACGCGGCCAGCGCGACCCGGACCGCCGCGTTCGCCGCGGCGCTGCTCACCTCCGTGCTGCTGTGGCGGATCTACGTGCAGCGGGCCGGGCAGATCCTCGGCGAGGCGGTCACCCGGGCGGCGCACCCGGCCACCATCGGCCGGTCGGCCGCCGACACCCACCTGGTGATGGTGCTCGGGGTGGCGTCCACCGCGATCGGCTACGAACTAGTGAACGAGCATCCCACCGGGCACAACCAGGCCGGCTGGCTCACCATGATCCTCGGCGGTCCGGCGCTGTTCCTGGCCGGCCGGGCCCGCTTCGAGTACGAGGTGTTCGGCCGGGTGTCCCGCTCCCGGTGGATCGCGATCCTCGTCCTGGTGGTGCTCGCGCCGGTGCTGCGACCCGACCCACCGCTGGTCGCGGCGGTGGCCGCTCCCCTGGTGCTGCTCGCGGTGGCGGTGGCCGACGCCCGCCGTGCCCGGGGCCGCCCACCCGAACCCGCCGCCCCACCGTTCTGACCCCGGCGGCGATACCATCCGCGGGTGACCTTCTCGATCGTCGCCCGCACGGCCGACGGACTCGTGCACGGCGTCGCCGTGGCCAGCAAGTTCCTCGCCGCCGGGGCGCTGGTCCCGGCCGCGGCGGCGGAGGTGGGCGCGGTGGCCTCCCAGGCCCACGCCAACCTGGCGTACCGGGCGCAGGGGCTGGCTCTGCTGCGCACCGGTGTCGCGGCGGCCGACGTGGTGGCCGGCCTGGTCGCCGCCGACCCGGGCCGCGACGACCGGCAGCTCGGCGTGGTCGGCACGACCGGCGACGGGGCCACCTGGACCGGGCCGCGCTGCCACCCGTGGGCCGGCGGCCAGTCCGGCGACGGCTGGGCGGCGCAGGGCAACATCCTGGCCGGGCCGGAGGTCGTCGACGCGCTCCGGGACGCCTGGCTGGCCGGCACCGAACTGCCCTTCCCGCAGCGGCTGCTGGCCGCGCTGGCCGCCGGCGACCGGGCCGGCGGCGACCGGCGCGGCCGGCAGAGCGCCGCCCTGCTGGTGGTGCGGCGCGGCGGCGGCTACGGCGGCACCGGCGACGAGGTGGTCGACCTGCGGGTCGACGACCACCGGGACCCGGTCGCCGAGCTGGGCCGGCTGCTCGACATCCACCAGATGCTCTTCGGCGAGCAGGACCCGGCCACCCTGCTCGCGCTCACCGGCCCGGTCGCCGAGGAGGTGGCCACGCTGCTGGCCGCCGCCGGGCACCCGGTCGGCGCACCCGGGCTGGACGACGCGCTCGCCTCCTGGGCCGGCGTGGAGAACCTGGAGGAGCGGATCCTGCCCGGCCGGATCGACCCGGTCGTCCTGGACCACCTGCGCCGTGTCGCCGCGCAGGCCAGCGCCGCCTGACCGGCGGCGGCCGGCCGCGCTGAGGGCAGTTTTGCCGGACCGGCGGCGGTCAGCCGCCGAAGGAGAGCCAGCGGACCCCTGACCGGTCCACCAGCGCCCGCTCCCGGTCGGTGAGCGGCGACCGACCGGTCGCCTTGCGGACCAGGGTGAGCGCGTCCCAGCCGAGCCCGTCGGGGATCGCCGGGCCGGGCCGGGTCGTTGCGCCGTCGCGCGGCGTCGGGGCGCCGCCGGTGAGCAGGTCCGCCACGACCGCCGCGGCGGTGGGGGTCAGCCACGGCGGCCGGCCCAGCGCTTCGGCCAGGTCCAGGCCGTGCACCGCGA
Source organism: Micromonospora sp. NPDC050495 (assembly GCF_040655175.1). Classification (NCBI taxonomy): domain Bacteria; kingdom Bacillati; phylum Actinomycetota; class Actinomycetes; order Micromonosporales; family Micromonosporaceae; genus Micromonospora; species Micromonospora sp. NPDC050495. The sequence continues at coordinate 126,726 of NZ_JBFAJK010000012.1, read as the reverse complement.
CCTCCACCACCCGGGTACGCAGGAACTCGGTGAGGGTCATCGCGTCGCCGTGCCGGGTACGCACCAGCCGCCCCGGCGGCTGCGCGGCGACAGCCGCGTCGGTGGCCCGCCAGGTCCGCGCGAAGCCCGCCGCCACCTCCGGTACGCCGGGCAGCGCGCTCGCCTCCCGCCGGGCGCCGTCGATCCGGTCCCGGTCGACCTCCGGGGTGAACTTGGCCGCCCCGAAGTAGCCCGCGGCGTCCACCTCCGCCCGCTCGGGCGCCGGGGCGGCGAGCATGTCCACCAGCCGGCCGGCGCCGGTACGCACGTGCGCGAGCAGGTCCCGCACCGTCCACGGCGGGCAGGGCGTGGGCCGGTCGAGGTCCTCCTCGGCCAGGCCGTGCAGCACCTCCGCCAGCCGCCCGCACTCGTCCCGGAACGCCGCGCGCACCGTGTCCATCCGATCCTCCCCGTCCGGTCCGTACCCGGTCGCCCAGCCTGCCATCGCCGTTTCGTCGCCGGGCGGCCGGGTACGCGCCGGGCGACGAGGAGAGGGGGCGCCGAATGGCCGGCATCATGCTGCGCAGCACCGCGTTCACCGACCACGACCTGCTGCCCGGGCGGTTCGCCAAGGACGGCGGGAACGTCTCACCGCCGTTGCAGTGGGCGGACGTGCCGGACACCACGGAGGAACTGGTCCTGCTCGTCGAGGATCCGGACGCCGGCAAGGAGCCGTTCCTGCACTGGCTGGTCACCGGGATCGCCCCGGAGTCCGGCGAGGTGCCCGAGGGCGGGGTGCCGCCCGGCGGCCAGGAGTGGCCCAACAGCTTCGGGGAGACCGGCTGGAGCGGGCCGCTGCCGCCGCAGGGCGAGGACCCGCACCGCTACTTCTTCCGCCTCTACGCGCTGCACCGGCCGCTGGAGCTGCCCGGCACCCCGCGGGCGACCGACGTGCACCAGGCGCTCAAGGGCCGGGAGATCGCCAGCGGCACCACGGTGGGCACCTACTACCGCTGAGCGGCGTCAGCCCTGGTAGCGGGGTACCAGCCGGTGCACCACCGCGAGGACCAGCGCGGCCACCACCGCCATCGTGCCGGCGATGCCGGCCGCGCTGCCCGCGTACCCGATGAAGAGCGGACGGCGGCTGAGTTCGTCGGCGGGGGTGCCGGAGCGGGCGTTGAGCCAGGCGAGGGCGAGCCCGCAGGCGGCCAGCGCGAGCACGCCGACCAGGCCGAGCAGCGCGGCGGCCAGCCGGTGCGCGTCGGCCGGGGAGATCTCGGCCCGGTCCCGCTGGAAGAACAGCAGCACCAGGCCGCCCACCGCCGCCCAGCCGCCGACCAGGAGGAAGGCGGCGACCGCGTCGCTGGGTCGGTGCCAGCCGGCGGAGAGGGTGGCCACGCCGGCGGCGGCCGCGTACCCGGCGCCGAGGAACGCGCCGAGCACCCGCACCTTCGGCGGCAGCACCAGGATGAGCGCGATCGCCACCGAGGCGGCGACCGCCGTGTGCCCGCTGGGCAGGCTGTTGCCGGCCGCGGCGCGCTCCGGGTCGATGCCGAAGTCGGGGCGGACCAGGTAGTGCTTGAGCAGTTGGGTGCTCACGTTCGCCCCGGCGATCAGCAGCGTGGCGGTGACCGCGAGCGTCTTGCGGCCCCGGATCAGCGCGATGAAACCGATCACCGCGGTCACCACCAGCAGCAACACCACCGACATGGCGTTGAGGAGGCTGGCCACCGGACCGTCGATGCGGTCCTGGCCGATCCGGTTGCCGGTCAACGCCACCGTGTCCAGCCACTGGCCGGTGCGGGTGTGCACGGCGAAGCGCCACACCAGCAGCAACGCGGCCGCCTGGACCAGTGCCAGCACGACCAGCCAGACCGCCGTCCAACCCCTCGCCGTCTCGCGCACCCGCACACCGTAACGGCCGGTCGCGTCCGCCGCTCGTCGGGCCGCCGTCGCCGGCCCACCGCTCCTGATCTCATGCTGCTGGGCCGCCTCCTGAGCGCGAAAATCGTTCTGTGTGACCGGATCCGCGCTACCGGTCCGCGCGCTTGCGCCGGCCGGCGCCGCCTGCTCGCTCAGGCGTGTCCGCGAGCGACGGTACGTCGGCTCCAGCTCGACGATCGAGCGGGGGCGGAATCGAGCCGAACGCGGCGGCGCGGGCCGCGGCGGGGTCGGTCGCGGCTTCGGAGCGCGGGCGACCCGACCGGGTCGGCAGGACCGCCAGCGCGATCAGTGCGCCGAGCAGGCCCGTCGCGGCGAAGCCCCGGGCTGGCACGGTGGCGTCGATCAGCCGGGGTCAGCCCAACAGGACAGCCCTTCAGGTTGCCCACGTCGTTGCTTCGGCCTCCTGGCGGCTCTGGAAACGGCCAAAGCAGCTCTGAGAAGGGAAATATCCGACGACCATGGGCGGGTGGAGCAGAGGTCGGAGCGGAGGCTGGAGAGCATCCTGCGAGGCGAGGAGGACTCGCGGCAGGCCAACTTCTTGGAGTTGTTCTTCGATCTCGTGCTGGTATTCGCCCTGATCGCGGTAACCCACCGGATCGTGGTGGACTTCTCCAGCCAGAGTGCGACGCTGCGCTGGCTGGCGCTGCTGCACGGGCTCGTGCTGGCTCTGCCGATGCTTTGGCTGTGGACGACCACCGCAGAGATCACCAGCCGGTTCGATCCCCGGCACCGCTCGATCCAGCTGATGATTCTGGTCAGCGCGTTCGGTCTGCACTACATGTCGACGGCAGTGCCGGACATGTTCGGCGGACGTGGCGCAGGCTTCGCGGTACCGTACGTGTTGTTGCAGGTCGGGCGGCCGTTGCTGCTCCTGTCGCCGTTGCAGGTGAATAAGGCGGTACGGCTGTCCTACGCCCGCAGGGCCGTGTGGTCCGCGTTCTCAGCCGTCTTCTGGATCGGCGGAGTCCTACTACGCGGGGAGTACCGGGTCGCCCTGTGGTCGGTCGCCATCGCTGTCGATCTGCTCGGGGCTCGACTGAGCTGGCGGGCGCCCGGCATGCGGGGGTCGGCCGGCCGCGCGTGGGCGGTGCCGAGCAGCAGCAACCTGCCCGACCGGTACCAGCAACTGTTGTTCCTCGCGGTCGGAGAGACAGTGCTGTCGGCGGGACTCGTCTACGCGGTGCGACCAGTCACCGCCGCCACGACGGCGGGCCTCGTGGTGGCGTTCCTGTCGACCGTGCTGCTGTGGCGCATCTACTTCTACCGCGCTGGGAAGGTTTTCGCCGATGCCATCTCGATGTCGGCGGACTCGGCGGCCGTCGTCCGAGTGGGCGGTACGGCTCACGTGCTCCTCGTGCTCGGCATCGTCGCCATGGCTGCCGGCTCCCAAATCGTGCAGAAATATCCCGGGGGGCACACGCAGGCACCCTGGCTCGCGGTGATCCTCGGCGGGCCGGCACTCTTCCTGATCGGCCGTCTCCGGCTGGAACAGGTCGTCTACAACCGGATCTCCTCAAGCCGCCTCGTCGGCATCATCGTCCTGCTCCTGCTCGCGCTTCCGCTGACCTTCAGCCCACCACTGGTCGCCGCCACCGCCGCCACCGCCGTACTGTTCGGGGTCGCCATCGCGGACGGCCGACACGCCGCTGGTCACCCCCTGGAGGCACCATCCCCGCCACCCGAATCCAGCTGACCACCCACCGACCTGCACGAGCTGAAGAACCACACCATCACCAGCTCCATCCCCGACGTCGGCAACGACGGCTCCGACCGCGCCGTCGACCACCGGATGAAGCTGTCCTACCTGCGCCGCCAGCGCGGCCAGCGGGCGGTGTGCGGGGCGACGGTCACCCCGACCGCCGACTAGTAGGTTGGGCGGGACCGGTGAAGGGGGTGGCGGTGACCAGTACGCCGGAGCGCGAGCGCCCCTCGCCGGAAGGTGCGGAGTCCCTGGCGGACCTGCTGGGGGGCCGGCGCGGCACGGTCGACGCGACCCTGCCCCCGGTGGCGTTCGCCGTCGGGTGGCTGGTCGCCGGGCTGTGGGGCGGGGTCGTCGCGGCGGTGCTGGCCGCGGCGGCGCTGGCCGGCTGGCGGTTGCGCCGCGGGGACCGGCCGCGGGCGGTGCTGATCGGTCTGCTCGCCGTCTGCGTGGCCGCGCTGGTCGCGCTGCGCACCGGCCGGGCTGCCGACTTCTTCCTGGTGCAACTGGTCTCCAACGCGGCCAGCGCGCTCGCCTGGGCGGTCAGCATCGTGGTGCGCTGGCCGCTGCTCGGCGTGGTGGTCGGCGCGGCGCTGGGACAGCGGGCCCGGTGGCGGCGCGACCCGGCGCTGCTGCGCGCGTACGCCCGGGGCAGTTGGGTGTGGGCGGGCACCTACCTGCTGCGGGTGGCGGTCTTCGTGCCGCTGTGGCTGGGTGGCCAGGTGCTCGCGCTGGTGGTCGCCCGGGTGGCGTTGACCTGGCCGCTGGTGGCCGCCGCGCTGGCGGTGAGCTGGGTGGTGATCCGCCGTTCGCTGCCGGCCGGCCACCCGGGGTTGCGGCACCCGGTGGCACCGTCCGCTGCGGACACTGGGCCGGAAAAGTAAAGAGAGGCCGCCACGGGGGGAGCGGCCTCTCCGATGACGTACGTTACTCCGTTCCCGGCCGCTGTGTGATCCCGTGCCGGCCGGAATTTCCCCACCTTTTTTCGCGGCAAGTTCGTCTACGGACGCGAGGGTGGGCCGGTCCGTCCGCTGCGTCATCCGGACGTACCGGCCCACCCGGCCTGACCGTGGGAATCAGGCCGTCGGCCGACCGGGCGCTCCGTTCCCCCTGTGCCCGGCCGGCCTCCGCCACGGGCGCAAGCCGCCCGCCCGTGGCGGAAGCGTCACCTCACCCGTTCGGGAAGTAGGTGCCGTAGTCGGCGTACGCCATCGCGACGTCCGCCTGGGCCCAGAACCGGTGGTAGTTGAAGACCGGCTCCGCGCCCCCGTTGAGGTACGCCTGCACCTTCGGCCAGTCCGGGTCGTTCTTGTAGAACGACCGGATGTCCAGGAAGCTCTTGCCCGGGGCGATGGCGTCGCCGTTCGGCATCTTCCCGGACCAGCCGGAGGGGATGTAGAGACCCTGGCCGTCGGTGGCGTTGTAGACGTCGTCGAAGCGGCGGTAGTCGCCACGCGACTCCGGCATCGAGACGCCCTTGGCGTCGGCGGCGGCGGAGAGTGCGTCCAGCAGACCCTTGGCGGTGGTCTTCGCCGCCGCGTTGCCGGACTTCGCGGCGTACGCGATGAGCGTCCGGGCGTAGGCGGCGGCCACGCCGACGTCCTGGCCCTTCACCGTCACCTCGACGTGCAGGTTGGTGTTCGCCTGCGGGTTGGCCGGGTCCCAGTTGTTGGGCTGGCCGGTCCACTTCATGTCCGACGGGATCGACCAGTTGGTGCCGGTGGTGGTGTTGGCGATGGCCCACGGCACCCACTTGTCCAGCAGCGCCTTGGCCTTGGCGTTGCCGGTCTCCAGGTACAGCTCGGCGATCCGCTGCATCGACCAGGCCTGCATGCCGAACCACTGGTTGGACGGCGGGTCGTTGTAGACCGGGTCGACGTCGTAGAACATGCCGTAGAAGGTGGCGGTGCCCGACGGCGGCTGGGCGTAGCTGCCGTCCCAGCTGTTGGTGGCGCCGCCGGCGATGCCGCCCTCGGCCGACTGGAGCCAGGTGTAGAACTCCAGCTGCCGGTCGAGGCTCTTCTGCCAGTCCGACGTGGCGGTCGGCGACTTCGGCTTGAGCTCGGCCACGTTGGTCAGCGCCCAGGCCGCGAACGGGTTCTGGTAGCCGAAGTGGCTGTGGCTGGAGCCGATCCGCCACGACCAGTTCTGCGAGGTGTCGTACGCGCCACCCCAGGCGTAGTACCAGGAGAGCAGGTAGTGCGCCGAGTCGCGACCGCTGCCGGCCGGGCAGGTGGACGCGCCCACGCAGTTGCCGATCTTCTTGAAGTACTTGTCGAACATCGCGTACCGCAGGTAGTCGCCCATCTTGGCGGCCTTGGCCACGGTGGCCGCGACGTCGGCCTGCTTGCCCTGCGCCTTGGCCCAGGTCAGCGCCCAGTACGCGGCCTGCACGGCGCGGGCGTCGGCGTCCGGGGCGTCGGTGTACTTCCACTGCTTGGCCGGGGCGCTGGACTCCTTGACGAACAGGTCGAGGTAGCCGTACTGGCCGCCGTGCTTGAACGTGTCGCAGGACGGCTGCGGCACGGTCTCCCACACCGACTCCTGGGTGCCCCGCTGGAAGGTGTTGATGTACGCCGGCCGGGTGGTGCCGTCGCCGCAGTGGCCGTAGCCGTAGGTGTTGTCCACGTCGAGCAGCCAGTGCATGCCGTAGATGTCACCGGTGCCGTAGGTGGACTGCAGCTCGGAGCGGAGCGGGTCCTGGCCGACCGACACGTTCGGCTCCAGGGCCGACGGGTACTGGCTGGGCAGGTTGTGCTCGGCCGCGTACTGCGGGGTGCCCGGGGCGCCGGCGGTGGGCTGGTCGGCGTGCGACGGGATGATGTACTTCTCCATCACCGTCCAGGCGTTGTTGAACGGGGCCCAGTTCTGGGTGACCCGGCCGTACTGCGCCTCCAACCAGATCCAGAAGCTGAACGCCTCCGAGGTGGTCTCGTGGCCGTAGTCGGGCGCCTCCACGATGAGCGTCTCGACCGAGTGGTACGGCACGCCCTCGGGGCTGAAGTAGCCCGAGTTCTTGATCTTGCCGTACTGGTCGAGGAACTTCTTGATGTAGGCGTTGTCCCCGCCCGGCACGTCGTTGTCGACCTCGGTGACGGTGACCGTGACCGGCGCGTAGCCGGTGGCCGAGGCGGTGAGCGTGGCGGTGCCGCCGACGGTGTCGGCGTCCTCCGCGGCGGCCACGGTGGCGCTGACCCCGCTGCTCCAGTTGCTCGACGTCAGGGTCAGCGTGCTCGGCGACACGGTGATGTCGCTGTCCCCGGCGACGGCGAGGGACACCGGGACGTTGCTGGTCGGCGCGGCGCTGAGGGTGAACTTCACCGACGAGGTGCCGCCCTCGCTGACGCTGACCGCCGACGGGCTGGCCACCAGCACCGGTCCGGAGGCCGGGTTGACGGTGAACGACTTCTCGGCGACCCCGATGCCGTTGGCGTTGTCGTACGCCTTGGCCTGCACGGTGTAGCTGCCGGCCGGCAGGTCCTCCAGCGTGTAGGCGTAGGGGGCGCTGGTGTCGGTGTTGACGAGCAGGCCGTTGCGGTAGAACTCGACCTTGCTGATGGTGCCGTCCGGGTCGCTGGCGGTGGCCGTCAGCGGCACGTCGGCGGGGGCCTCGAAGGGGCCGGCCGGCAGGCCGAGCGAGACCGTCGGCGGCTGGTTGGCCGAGGTGCCGTTGCAGGTCACCCCGTTGAGCGTGAACGAGGCCGGCTTCGGGTTGCTACCGGAGTAGGCGCCGTTGAAGCCGATGGTGGTGGAGGCGCCCGTGCCGAGGCTGCCGTTCCACGACTCGTTGGTGGCGGTCACCTCGCTGCCGGACTGGCTCCACTTCGCCGACCAGCCCTGGGTGACCCGCTGGCTGCTGTTCGGGAAGGCGAATTTGAGGGTCCAGGCGCTGACCGGGTCGCCCAGGTTCTTGATGGTCACGTTGGCGGTGAAGCCCGTGCCCCAGTCGTTCGTCGCGTAGGTCACGTCGCAGGCGGGTGCGGCCTGCGCGGCGCCGGCCGGCAGGGTCACCCCGCCGATGGCGAGGGTGAGGGCGGCGACCATCGCCGTTCGGCGACGTCTGGCCATGAGTCTCATGTGCGCGGTGTCTCCTCGGACCAGGCCGGGACCGGAGCCCCGGCGGAGCGCCTCCACGCGTCGACGGGCGTACGCGGGGGGACGGAGGCGCCCGGAAAGGTGGTCGACCCGGCCGTGCCGGGGATCGGGGCGCCGCACCGGTTGCACCGGGTGCCCTCGGCAGCCCTCGCTCGCGCGAGCTGGCTCCGCGTCGCGGTTGATTGGAGAGTGTGCCATGGAAGCGCTCCCACCACAACGGCCAGCGCAGACACCCAGGTCGATGTTTCGATCTCGTTTAGGGGCTTTCACAAAGCCGTGACGGGCGTTACAGTCGCAAGCATCGCCGATGGGAGCGCTTCCATCGACGGAGATGCAGGTACCAGATCGCCGGGGACACACGTGCCCGGCGCGCCAAGACCAAAGGGCTGACGGCGGGCCAGCCCGGACGCCGCCGTCAGCCATCGCCCACCGACATGGAGGGAGGTGGAACCAGAGCCACTCGCGTGGCCCGGCTCCCGCGCGACACGCACGAAGGACGCCAATTCCACCCGTGCGTGTGTGCATTACAGGTGGGGACGGGGGTTGCCCTCCCCCGTCCCCACACTAAACCCCCGTTGTCGACGGGAAAAGAGGCCGACGGGACAGGCGTGACGCGCCACCCGGCCGGCCTCCTTCGCTATCTGCCCCCACCTTCGCCGCTCGCCCGCCCCCGAGCGACAACCCGCCCACCCCATCCCCGGCCGCCCGACCGGCCGGGCCTCGCTGCTGCGCCGGCCCGCCCACGGGACGCGGCCGGCCACCCCTGGCCTATGCTGGGAGCGCTCCCGGCCCGTCGGACGGCCAGTTCATCGCGAGGAGAACTACATGTCGCTACTCACCCGACGGCGCCTGCTCCGCCGCGCCGCGCTCTCCGCGACCGCCGCCGGTGCCGCCCGCGCCGGGCTCACCGGCGCCGCCGCGGCCGGGATCGCCGCCACCGCCGCCACCGCCGGCTGCGATGACACCCCGGAGACCGGCACGGACAGCGCGGACGCCGGCCGGGGGGCCGTGCGCTTCCCGACCGGCTTCGGCTGGGGCGCGGCCACCTCCGCCTACCAGATCGAGGGCGCGGCCAAGGAGGACGGCCGGGGCGAATCGGTCTGGGACACCTTCAGCCACACCCCGGGCCGCACCCGCAACGGCGACACCGGCGACGTGGCCGCCGACCACTACCACCGGTACGCCGCCGACCTCGACCTCATGCGCGACCTGGGCCTGCGCAGCTACCGCTTCTCCATCTCCTGGCCGCGCATCCAGGCCGACGGCACCGGCAAGCCCAACCAGCGCGGCCTCGACTTCTACCGGCGCCTGGTGGACGGGCTGCACGAGCGGGGCATCGCGCCGATGGCCACCCTGTTCCACTGGGACCTGCCCCAGGCGTTGCAGGACGACGGCGGCTGGGAGAACCGGGACACCGCCGACCGGTTCGGCGACTACGCCGAGGCCGTGTTCCACGCCCTGGGCGACCGGGTGCCGGTGTGGCTGACCATCAACGAGCCGAAGACCGTGGTGCAGAACGGCTACATCTGGGGCCACCACGCGCCCGGCCGGCAGGACCCGGACGCGGCGTACCTGGTCGCCCACCACCTCCAACTCGCCCACGGTCTCGCCGTCCAGGCGCTGCGCGCCGGCGGGACGAAGGTACGCATCGGCCCGGCGTTGAACCTGCACCCCTGCTACCCGGCCGACGACACCGCCGAGGCGGCCGCCGCCACCCGGCTGTACGACGGCTACGAGAACCGCCTCTACCTCGACTCGATCCTCAAGGGCGCGTACCCGCAGGACGTGCTGGCCGACCTGGGCCCGGACAGCCGGATGGCCAAGGGCATCCGGGACGGCGACCTGAAGATCATTTCCAGCCCGGTCGACCTGCTCGCGGTGCAGTACTACACGCCCCTCTACGTGACCGCCCAGCGCGACACGGTGAGCAAGTGGCCGACCTCCGAGGCCGAATGGCAGCAGATCTACCCCGACGGGATGTACGACATCCTGACCCGGGTCACCCGCGACTACGGCCGGATCCCGATCACCATCACCGAGAACGGCCTGCCCTGCCCGGACACCCTGGCCGCCGACGGCACCGTGAACGACCAGGGGCGGATCGACTTCCTCCGCGACCACTTCGCCGCCGCCCACCGGGCGATCCGCGACGGCGTGCCGCTGGAGAGCTACCACGTCTGGTCGCTGCTGGACAACTTCGAGTGGGCCGAGGGCTACGAGCAGCGCTGGGGCCTGGTCTACGTCGACTACCCGAGCCAGCGGCGGGTGCTCAAGCGCAGCGCCCACTGGTACCGCGACGTGATCCGCAAGAACGGCCTGTAGGGCCGGGCCTCACCGGCGGGCGGCCCGGCCGGGGCGCTACCGCGCCGGCCGGGCGCGCCCCGCTCAGCGGGGCAGCGCCTGCTGGAGTTCCGCCCGCAGCGCCGGGGTGAGCATCTCACCGGCCTGCTTCGCCAGCCGGGCCATCTCGTAGCCGACCACGCCGATGTCGGCATCCGCGGCGGCCAGGGTGGCCAGGATCGACCCGTCCCGGATCTGCATGACCAGGAAGTAACCGCGGCCCATCTCGACCACCGTCTGCTTGACGACGTCCCCGTCGAACATCTGGGCCGCACCGGCGGTGATGCTCATCAGCCCCGAGGTCACCGCCGCGAGCTTGTCCGCGTGGTCGCGCGGCAGGTGCGCGGAGATCGCCACCAGCAGGCCGTCGGAGGAGACCACCACGGCGTGGGCCACCCCGGGGACCCGCTCGGCGAACGCGGTCACCAGCCAGCTCAGGTCACGTGCCTCCTGGCTCAACGTCGTCACTGTTGTCGTCCCCCTTCGTCGCGCGGCAGGTACATCACGGTGGTCTCCTCGGCCTCGGCCCGCCGAACCCCGCTGTAGTAGCGGGAGAGCATGCCGCCGACCGCGTCCGGGTCCGGGTCGTGGCGCGCCGCCGGCTGCTTCGCCGCCCCGCTCTCGGTGACCGCGGCGAGCTGGGCCATCGGCACCCGGACCGGCAGGCCCCGCTCGTTGGTCCCACCGGTGATGGGCGTCGCGGCCGGCTGCGGCGTCACACCGAGCACCGAGCTCGACGGTCCCTGGCGGGAGAACCAACCACCGCCGCGCGCCGCCCCGGCCACCGGGCTGAGCACGTCCTCGGCCCGTACCGGCATCGGGCGCGCCTGGCGGGGGACGGCCGGCGCCGCCCCGGCGGGCGCCCCCAGCGGCAGCGGGTGCGCCGGCCGCGCGCCGGTCGGGGGCCACGCCGGGCCGGCGGCCGGCAGCCCGGCCGGCGGGCGCGCGGGACTGCGACCGGCCGGCGGGCGCGCGGGACTGCGACCGGCCACCGGCAGCTCGGTGGTCGCGGCCCGCAACGGGCCGGCCGCGGACGCCGCGGCCACCTGGCTGGTCAGCATGCGCTGCGCGGCCGGCTGGTCCGAGCCGTCGAGCGGCGCCGGGGCCAGCAGCTCGGCGGGGATCCGGACCGCCGCCACCAGACCCTCCCCGCCGGAGCGCAGCCGCACCTCGAGGCGGTGCCGGGCGCCGAGGTGGCTGACCACGAACAGGCCCATCCGTTCGGAGGCGGCCACGTCCGCCGCCGGCGGCTCGGCCAGCACCGCGTTCGCCTCCGCCAGCGCCGACGGGCTCATCCCGAGCCCCTGGTCGGTGATCTCCACCAGCGCGCCCGCGCCCTCGGCGCGGGTGACCACCCGGACCATCGTGTCCGGGCGGGAGAAGGCGGTGGCGTTCTCCAGCAGCTCGGCGAAGAGGTGCACCAGGTCGCCGACGGCGTGCCCGCGCACGTGCAGGTCGGCCGGCGCCTCGTGGCGCACCCGCTGGTACTGCTCGATCTCGGCGCTCGCGGCGAGCAGCACCGCCCCCAGCCCGACCGGGCGGTTCCACCGGCGGCTGGACTCGCTGCCGGCGAGCACCAGCAGGCTCTCGTCGTTGCGCCGCATCCGGGCGGCCAGGTGGTCGAGCTTGAACAGGTTCTCCAGCTGCTCCGGGTCGCTCTCCTCGCGCTCCAGGTCGTCGAGGAGTTCGAGCTGCCGCTCCACCAGCACCTGGCTGCGCCGGGCCAGGTTGACGAACATGGCGTTGACGTTGCGCCGCATCATCGCCTGCTCCACCGCCACGTCGACGGCGCTGCGGTGCACCGCCACGAACGCCTCGGCCAGCTCGCCCAGCTCGTCGCGGGAGGTGACCACCGCCGGCGCCACCTCGATCGCGCCCACCGGGCGGTCCACCACCCGCAGCCGGTGCAGGGTGTGCGGCAGCTCGACCTGCGCGATGCGCAGCGCCTGGCTGCGCAGCAGCCGCATCGAGCGGGCGATGGAGCGGCCCACCAGCAGGGAGATCAGCACGGCGACCAGCAGCACCGCCACGATGCCGCCCACCACCAGCAGGGTGTCGCGCAGCTGGCCGGCGCTGGCGTCGTCGGCCTGGCGGACCGCGTCGCCGAGGACCTCCCCCTCGAGCTGGCGCAGCAGCTCCTGGCGCTGCTCGCTGGCCGCCCACCACTGCGGCGCGGGCAGCACCGCCGGCGCGGCGGTGCCGGTGGGCAGGCTCTTCTCCTCCAGCTTGGTGGCCGCCACGAACGCCGGATCCACCGACGTCTGGTCGTAGCGGCGGACCTGCTCGGTGGTGGCCGCGACCCGGAACGCGCCCAGCGCGGTGAGCTGCTGGGCGCGCAGGTCGCTCAGGGTCACCTGGTCGTCGGCCTCGTACCGGCCGCCGCGGGCGGCCGCGTAGAGCTCGGCCCGGATCCGGGAGGAGAGCTCCTTGACCCGGGAGAGCTGCACGTAGCGCAGCACCGCGTCGGTGAGCGCCCGCTGGTCGTCGCCGGGCGACGGCTCGGCCAGCAGGTTCAGCAGCGCGGACACCGCCCGGTGGTAGTTGCTGAGGATGGTGTCGCTGCTGAGCACGGCCGGCGGGATCGCCGCCCGGATGTAGACGACCTGGTCGTACGCCTCCAACACCTCCGAGTACGCGACCCGCCAGGAGGCGCTGGCCCCGGCGAGCGGCTCGGCGGCCTCGCGCAGCTCGGACATCGCCTGGTCGGACGCCGCCTGCAACGGCTTCAGCGTGGCGACCGCCGCGAACCGCTCGCCGGCGGCGATCGCGTCGCGCAGCGCCGCCAGCTCGCCGGCGGCCCGGTCCCGCTCCTGCTGGAGCCGGTCCACCGCGGTGGTGATCTGCCGGCCGATGCCGACCTGCTGGGCGAACGTGCTCAGCGCCGTGGTCCGCCCGACCAGCGCGCTGGTCTGCACGCCGGCCAGCACCAGGAAGGCGACGGACGGGATGACCAGCACGGTGGCGAGCTTGGTGCCCATCCGCCAGTCCCGCAACCGGAAGACGGATCGCCGGGTCGCCGCCGGCCGGTCCTCGGCCGGACTCCGGCGCGACGCGGCCGGACCACGAGCCGGCTCGGCGCCTCCCCCCACACCTGCCTCCTCGGTCCCCACGACTCCCACGCGACGGGGAGCGGGCTCCATCCAACCAGGCCACCGGACGGTGTCAACGGCTGCCCGACCGCCGCGACCAGGAAAGTCAGCCCGGCCGGGCCCCGCCTACGGTGTTCGGTGGATCGGGCTCGTCCGTCCGGCCGATCCCGTCGATGCCCGCCGCGGTGGCGATGCGGCCCGTGGCCACCAGCGCCGCGCCGATCGCACCGACCTCCGGGTTGCGCTGGTAGCACACGCTGCGCGGGGCCAGCGCCTGGACGAACGCGGCGCGCCACCAGGCGGAGCCGGCCATGGCGCCGCCACCCAGCACCACCTCGGTCGGGCCCGCGACGCCCGTCTCCAGCACGGCCAGGTCGTCGGCGATGATCCCGCACAGCCCGGTCATCATCCCGGCGAGGATGTCCACGGCGGTGCTGCCGAAGGTGAGCCCGGCCAGCTTCCCCGAGCCGGCGGGCGCGACGCCGGGCGGCCGGTCGCCGCCGAACCGCGGATTGACCCGGACGTGCGGGCGCCGGGCCGCCCCGGCCAGCGCCACCTCCAGCTCGGCGCCCTCGGGCAGCTGCAGCTCCCGCCGCGCCCAGGCGTACAGGTTGCCCCCGCTGGAGTACGCCGCCCCGGTCACCACGTACTCGTCGTCGACCCGGTAGCGCCACAGCTCGGCGGCGAGCGGCGGCAGCTCGGCCCCGGCCGGTACCGCCTGGAGCAGACGTACCGCGGCGGAGGTGCCCACCGTGACCGCCGCCCGGGACGGGTCGACGCAGCCGGAGCCGACGTTGGAGGCGGCCCCGTCGCCGACCGGGGCGGACCAGTTGGCCTGGGCCAGCGCCGGCCAGCGGCGGGCATGCTCGCGGCGGAGCCGGCCGTGCCAGCCCTGCGGCGCCACCGCCGGCAGCTCCGCCGGGCGTACGCCGGCCAGCTCGGTCGCCTCGTCGTCCCAGACGAGCTGGCGCAGGTCCAGCAGCCCGGTGCCGGAGGCCATCGACATGGACATCGGCGCCTCGTCGAGCAGCGCGCCGAGGATGTACTCGACCAGCCCCACGAACCGGTCCACCCGGGATCCGCACTGCTGTCGCAGCCAGGGCAGCCGGACCGTCCAGTAGCAGCGGTGCCACCAGGTGCCGGTGCGCTGGTGGAACGCCTCGGCATCGGCCGGCCCGGGCCCGCTGGCCGGCGTGGGGCGGGTGTCCAACCAGGTCAGCACCGGGCCGAGCGGGGCGCCGTCGACGCCCAGCGGCAGCACCGAGTGCCACTGCGCGGAGAGCGCGACCAGCCCGACGTCGTGCAGGTGCCCGCCGGCGGCCAACTCGTCCAGGCACTCGAAGAGGCTGGCCAGGTAGCCGGGCCCGTCCAGGGTGCCGGTGCCGTCCTCGCCGGTGCTCAGGTGCACCTTGCGGCGGGCGAGCGCGCCGGGACGCGGGGCGCAGCCCGCGTCGAGCACGAGTCCCCGTACCGATGAGGTGCCCAGATCCACCGCGAGAATGTCCATCGACGGTCAACCTACCCGCCGGGACGGGCGGCGAAGCCAAGATCCGCGCGCCCCGGACGCGTCGAACGGGTTCCCCGGCACGGTCGGCTCGCGTACAGTGATCGTCATGCCCGCGCACCTGTCCTGCTGGTGGCCCGCCGACCCGGCGGCCCACCCCCGCGCGTAGCTTCCCCACGCGGCCGCCCGACGAGGCGGCCGCCGGTCCATCCCGGTGCACCGGGTCGCCCCCACCGGCGGCCTCCGGCCCACCGAGGAGACCCGATGACCCGCCCGCACGACCCGCTCGCCGCCGTCGCCGCCGGCCGCGACCCCGGCCCGTTCGCCCTCGTCCGCCGCGAAGGCGCGGATCACGTCGACCTGTTCACCGGCCCGGTACGCACCGCCGACCAGCTCGCCGAGTTGCCCCTGCCCGAGGGCGGACCGGGGCCGCGCACGCTGGCCCTGGTCCCGTTCCGGCAGGTCGCCGAGCGCGGTTTCGCCTGCGTCGACGACGGCACGCCGATGGAGTACCTGACGGTCACCCAGCACCGGCGGATCCCGCTCGGCGAAGTGGTGGCTGCGCTGCCGGACCTGCCGGTGGTGACCCGCGACGCCGCGTTCGACATCTCCGACGCCGAGTACGCCGAGGTCGTCGGCCGGGTGCTGGCCGAGGAGATCGGCGGGGGCGCGGGCGCCAACTTCGTCATCCACCGCACGCTGCGGGCCACCGTGGTCGGCGAGCCGCTGGTGGCGGCCCTGGCCGCGCTGCGCCGGCTGCTGCTCGGCGAGCGCGGGGCGTACTGGACCTTCGTGGTGCACACGGGCACCCGGACGCTGGTCGGGGCGAGCCCGGAACGGCACGTCAGCGTGGACGACGGCCTGGTGATGATGAACCCGATCAGCGGCACCTTCCGGCACACCGGCGCGGAAGCGGACCGGGCGGCCCTGCTCGACTTCCTCCACGACGACAAGGAGGTCGAGGAGCTGTACATGGTGCTCGACGAGGAGCTGAAGATGATGGCGACGGTCGCCGAGCACGGCGGCCAGGTGGTCGGGCCGTACCTGAAGGAGATGGCCCACCTGGCGCACACCGAGTACCTGCTCGCCGGCCGCGGCTCCCGCGACGTGCGGGAGGTGCTGCGGGAAACCATGTTCGCCCCGACCGTGACCGGCAGCCCGATGGAGAACGCCTGCCGGGTGATCGCCCGGCACGAGCGGACCGGCCGCCGCTACTACGCCGGGGTGCTCGCCCTGCTCGGCCGGGACGCCGAGGGCCGGCAGACCCTGGACGCGCCGATCCTGATCCGCACCGCCGAGCTCTCCCCCGGCGGTGAGCTGCGGGTACCGGTCGGGGCCACCCTGGTCCGGCACTCCACCGCCGCCGGCGAGGTGGCCGAGACGCACGCGAAGGCGGCGGGCGTGCTGGCCGCGTTCGGGCTCGGCCCGCAGGTCCCGGCGGGCGACCGGGGCACCGACCCGGCCGCGCCGCGCCGGGCGCCGGCCCCGCCGCTGACCGAGGACCCGCAGGTACGCGCCGCGCTGGCCGCCCGCAACGCGCCGCTGGCCCGGTTCTGGCTGGACCAGCGCACCCCGGGCGCGACCGCGCTGCCGGGGTTGGCCGGCCGGCGGGCGCTGATCGTGGACGGCGAGGACACCTTCACCGGGATGCTCGCCCACCAGCTCGGCGCGCTCGGGCTGGCCGTGAGCCGCCGCGACTGGCACCGTCCCGGCCCGGTCGACGGGTACGACCTCGTGGTGGTCGGCCCCGGCCCGGGTGACCCGAACGACCTGGCCGACCCGAAGATGGCGACGCTGCGCCGGCTGCTGGCCGACTTACTGGCGGCGGCCCGACCGACCCTCGCGGTCTGCCTGGGCCACCAGCTGCTCGCCGGCCTGCTCGGCTTGCCGCTGGACCGCCGGGACGCGCCCTACCAGGGGTTGCAGCGGGAGGTGACGCTCTTCGGCACGCCCCGCCGGGTCGGCTTCTACTCCAGCTTCACGGCCCGCGCCGGGGTGGACCGGCTGGCCGGCCCGTACGGGCCGGTGGAGCTGTCCCGCGACCCGGTGGACGGGTCGGTGCACGCGCTGCGCGGGTCCGGTTTCGCGGGCGTGCAGTTCCACCCGGAGTCGGTGCTCAGCCGGGACGGGATGGCGGTGCTGGCGGAGCTGCTCGGCCATCTTCTCGCCCGACCGGCGCTCACCGGGCATGGATCGGACGATCGCGGGTAGGGCATGCGGTGACCGGTGGTTCGGGCGGGTTCGAGAGCCCTCGCCCGGCCACCGGTCGCCCGTCACGCTCAGCCGGCCAGGCCCCGCTTCAGCGCGGCGCCCATCTGCACCGCCCGCTTGGCCGTGAGCGCGGTGGCGCCGAGGGCCAGGTGGTCCGGGGCGATCTCCCCGTTGTTGCTGGTGTGCGAGGCGCCGTACGGGTTGCCGGCGACGAACTGGCTGGGGTCGGTGTAGCCGGGGGTCACCACGATGCCGCCCCAGTGGTAGAAGATCGTGAACAGCGAGAGCAGGGTGGCTTCCTGGCCGCCGTGTGAGGTCGCCGTCGAGGTGAAGCCGCTGTAGACCTTGTTGGCCAGCGCGCCCTGGGCCCAGAGCGGGCCGGTGGTGTCGATGAACTGCTTGAGCTGCGCCGCGACCATCCCGTAACGGGTGGGCGATCCCATGATCACCACGTCGGCCCAGGACAGGTCGTCCGGCTGGGCCTCCATCACGTCCTGCGTCTCCAGGCGGTGCGCCTGCCATCCCGAGTTGGAGCGGATCGCCTCGTCGGGCGCCAGCTCGCGGACCTTGCGCAGGCGCACCTCGGCCCCGGCCTCACCGGCGGCCTCGACCGCCGCCTGCGCCATCTGATACGTGATTCCGGTCGCGCTGTAGTAGATCACCGCGGCCTTGACCTGGCCATCCATCAGACGTGTCCTCCTCGGTGTCGGTCAGCGCCGACGGCTACCCGTTGCGGACCCGACCAAACGGGCCGGTACGGAGGCCGGCCGCGCACCGCTGTCAATCACTTGTCGGGGCTCAAGATTTGCGCAAGTTCCGGAGGGAAGCGCCGCCTGGGTCGCTGGCACCGGGGATCCTGTTCGCACCGGTGCCGGCACAGCCGCCGCCCCTGCACCGGGGCACCTGAACGGGGGATCGCGCTCCGCCGGCAACGCGGCTGGCGTAGCGCGATCAGGGGCTCACTCCCCCAGCGACGCTCAGTCGAGCTTGTCCCGCAGGTCGCTCACCCGCTTCTCCAGCCGGTCCACCGCCTGCTGGTTGTTGATGAACGTGCTGATGCCGGCGGCGAGGGCGAGCCCGAGCAGCACCGCCAGCACGCTGAGCACCAGGCCGCCGATCGCCACGCCCCGCCCGGTGACGCCCGGGCGCCGGCTCATCCGCAGCCCGACGATGCCCAGGATGACGCCGATGATCCCGAGCAGCAGCCCGACCGAGGCCAGGATCGCGGTGAGCACGCTGAGCAGGGCCGCCACCCCGAACACGAGCGCGAACGTCGCCGCGGCGCTGGTCTTCGCCTGGGTGGGTCCGGCCGCTGGCCGGGCGGCGGCACTTCGGCCGGCACCCGGCGCCGGTTCACTGGACGCTGTCATCACACACCTCGCGTTCCTCGCGTTCCTCGCACCGATCTCCGGCGGCGCATCCCCGCTCCAGCGGCCTTCATGCGTCGCGTCGACGGGCAT
Organism: Micromonospora sp. NPDC050495; assembly: GCF_040655175.1. Taxonomy (NCBI): domain Bacteria; kingdom Bacillati; phylum Actinomycetota; class Actinomycetes; order Micromonosporales; family Micromonosporaceae; genus Micromonospora; species Micromonospora sp. NPDC050495. The sequence continues at coordinate 108,405 of NZ_JBFAJK010000012.1, read as the reverse complement.
TTCCGGCACTGCCGCCACTGCTCCTCCTATTCGTCCCGGTTTCGCGGAATGCCAGGCGCACCGCCGGGGACTCACGCCGTGACCCACGAGAGGAAGGACGAACCATGCGACTGACCGAGCAGCAGGTGCGTTCGCTGTACGGGCAGGATGTCCAGGACCGCTCGGGCGCCAAGATCGGCAGTGTGGCCCAGGTTTGGGCCGACGCCGCCGGGGAGGCGACCTGGGTCAGCGTGAAGACCGGGGTGATGGGCCACCGTGAGCAGATGGCTCCGCTCCAGGCGGCCCGGATGCAGCCGGACGGCCCGCTCCAGGTGCCGTACGACAAGGCGACCGTCCGCAGCGCCCCGGCCGTCGAGACCGGCACCGACCAGCCGCTCAGCGTGGATCAGCTCACCCAGCTGTACCAGCACTACCAGCTCGGGGAGCAGGCCGAGCGGCCGCCGCAGCGGATGCCCGGCGCGCCGGAGGTGACCCGGTCCGAGGAGCGGCTGCGGGTCGGCACCGAGAGCGAGCCGGCCGGCACGGCCCGCCTGAACAAGCGGGTGGTGACCGAGAACGTGCAGACGAGTGTTCCGGTCGAGCACGACGAGGTGACCGTGGTGCACGAGCCGGTCAGCGAGGCCGACCGGAGTGCCGCCCGCGCGGAGATCGGCGAGGAGCAGCGCGAGATGGAGCTGCGCGCCGAGCGTCCGGTGGTCGGCAAGGAGCAGGTCCCGGTCGAGCGGGTCCGGCTGACCAAGGACGAGATCGTCGAGGAGCAGCCGGTCAACGCGCAGGTCCGCCGGGAACTGGTGGACGCCGACGTGCCGGAGCGTGCCCGCCGGAACCGCTGACCGACGTGCGTCGCGGGCGGGTGGGCGATGGCCGCCCGCCCGGTCGTCGGCGGTTGGCACGTCGTACCGGCGATCTATGCTGGCCGTCCACCGCCGACGAAGGGCCGCCCGTGACCGTACGCCTCACCGGCGCCGAGGCGCTGGCGCTGCGGATGACCAGCCTGCTGCTTCGCCCGCACCCGGCGGCGCGTCCGAGCGGGGTGGCCGAGGTGGTCGAGTGGTTCGGCGCCATGCAGGCCCAGGACGTGGCGAGCGGCGAGTGGTCGCTCGGCGTACGCCTGCCGGGTCGCACCCAGGCGGATGTGCGCGCGGCGCTGGAGCGGCGCGAGGCGCTCCGGACCTGGCCGATGCGCGGCACCGTCCATCTGGTGCCGTCCCGCGACGCCCACTGGATGCTCGCGGTGACCGGGGTGCGGATGCTGGCCTCGGCCGCTACCCGGCAGGCCCAGCTCGGCCTCACCGCGGCCGACGCCGATCGGGCCGCCGACGTGCTCGGCGCCGCCCTGGCCGGCGGGGGCCGGCTGACCCGTGCCGAGTGCCTGGACGCGCTCCGCGCCGCCGGCCTGGACACCGCAGGCCAGCGGGGTTATCACCTGCTCTGGTACGCGAGCCAGCGCGGCGTCACCTGCATCGCCCCCCAGGTGGGCAAGGAGCAGACGTTCGCCCTGCTGGACGAGTGGGTGCCCGAGCCGCGCCGGCCGGAGCGCGACGAGGCGCTCGGCATCCTGGCGCGGCGCTACGTGCGCAGCCACGGCCCGGTCACCGCGCACGACCTCGCCCGGTGGACCGGGCTGACCGTCACCGACGCCCGCCGTGGCCTCGCGGTGGCCGGTGACGCGCTGGCCCCGGTCGAGGTCGACGGTGTGGCGGCGGCGGTCGACGCCGCGCTGCTGGACGCCCCACGCGAGCCGGTCGACGACGTGCACACGCTGCCCGGCTTCGACGAATACCTGCTCGGTTTCCGGGACCGCTCGCTGATGCTCGACCCGGCGCACGCCAACGCCGTGGTCCCCGGCAACAACGGGATCTTCCAGTCGACCGTGGTACGCGGCGGCCGGGTGGTGGGCACCTGGAAGCGGACGGTCGGGAAGCGCGCCGTCACGGTCACCGTCCAGCAGTTGACCCCGTTCGACGCGGCCCTGCGGGCCCGGGTGGAGTCCGCCCTGGCCGCCTACGCCCACTACCTGGGCCTACCGCTTCGTCACTCTTGGTGATCACTGCCGTTCCGGCCCGGCCCCGGCCGATGCATCACTGAGCGTCACCAGCGGTCGGGGCAGGCCTTTGCCGCAATCTTCGCCCGCACGCCATTGACCTGGCGTTTCCTGCCCGCGCCGCCGAACCGGCACCCGCCCTGGTCGCCGCCTTTGCTCTGCAGCCACGGACGCAGCACTCACACTCCGTTGGATGCTGCGCCGATGGCTGCAGAGCAAAGGCACCGGACCGCCCTCCCGTCGGGCGATAGGTGCGATTACATTCGGTAACCGCCAGCAGGGGTCGGGCCGGGTGTGGGGGTGCGCCCATCCTGCCGCCGTGGCGGGGGCGGGCGGTCGGGTGAGAGGGGTCCGACATACTGGTCCGCCGTGGATCTGAATGACTATCAGCGTGGCGCTCTGCGTACCGCCGCTTCACGCGACCGGCCGAACGAGCTGCTCCACCTGGTGCTCGGGCTGGTCGGCGAGTCCGGCGAGATCGCCGAGAAGTTCAAGAAGTGGGTCCGCGACCACGACAGCGACGAGTCGCGGATCGACCGGGCCGACATCGCGAAGGAACTCGGTGACGTGCTCTGGTACCTGGCGGTGCTCGCGGACTATCTCGACCTGTCGCTGGACGACATCGCGGCGGCCAACCTGGCCAAGGTCGCCAGCCGCCAGAGCCGGGGCGTGCTGGGTGGCAGCGGCGACAACCGTTGACCGGCCCGAGGGTCGGGGGGCAAGCGGCCGAGGACCGGGGCCAGAAGCCGTGGGCCGGGGGTTGACTTCGCCCCCGGCCCACGGCCTCGCGTTTGCGGTCAGTCGGCCAGCGCGCCTGCCGCCCGGCCCTCGTGCAGGGTCAGGTTCCGGCCGGTGGCCGGGTCGAACAGGTGGATCTTCTCCAGGTTGAACCAGACCCGGCGCTGTTCGCCCTCGCGTACCGGCGACTCGGCGGAGAGCCGGGTGACCAGGTTCGACCCCGCGCCGCTGAAGTCGGCCGCGCCGGCGTCGGCGGCCAACTCCTCCAGCTCGGCGGCGGTGGCCCGCTCACCCTCGACGGTGAAGTAGACGTACTTGTCGGAGCCCATCGACTCGACGATCTCGACGGGAGCGTCGAACTCCATGCCCCGCCGGCGGGTCTCCTCGTCCAGCAGCTCGGCGTCCTCGAAGTGCTCGGGTCGGATGCCGAGGATCAGCTCCCGGGGCGCGTCGGCCCCTTCGAGCTGGCGGCGGATCCGGTCCCCGATCGGCACGTCGCCGAGCGCCGTCCGCAGCCGGCCGTCCGCGACCGCGGCGTGCAGGAAGTTCATCGACGGTGAGCCGATGAACCCGGCCACGAACAGGTTGCGCGGGTGGTCGTAGAGCTCCTGCGGCGGGCCGACCTGCTGCACCGCGCCGCCCCGCATGATCACCACCCGGTCGCCGAGGGTCATCGCCTCGGTCTGGTCGTGGGTGACGTAGACGGTGGTGGTGCCGAGCTGCTTCTGCAGCCGGGACACCACGGTGCGCATCTGCACCCGCAGCTTGGCATCCAGGTTGGACAGCGGCTCGTCCATCAGGAACGCCTTGGGCTGGCGCACGATCGCCCGGCCCATCGCCACCCGCTGCCGCTGCCCACCGGAGAGGTTGGCCGGCTTGCGGTCCAGCAGCGCGGTCAGCTCCAGCACCTTCGCCGCTTCGTCGACCTTCTGGTTGATGGTCTCCTTGTCCAGCTTCGCCAGCCGCAGGGGAAACGCCATGTTCTCCCGCACGGTCATGTTCGGGTAGAGCGCGTACGACTGGAAGACCATGGCGATGTCCCGCTCCCGGGGCGCCTTGTCGTTCACCCGCTCGCCACCGATGCGCAGCTCACCGGAGCTGATGTCCTCCAGCCCGGCGATCATGTTCAGGGTGGTGGACTTTCCGCAGCCCGACGGGCCGACCAGGATCACGAACTCGCCGTCGGCGATCTCCAGGTCGACGTCCCGCACCGCGGTGGTCCCGTCCGGGAACCGCTTGCTCACCTTGTCCAGCACGATGTCAGCCACTGCTATCACCTATCCCTTGACTGCGCCGGAGGTCAGGCCGGAGACGATGCGGCGCTGGAAGAAGAGCACGAACAGGATGATCGGCACGGTGATCACCACGGCGGCGGCGCAGATCGCCCCGGTCGGGTCCTCGAACTGCGACTCGCCGGTGAAGAACTGCAGCGCCACCGGCACCGTGCGGGACCGCTCGGTCGAGGTGAGCGTGATCGCGAACAAGAAGTCGTTCCAGCAGAAGATGAAGACCAGGATGGCCGTGGTGAACACGCCGGGCGCGGCCAGCGGCGCGATCACCCGCCGGAACGCCTGGCCCTGGGTGGCGCCGTCCATCTTCGCCGCCTTCTCCAGGTCCCACGGGATCTGCTTGAAGAACGCCGACAGCGTGTAGATCGCCAGCGGCAGCGCGAACGTGATGTACGGCAGGATCAGCCCCGGCCAGGTGTCGAAGATGCCGAGCTGCCGTTCGATCTCGAACAGCGGCGACACCAGCGACACCTGCGGGAACATCGCGATCAGCAGCGAGACGCCGACCAGCACCTTCTTGCCGGGGAAGTCCAGCCGGGAGATCGCGTACGCGGCCATCGTCCCGAGCACCACCGCGATGGCGGTGGCGATCAGCGCGATGCCGATCGAGTTGATCAGGGCCCGGACGAACTGGTCGGTGTCGAAGATGGTCCGGTAGTTGTCCAGCGTCCACTCCCGCGGCCAGAACTTGCCGTCGGTGAGCGTGGCCGAGGTCTTGAACGACAGCGAGGCGATCCAGAGCACCGGGACCAACGCGAAGACGACGACCACGACGTCCAGCAGGCCCCAGCGCACCTTCGCCCGGGTGGTGGTTTCCACTGCCATGTCAGCGCCTCTCCCCGTCGTCGCTGCCCGGGGCAGCGGTGCCGAACAGCTTCACGAAGACGAACGCGATGATCGCCACGGTGAGGAAGATCAGCACCGACATCGTGGAGCCGATGCCGAGGTTCAAGCCCCGGATCAGGTTGTTGTAGGCGAGCATCGACACCGACGAGGTCTCGTTGGCGCCCGAGGTGAGCACGAAGATGTTGTCGAAGACCCGGAACGCGTCCAGGGTGCGGAAGAGCAGGGCGACCAGGATGGCCGGCTTCATCACCGGCAGCATCACCTTGGTGAACCGCTGCCACCCGGTCGCGCCGTCGGTGGAGGCCGCCTTGAGCAGGTCCTCGGGCACCAGCGCCAGCCCGGCCATCAGCAGCAGCGCCATGAACGGGGTGGTCTTCCAGATCTCGGCCAGCATGATGATCGCCAGCGAGCTGGCCCGCTCGGTGAGCGGGGCGCTGCCGTCGAGGAGGTTGGCCAGGTAGCCGGTGCCGGGCGTCCAGGCGTACCGCCAGGAGAACGCGGCCACCACCGTGACGATGCCGTACGGGATCAGCGCCGCGGTGCGGACGATGCCCCGGCCGACCAGGGTCCGGTGCATGATCAGGGCCAGCGCCATGCCGAGCACCAGCTCGACCACGACGGTGACCACGGTGATCAGGGCGGTCACCCCGAACGCGGTCCACCAGAACTGGTTGGTCAGCACGGTCACGTAGTTGTCCAGCCCGACGAACTCGCGCTCGTCCGGGAAGCGCAGGTCGAAGCGCTGCAGGGACAGCCAGACCGAGTAGAGGATCGGGTACGCGGTGACCAGCACCATGACCAGGGCGGCGGGCGCGCAGAGCAGCCAGCCGAGGCGTCGCTCGGCCCGCTTGTTCTCGCTCAGCGCCGGCCTGGGTCGGCGGCCGGCGCGCTGCCCGGGCACCGCGGCGTGCCGGCCGGTGGGGCGTTCGGCCTCGGCCGCGACGTCCGCGCCGGCGGGTGTGGCGTTGATGCTCATGCGATCGCCTCCGGACGGTCGTCGGCGAAGCGGTGACGGGTGCTCACGGCAGGACCCCCTTCGACTCGAGGGCGTCGGCGATCGCCGAGCGCAGCTCGTCCGCGGTCTGCTCGGGCCGGATGCCGGACGGCGGCGACAGGATCGCCGACATCACCGTGGAGATGCTCTGGTACGCGGGGGTCAGCGGCCGGACCGCCGGCTCCTTGAGCTCCTCCAGGATGGTGTCCTTCATCGGGTACGCCTTGTCCATCTCCGGGTCGTCGTAGACCCGCTCGATGGTCGGCGGGACGCCGTCGTTGACGGCGGAGAACTTCTGGTGCTCGGCGTCGCGGATGCACTTCGCGGCCTCGAAGGACTCCCCCGGGTGCTTCGAGTAGGTGCTGACCGCCAGGTTGACCCCGCCGATGGTGACCTTGCTCGGGGTGTTCGCGTCGGCGCCCGGCACCCGGGCCCACTTCACCTTCTGCGCCAGCTCCGGGTTCGCCTCCTGCATGGCCGGATACACGAACGGCCAGTTGACCTGGAAGGCGCCCGCGCCGGACTGGAACTCCAGCCGGACCGGGTCCTCGGTGGCGTTGGCGAACGACGGCGACGTCACGCCCGACGTGGCGAACTTCTTGAGCTGGTCGAGCGCCCGCACGGTGCCGGCGTCCATCACGGCCCGCTTGCCGTCGTCGCTGAGGATCTTGCCGCCGGCGCTCTCCGCGAGGGTGTTGTAGAGGACGACCAGACCCTCGTACTGGGCGCCCATGGTGAGCACCTGGTACGGCTTGCCCTGCTGCTTGAGCTGCTGGGCCGCGCTGATCATCTCGTCCCACGTCTTCGGCGGCTCCGGCACCAGGTCGGTGCGGTACCAGAGGAGCTGGACGTTGGTGTTCTTCGGCGCCGCGTACAGCTTGCCCTCGTAGCGGGCGGTGTCCAGCGGGCCGGCCAGGGTGCCCTGCTCCACCTCGGCCTTGTCCTGGCCGGTCCACTCCCGGATCCAGTCGGCGCTGGCGAACTCCTGGGTCCAGGTGATGTCGAGGCCGAGCACGTCCATGCCGCTGTCCTGCGCGGCGAGCCGGCGCACCATCTGCACCCGCTGCTCGTCGGCTTGCCGGGGCAGCACCCGGTAGACGATCCGGTAGCGCCCGTCGGCGCGGGCGTTGCAGTCGTCGACCACCTTCTGCAGGTTCTGCTCCGGCGGGTAGTACAGGTTGATCGTCGGCGGGCCGCCGTCACCGCCGGAGCCGCAGGCGGCCAGCGGCGCCGTCAACGCCAGTGCGGCGGCTGCCGCCGCCGCACGCCGTGCCGGTCGCCGCCGTCGCGCGGCCCTGTCGGGGTCTGTCGTCATCGCCCTCCCCCTTCCGTTGGCGAAGAGCCGGGGAGGTCACCCGTGCCCCGGCGCACGGCGAGACGGTCGGGACACCGGCCACGCACCGTTTCGCCCGCGCCCCGGGCGTTTCGTGCGCTGGACAGTGCCCGACCTGCGACGTCGTGAAACGTGGCGGTCACGGGACGGACACCACAGGTCACCTGGTGGGACGGCTCACACCGCGCGGCGGACCGCCGGGGCCGGCCGAGGCCAGGGCGGGGCCGGGCCGGGCCGGGCCGGCCGGGGCGGAGCAGGACCGGCCGGGCGTCGCGGGCCGGGCGGCCGGGCATCCGGGGCCGCGCGGGCCGGGCGGCCGGCGCACGTCCCAGGCTGTGGACGGTGAGGCTACCCAGCGTGCGCCCCGGTGGGTTAGCGTCAGGTCTGCTCCGCAGCCAGCGCGTCGCCGTCGAAGTCGATACGCCTCCGGCCGACCCCAGCCCGCCCGATCGGTTGGTTCTCGCGCGAACATCCCTCTGCGGTCCCACCGGTTGGGCAGGATCAGCCCAACGAGGAGGTGCCGTCGTGCAGGACACCCGCGCTCTCGCCCTGACGTTCGAGGTGAGCGGCCTGCCCCCGGTCAAGACCGAGGCCCTGTCCCTCTTCGCCGCCGGGCACCGGCAGGCGACGAGGGTCCGTGCCCTGCTCCAGGCCGCCTGCACGGCGGCCCAGCGCACCGGCTGGACCCCGCTCGCCGGTCCGGTCGAGGTGGACGTGATCCTGCGCTGTCCGCCCGGGCACCGCACCTCCGACGCCAGCACGCTGCTGGGCGGGGTCTGCGCGGTGCTCCAGGACAAGAAGCGGGTGGCGAACATCGGCCTGGCCCACCTCGGGGTGCTGGTCGACGTCGCCCTCTACGGCGACGACCGGCAGATCCGCCGGCTGGCGTACGCCGAGGAGCCGGCCGAGGACTTCTCGTACCAGGTCCGGGTGGCCGCCGTGCCGACGGCGGTTTGACCGACGGCCGCGGTGGGGTATCGCGGACGCCGATGAAGGGAGCGCCGATGTCGGAGCCACATGTCACGCTCGATCCGAGCGGGCTGGATCCGGTGCAGCAGAAGCTGCGCGGCCCGCTGGAGGATCAGCTGACCTCGGCCCTGCAGGCGGCCACCGACCGGGTTCGCGCCTCCTACGCGGGCGAGCCGGTCGAGGAGGTCTGCCGTCGGCTGCTCGACGAGACCCGGTCCGGGCTGCACCCGGACATCGCCGCCGGCTTCAACCCGGACATGGACGAGTTCTGCCGGGTCGCAGTGGCTATCGTCCGGGGTGAGGTCTGACCCGACCGCGCCGCCCGGTGCGTTCGGGTTTCAGTCGCGCCGCACGTCCACCGAGATCACGTGGGCCCCGTCCGGCCGGGTGGACTCGCTGCACCGCACCGCCACGGTGCGCGCGACGCCGAGGCCGAAGCTGACCTGCCCCTCGAAGTCACCGGCCGCCGCCCAGCCGCGCAGCGTCGGGTAGCCGATGGTGGCCGGCGGCATCGTCGCGGTGGCGCGGCCGTGCGCGTCGTGGGCCTGCGCCGGGCTGAACCGGACCGCCAGGTCCGCCGTGGCGGGCAGCTCGATTACCGTGCCCTGTCCCTCGGTCTCCAGCCGGTCCACGTAGGCCACCTGGTAGGACGGGGTCGGCCCCCGGAAGGCGAAGCTGATCCGGCCGAACCCCTCCGCCGGATGGTCGCCGACCTGCACCTGCACCTGCACCAACGGCGGCAGCGGCTCGCCGGGCTGCGGGTCGACCGGCACGCTCACCCAGTGCTCCACCCGGGCCGGCGTGGCCGGCACCGCCCAGCCGTAGGTGACGTGCCAGTCGCCGGCCACCGGCGGCTGCCCTGTGCGGGTCGGCGGGGGCGCGGCCGGGGTGGCGGCGGGCGTGGTGGGGGCAGCGGTCGCGCCGGGTGCGCTCGCCGTCGAGGGCGCCGGGGCCGCGCCGCCGGGGTCGGTCGGGGTGCAGGCCGCCGCGAGCAGCGCGACCACGCCGGCGAGCAGCAGTGGTACGCGCCGAAGTGGCCGATCATCCCAGGTCAACGACCCGACAGCCGGCAGTGGGACGACTAGTTGTCGGTGTGGTGGTCGCGACGCCGGAAGGCGGTGGGAGCCGGGGTGACGTCGGTGCGCCATGTCGGTAGCGGGTGCAGCGCTGGCGCCGACAGCCGCGCCAGTTCGGCGGCATAGTCCCGCACCAGCGGCGGCAGCCGGAGCCCACCCGAAGCGTCGAGGCAGATCAGGTGGGCGTCCAGCAGCTTCTCCAGCGCCCGCCACACCCGCCCGACCGGCACACCCAGCCGGGCCACCGTGTCGCCCGAGGGCACCGAGGCCTCCGGCTCACTGCCCAGCAGAGCGAACACTCGCCCGACCAGCTCGTCGTCGGCGCGGACCGCCGCGTATCCCAGGTCGATGCGCTCCCGCACCGACAGGTCGTCGTCGGTCAGCCAGTCCAGCCGGTGCCAGGGATCCCGCAGCTCCCGCACCAGGCCGGTCACCGGTGCCGACGGCCGGGCGACCATCCTGGACGCCACCACGCGCAGGGCCAGCGGCGAACCGCCGCAGAGGCGGACCAGCTCGTCGGCCTCGGTGGGCGCGGCAGCCAACCGCTGCGCAATGCCGAACGCGTCCAACAGCGCACGCCCGTCCTCGACCGACAAGGGGTCGAGGTCCACCCGGCGTACGCCGTCGAGATGGCGCAGGCGGCGATGGGCCACCACGATCAGCGCGGAGCCGGGAGCGGCCGGGACCAGCGCCCGCACCTGCGTGGCGTGCGTCACGCCGTCCACCACGATGAGGACTCTGCGCTCGGCCAGCAGGGAGCGGACCATGCCGGCCCGCTCGCCGGTCCGCTCAGGAGCCGTCGCGCCGCGAACGTCGAGCGCCCGAAGCACCCGGGTGAGCACGTCGTCCTCGCTGACGGACAGCTGGTAGCCGAGGTCGACGAAGACCTGACCGTCGGAGAAATCCGAGGCGACAGCATTGGCCACGCGGACCGCCAGGACCGTCTTACCGCTGCCCGGCGCCCCGCTGAGGACGACGGCGGCTGACGCGCCACCGGTGACGGCCGCTGCCATCTCCGACTGTTCCCGGCTGCGCCCGACAAAGGTCGACAGTGTGGCGGGCAGTTCGCGTGGCACAGTGGCCCCGCTGTGCCGGCCGGCATCCCGAGCGACCGCGAAGACGGGTAGCGGCTTCTGGTACGACAACTCGGGTGACCGGTCGAGCACGGCCCGGTGCAGACGCTGAAGCTCCTCGCCGGGCTCGATGCCCAACTGCTTTCCCAAAACGGTTCTGGCCTCCCGGAAGGCGAGCAGCGCCGCCGGCACGTCCCCGCTGCGGTAGAGGGCCACCATCAGCTGGCCCCAGGGCCGTTCCCGCAGCGGATGCTCAGCGGTCGCCCGACGGAGCCGGGCCAGCAGGTCACCCTGCATGCCGATCGCGAGCTGGGCGTCGACCAGGTCCTCGAACACCTGGAGCCGCTGCTCGTCCAGGCTGGCGCAGCAGTTCTCCAGGGCCGCACCACTGGTCAGGCCGTCACCGGCCGCGCCACGCCACCGGGCCAGCGCCGCAGCCAGGGACTCGACCGCCCCGGCCGGATCGTGCGCGCTCAGCCGGGACCGGCCCTCCTCGGCGAGTCGCTGGAAGACGGTCACGTCGAGTTCGTGCGGCGCCAGCCGCAGCTCGTACGCCTGAGGGCGGGCGAGCAAGCGTTCCCCGACCGCCTGCCGGAGGGCTGCGGCGTGCGAGCGGAGGTTGGCCACCGCCGACGAGGGCGGGTCGGACCAGACCATGCCGGCCAGCCGGCGCAGGGACACCGGGTGGTTGGCCTCCAGGGCCAGGCTGGCCAGGACGGTGCGGCGCTTCGCCGATCCCGGTGTGAGGTGCCGGCCGTCCACCGACAGCTCCACCGGACCCAACAAACGTACGTTGATCTCCATGCGCCACTCCCCCGTGGACAATGAGCGCTGCTCACGCTAAGCGACCGGGCTAACACGGAGAAGATGAGCACGGGACCCAATAAAGTGATGTTTATCAATCTGTTGGCCCCGCGTGTCCAGGTAACGTGGAGACGCCGCCGGTCGCTACACCGCAGGCTTGGGTCCCCCGACAAGTCAGCGACCTTCGGTCGTGGTCGGTCTGCCCAGAGCAGGTCCCTGCAACCCTTCGCGGGAGCCGCGCGAGTCGCATCCCGAACTGTCGCGCCGCCCTTCCTGTTCGGGAGCAACTGCCGCAGCCGCAGGCGACCGCACCCGGCACCACCAAGTCCTGACCGGGCATCCAGGCCTGCCAACACGGCCGCTGGCGTGGGGTCATCATGAGCCACTCTCGCAGCAGGTGCCCGCAGGTCGCACGACGAAGTCAGCCAGCAGGTCAGTCGCCTCGCAGGCATGTCGGCAAATCTTCACGCACAACGCAACGGCGAGGGTGCTGATGTCGCGTCGCGACCTCAACACCCTCGCCTCATGCGAACGAACCAGCAGATCCCCTCGGAATCATCCGTCTGGGCATCCGAGGTGATTAAGCGAGAGGAACATGCAATTTATCGCTAGCCCCTCGCCGGAGAGTCACCCGGATTCATCTCAAGGAACTGTCGATAAACCAGGTGCAGTAACGCCGCATACGCATGCTGCGATCTGGCAACTCGTTGACTGTCCCCGGAGACCCTCTCCGTAATCCCATCGAGGCGTGACATGATCTCCTTCAGGAGAGAGAGGACGTCGACAGGCGCCTCGACGAACACCCCACGCTCGACGAAGCGAATCACCGTGGTCACGTATTCGTCAGCTTCTGCAAGATCACCGTGAGTGTCGATTAGCTCCGCACCGGCCCCGCCTACGGGAAACGGCAGCGCCCGCCACAGCATGTAGGAATCGATAAAACTCAGCATCGACCCTGCTTCCACTAGCTCATGTACCAGAAGGAGACGAGCTTACCATCTGGCCCGATGATTCCACCCGGCCCGCCATTCGGATTCGTGTACTTCACACCGAACTGGCCGTCGCCGAAGTCCATCCGCTTCGCGTTGAGACCGGCCTTGCCGCCGGGTTGCGTTAAACGCTCGGCCCAATTCTGCGCGTCCCGCAGGTACTGCTCCCGTGAAACGCCCGCCGGTCGGCCATGCTTTTCATAATGGTAGTCGAAGCTGTCTTCCGAGGTGTTGAATGTTCCCGGATTCCAAAGTTCTGGTATATCGGCAGGGAAGGCACCGGCGACTTCTTGCTGCCGCTTCAGAGCCGCGTTGATGATCTGGCGCTCGATGTCGTCACGATCCGCCCAGCACGCCGTGTGGAAGACGCTGGGGAAAATCGTGCCGTCGCAGCCGTTCGCGGCATACCAGTCGTCCACCGCGTCGTCGATCGGCTTGCAGTTCGAATCGCACAGTCCGGTGGTCGGATCAATGGTGGCAGCTGGGGGTGACGAACTACACTCCGGCTCACACAGTTCCGAATTCGCGGCGGTCTGGTTCGCCGTACCGCAGTCGACGCCCTCATAGTTGCCAGTTACGTAGTTCTGGTAGCAGTGTCCGTCCAGCTCTACGGCGGTGATGGGGTTACCGGCACCGAACGCGTACCGGTTGCCGGTCCACGGGTTCGTGCCCAGCTTCAGGTCGGCGAGGGCCCCGTTGTAGCTGTCCCGGGTGAGGAACCGGTTGAGATTGGGGTCGTAGTCGCGGAAACCCATGTCGTAGGCGCCCGAACTTTGGTCCCAACGCTTGGCGTTGAACCGGTAGGCGTTGTACGGCTCCTTGGTCGGATCGGCCGCGTCAGGCTTGTCGATGCCGGTGAACTGGGCATCGTCGTTCTTGCCGTAAGCGGTGTACCCGTAGGTGGCCTTGGTGTCGCCGGTGTCGTCGGTCAACTGTTCGACGTCGGTGTGCTGGTCGTATCCGTAATAGGCGTTCTCCTCGGTCCCGTCGCCGCTGTGCGTGATTTGGGAGAGGCGCTGTCCCCACGGGGAGTACTGGTAGGACTTGGTAAGCCTGCCCGCGACTTCCTCGTCGAGCACCTCCTTGGAGAGGCCGAGATAGTTGAAGGTGGTGGTCTTCTCCTTCGCGCTGCCGATGTCGGTGGTCTTGGTGGCCGTCCGGTCCAGCGGGTCGTACGTGTACTTGGTCGTCGAGGCTCCGGAGCCAGTGTTCTGACGATTCTCGATGACGTGATCAAAGCCGTCGTAAACGTTGCGCTCCAAGACCGTGCCGCCGAGCGTGACCGTGTCCAGCCGCCCGAATGGGTCGTAGTTGTACAACCAGGTGCTGCCACCGGCTGACGACGTCAGCAGACGGTTGCGGTCGTAGTTGAACGCCGTCGTGATGCCCTTGATGCTCTGGCTGACGACGTTGTTGTTGGCGTCGTGGACGTAGCTTTCGGTGCTCGCACCGTCGCCGGTCTTGGTCACGGAAGCCACGCGGTCGCGGGGATCGTAGGTGTAGTCGCTCGTGGTGTTGAGGTAGGCCGAGTGGTTGTCGGCGTTCATCTTCTTGGCGACGTCGCGGGTGCGGTTGCCGTTGAGGTCGTAGGTATAGGTGTGCTGCGACACCAACGTCCCGTTGGGCTTCTTCTCGATCTGAGTGTTGAGCATTCCGTCGAGGTAGTAGGTGTAGTCGACGGTGTTGCCGTTACCCTTGGTCTGCTTGAGCTTCTCCCGGCGGTCGGTGTACGTGAAGCTGGTGGTCTTGGCGTTTGGGTCGGCGGCAGTTTTTCCGTTCACCACCTGCGACACGAGGTCTCGGGGGTCATACGTGTAGCTGGCGTACTGCTTGTCGTGCGTCGTGGTCAGCGGGGCGCTGTTCTCGTTGTAGGTGAACGACGTGCTGTCCGTGACCGCTCCGGACTTGCTCTCCGTGACCGTCTGCACCTGGTTGAGGTCGGTGTAGGCAACCGCGTAACTGTCCACCCGGGCACCGGGTGAAGCGTCGGCGATGGTAGTCAGGTTCCCGTTGGGGTCGTAGCGGTAGCTGTAGTTGTGCTTCTCGTCGTCTGTGTCGCCGGAGTTGTCCCGAACGAGCTTGACCGCGTCGGCGACGACCGTGCCGGTGGCCTGGTCCGACAGAGCGACCTTGTGGGTGTTGCCCTCCGTGAAGCTGAAGGAGCCGAGGCTGACCCAAGTGCCGGTGTTGGTGGTCTGGTTTAGCGTCTTCGTGGCGTTGCCGCCGCCGTGGCTCACCGTGTACTTGGCGTCGGTGGCCGCGCCGGTGACCTGTGGGTAGCGGGCAAAGACCTCGTACGTGCCGGACTGCGGCACGTTCAACTGCCAGGTGAAGGTGTTCGCACCGGTCCCTGCGGATCGGGTGGCGTAGTTGGTGCCATAACTGCCGGCAGCCGTGTTGGCGGTGGTCCAGGTGCCGGTTGCGCTGGTGTTGTTGAAGTCGGAGTTGTCGACGAGGACGATTTGCTTGCCGACCGGCACGCCGTCGTCCGCGCGGGACCTCAGCTTGCCGTCCGGAAAGTAGGACCAGGTCATCGTCCGGTTCGACGACCCGCCGGCCGAGGTGACCGTCCGCGCCGTCTGGGCGCCGAGGTCGTCGTAGTTGTACGAGGTGACGATGTCCCACGGATCAGCCGACGACTTGGTCCACCCGTTGTCGTAGTAGGTGTACGTGGTGTCGTTGCGGACCGACTCGCCCGAGGACGGCGGTGCAGACTGGGTGGTCAGGCGACCGGCCGCGTCATAGGTATAGGTGGTGACGTCCGCGGTGGTGTAGCGGCTGTCGTCCTTGTCGTAGGCAGTGCGGGTTTCCTTGACCCGATTCAGCTTGTCGTAGACGGTGACGGAGGCGAAGTCGTCCGGGTCATCGGTAGTGGCGACACCCCGGGGACTGATTACCTTGGTCTGGTTGCCGACCTGGTCGTACTCGTACTTCGTGATCCGGTAGGAGACGGTGCCGTTGTCGTTCCGCTGTGGCACCTTGACCTGGGTCGGCTTGCCGAGCGGGTCGAGGGTGACCTCGGTGGTGTACCCGAGCTGGTCACTGGTCGCCGTCACCTTCCCGTCCCGGTCGTAGGTTCTGGTGGTGAACTTGCCGATCGCGTCGGTCATCTTGGTGATTCGGTGCGCGCGGTCGTACTCCACCTTGGTGGTGTAGTCGGTGGTGTCCGCGGTGGCGTTCTTGCGCGGGTCGCTCGCGGTGACCACGTTTCCGACGTTGTCGTACTCGTACGTGATCTTCCCGTTCTTGGCGTTGGTGACGCTGATGAGCTGGTAGATCGCGTCGTAGGCGTTCGTCGTGATGAAATCACCCGCCTCAGGGCTCAGGTTTCCCTTCGGCTCAGTAGTGGTGAGCAGGTTGCCGGCCTTGTCGTACGTGTAAGACGTCCTGCGCTCCGGGTCACCCGCCTCATCCACCGGGGCCGTCGTATAGACGGCCTGGTCGGCCTTGTCGTACAGGGCGGTCGCGATGGCCCCGTTCGGCGCCGTCAACTCGTAGACGTTGTCGTTGGCGTCGTACTTCGGGGCCGGGGTGGTGATCCACCGGTTGGCGAGCTGATCGACGGCGACCTTGTTCTCCAGCGGCCGACCGAACGTGTCGTACGTCTGGGTGGTGTCGTGGTTCAGCGCGTCGGTGACCTTGAGGACCTGACCGCGCACGTCGTAGAGGTAGGTGGTCGCCTTCTGGTCGGCATCGCTGATGGTCGTCGGGTAGCCGCTCGCATGGTAGGGCCCGTACGACGTCGTGTTGCCGTTCGCGTCGGTGTTCGTCAGCAGCTGACCGAAGCCGTCGTAGGTATAGGAGGTCTTGTAGTCGTCGGCGGTCGTCGTCGTGTTGCCGATCGGGTCGACCACCCAGGAGAGGTCACCGTCGGTCTCATAGCCGAAGGTCCACTTGCGTCCCTCCGGGCTGGTCTTACTCACCAGATCGGCGACGTATCCGTTGAGCTGCCGTTGGTAGGTCAGCGTGGTGCCCGGCCAGCCGTTCTTGACCGCCTCAGCATCCTTGATCTCGGTCGGGTAGCCGGTCTTGGCGTCGTACGTCCAGGTCGACACCGCGCCGTTGTCCTCGGTGAGCTTGGTGACGTTGTGGTCGCCGTCCCACTCCAGCTTGGTGACCTGGTTCTTTGCGTTGGTGGTCTGCGTGGGCCGGCCGTAGTCGTCCATCACGTAGGCCGTCGCGTGGTTCTCCGCGTCCGTCACCGTGGCGTTGATGGTCTGCCCCTGCGGGCCGTCCGGGTCGGTGTACGCGAACGCCGTGGGGTAGCCGAGCCGGTCGGTGTAGGACTTGGTGGTCCAGTGGAACCGCGGGTCGTCACCGGTCTTCGGGTAGTTGTACGCGAGGTTGGTGGCGTTGCCGCGCGGGTCGGTGGTCCTGACCAGCTTGACGTTCTTGTTGCCCTGGGTCATGTCGTAGGCGAACTTGAACGTCTTCGGCGCGCCGTTGGTGGAGCCGGCGCCGTCGATCAGCTCACCGAGCAGGCCCTTGTCGGTGTACGTGAAGGTCATCTTCCGACCGGAGATGTCGGTGAGTTGCGAGACGTGGTCGATGATCTTCGGGTTGGTCAGGCTGGTCGCACCGGACACCCGGGCCCAGGTGGTGTCGTTGACGTAGTCGTAGGTCTGGCCCTTGGCGTAGTAGTCGATGGTCAGGGCCTTCCGACCGGTCGGGTCGGTGATGTAGCGGAGGAACTTGGTCGGCTTGTTGTTCGACTTCCGCTCCTCGTAGGTGAACACCATCGTGTTGCCGTTGTTGTCCACCGTGCTGGTGAGGAAGCCCTCGCAGTCGTAGTAAAACTGCGTGCGGTCCGGCTTGGTCAGCCGCCACGCCTTCGGCTCCTGAGTGTTCGGCTTGCAGTCCGAGGTGGTGATCTTCTCCAGGTAGAGGTGCACGCCCTTCGGGCTCTGCCACGTCGAGGTGGCCGAGTCCCAGGTGAACCAGTGGCTGGTGCCGTCCCCGTCGGTCAGGGTGATCTTCGTCGGGTTCGGGTTCGGATGGAAGTCCAGCGGGCTGCCCAGGCGCATCATCGAGGAGGCTTGGAGGGACCAGCCGTATCCGGCGACCGTGTCGGAGGTGTCCAGCGAGTTGTACGCCAGCCGGACGAACGTCGAAAGGCCGCGCCCAGGGTTGCTGAACCCGTTGTACGACCAGACCGTGTTGCCGGAGTACAGGTTGTTCATCAGGGTGCCGCCGGCACCGGTGTTCTTGCCCGCGTACGAGTAGAACTTCTCCAGGCCGAGCTGGTCGGAGGTCGGCTCCACCACGGCCACGTTCTGCGGCAGCGGCTTGAGCGCCGGCGCGATCTCCGACAGCCACTGCCCGGTCAGCTTGTTGTGCAGCTGCCAGTTCAGCACGTAGTCGGTGCGCTTGTTGCCCTCGTCGGTGCTGGCCGGCGTCCTCACCTGGGCGGTCAGGTCCACCGTGCCGCCGGCCGGGATGTCGGCCGGCAGCGGCGTCAGCGCCTGCGCCGCCACGTCGGTGACCGCGCTGCCGTCGGCCCGGGTCCACTGGTAGCCCAGCTCCCAGTCGGTGGTCTTCCAGGCCGCCTGCGTCGGGTTCGACACCGACACCGGCGCGGTGTAGGCCGACGCGGGCGCGAGGTTGGTCGGCGTCCGGGCCGCGTAGTAGGTCGACTCCGGGGTCTGCTCCAGGTAGGTGACCTCCAGCGTCGGCTCGAACATCGAGTCCTCGGCCTCGGAGGCGAGCATCATCGCCCGGGCGTTCTGGTTGACCTCGTCACGCATCCGCAGCAGCAGGCCGTTGTTGGTGCTCGGGGTGGCCACCCAGGCCTTCACCGGACTCGTGAGGTCCCAGGTCTCCCACTCCGGGTCGTTGGCGAACCCGTTGAAGCCGGCCTTCCAGGAGGTGTCGTAGTCACCACCGGGCGTGGTCCAGGCGTTGGTGCCGTCGTAGGTGTTCCAGGTGGCCTTCGTCTCGTCGGTGAAACCGCGGGTGAGTTTGTAGACGTCGACGTACTGGGTCCGGTCCGTGCCGGGCTGGAGCGAGGTGTTCCACATCCGCAGCTGGGCGGCGGTCACCTGGGCGTTCGTCGGGATCGCACCGGCCAGGCTTGACCACTTCACCACGCCGCGGGTCACCCCGTAGGTGGTGGAGTTGTTGCCCACGCCGACGTACGGGTCACCGTCGTAGACGTTGACGTTTGTGGTGGGCTTGAGCTTGGACAGGGTGGTGTCGGTGACACCGGTCCGGAAGATCTTGGTGATCTGGCCGGCCTTGGGCAGCATCGCCGGCACCGTCGGGCCGGGGATGAGCTGACCGTCGGCGGTCTTCACCGCCACCATGTAGTAGTAGAACTGCCGGTCCATCGGGTTGGTCTTGTCCGCCGGCGTCGGAGTGGCGGTGGTGTCCTGGAAGGACTTCGTCGCCGACGAGACCGGGGAGATCAGCGTCGCGGCGCTCGGCGTGTAGTTCTGGAACGGGCTGCGGTGGACCTGGTATTCGACGATGTCGTCACCCGTCGCGCTGGAGGGGTCCTTGTAGGCGGGCCAGTCCAGCACCGCGCCGGTCGAGGTGATCGTGGTCGGCGGGTTCACCGTCACCCCCGGCCGGCCGTACGTGACGACGAGCTTCGGCAGGTTGTAGTCCCGCCGGTCGTTCATGTACGCGTACTCGGACGCCTCGAAGATCGCGCCGCCCTGCTTGGCCAGCGACTCGTTCCTGGCCTTGAGCATCACGCCGTAGTTGGGGGTGCCGTTCGCCCACTGCTGTACGGTGCTACGCACCGGAAAGGACAACCAGGTGCTGGAGTGCGACGCTTCCTTGAGCGCGCCATTCTTGCTGAACCGCACGGCGTCCGCGATGACCGCCTTGTTCGCCTGGTCACCGAGCACGACCTTGCCGGTGGTGCCCGCGTCGAACTGGTAGAACCCCAGGTTCGCCCAGCCACCGGTGCCCCTCGGCGTGGTCTGGTCGACGTTGACCGTCTTGACCGCGCCACCCTTCGAGTAGACGGTGTACGGCGCCACGGTCGCCCGGTCGGAAGCGCCCACGTAGTGCGCCTCGACCTTGTACTCGCCGGCCTCGGTGATGTTCGGCGTGTAGGTGTAGGTGTCGCCCGTCACCGCATCGCTGTTGACCCGGTAGTCGTCGCCCACAGCGTACGCGGTCAGCGTGCTGGCGGAGGCGGTCCAGGTTCCCTTGGCGGTGGCGTTGGTGTCGCCGTCGTCGACGGTGACGATGGTGCCGGTCAGCGCCGTGTCACCCTGGCCGCTCATCGACTGCCAGGTGGCCGTGTCCTCGGCCCAGCCGGTCTTGAGCCGCTGGACCTCCATCGGCACGTCGTACTGGTAGATCCCGTCCAGGCTCTGGTCGTAGTAGACCATCACCTCGGCGTCGTCGATCGTGGTGTTCGCCGGGATCGAGCTGGTGTCGAACTTCAGCAACGACCGCCACGTCGCGTCCGAGCCGGTGCCCACCTTGAGCTGGTAGGTGTTGTTGAGGTTGGTGGTCGGCGCACCCGAGGAGATCTGCACGTCCTGGGCGTCCGTCGGCACCGGCTGGATCTTGATGGTCGGGTCGATGACCACCGGGTACGTTCGGGCGCGGTCACGCAACCAGGCCGCGTCGGCCGACACGGTCACCGTGGTCTGCCCGTACACCTGCTGGACCCGCTGGCTCACCGCGGTGCTGGTGACCGGCTTGCGGGCGCTGTCGTACATGTACGGCGCCGGCATCACCAACTCGGCGGGGCCGCCGTCGGGCCGGACGAACGCGATCGAGCCGTCCGCCCGTTGCTGCGCCACCAGACCCTTGGTGTCGAGGGTGAAGGTGTACGACACCGCGCCCGTCGGGGCCTGGCGCAGCACGATCTTCTCCTTCAGCGCCCCCGGGGTGACCGTGTACGCCACATCGGCACCGTCGGCGAGGCCGGCGTAGCTGACGGTGGACCCGGCAACCGTGGGGGCGGCGGCCTTCGCGCCACCGGCGAGGCCCAGCTCGACCGCCCGGCCGTCCCGCTCGAAGCGCACCAGGTTGTCGCTGCGCCCGCCGAAGAGGCTGGTGAAGCTGTTGGTGGTGTTCTGCTGCAGGTAGCCGGTACGGGTGGCCGGCGTGACCCGGGTGTCGATGGGCCGCCAGTCGCCCTTGGGGTCCCGGTAGTTGACCGGCACCGCGGAGAGTTCGGCCTGGAGCCGGCCGTCCGAGAGCTGGTAGACCCGGCCGTTGGCGGTGCGCTTGCCGGGAAGCTCCCGCACCCGCGTCGCCGGGGGCGGCTTCTTCGCCGTCGGCGGCTTCTCGCTGAGCGAGAGGCCGGCGCTGCCCACCTCGGCCTTCGCCCGGCCGGAACCACCCTCGACCAGACCACGTGCGGCGTCACCGAGACGGGCGATCAGCCCGCCGTCGGCGTCGCTGGTGTGGGACGCCCGGTCGGCGCGCTCGGGCGTACGGTCCGGTAGGACCTCCATCCCGCCGAGCGTGGCCACCATGGCCAGCACCAGTCCCCCGATCAGGGGACCCCTTGATCGTCTTTTCACCCGTAACCCTCCGGTCCTTTCGGTGACAGGACGGGTGAAGGCTAGAAACGACCGATATACGGGTGGCTATATCTCAACTACTCCCGGCGGGGCGCGTGGGCCCGCCTACCAGGTGGGCCATTCACGGTCGAAGACCTCTGGGACCACGCCCGAGCGTGCACTCCATTCGGTCCGCTCGTCGTCGGCCACCACCAGCGGCCAGGCGGGCGACCCGCGCCGGTCATCCGCACCGATGAAGGAGAGGGCGCGGTGAAGGTCCAGCGTTCTCCAGGCCACCCAGCCCTTTCCGGACGCCTTGTGCTCGTTCTTACGCCGACGACCGGCCCGTGCGGATCACGAAGCGACGCGGGGGCATGGTGGCGTTCGAGTCGGCGGCCCAAGCAGGACGGTCCCGCCACGCGATCGACTCCGGGGACTGGGAGCCTCCAGATGTCGCCCGGACGACCTGCGGCAACCGGTATGGCCACGATGACCTCACCCTCGGTACCGGCGCGCTGCCGTCAGCCGATGACGTCGGGGGACTTGACCAGCACGAGGGCGAGCAGCAGCAAGGTCAGGCCGACCAGCACCGCCACCTGCACCAGGGTCCGCCGCTTCGCCGGGGCGTAGGCCACGCCGAGGGCGGCGACGCCACCGGCCAGCAGGCCGCCGAGGTGCCCCTCCCAGGAGGTCCAGCCGGCCGAGAAGACCATCCAGATCAGGAACGGAATGATCACCCGGCTCGGCTCGATCGGATGGTGGTGCAGCCGCCGGGCGAGCACGACGTAGCAGCCGGCCAGCCCGTACACCGCGCCGGAGGCGCCCACGGCACCCTGGTGCGGGTCGATGAGGAAGCCGAGCACCGAGCCGCCGAGCGCGCCGAGCAGGTAGACCGCCAGGAACCGCGGCCCGCCGAGCCGTTCCTCGACCACCCGACCGAGCAGCCACAGCCAGTACAGGTTGAACACGATGTGCAGGATGCCGAGCACGCCCTGGGTGGGCAGCAGGTGCAGGAAGGCGGAGGTGATCAGCCGGTACCACTCGCCGTGCGCGATCCCGATGAGCTGGTAGCCCGGGTAGTCGCCGCCGTCGTCGACGTACCGCTGGCCGGCGTCGTCGACCAGCGCGGTGCCGATGCTGTCGAACTGGTCGAGGATCGCCGGGTGGGCCAGCTCCAGCAGGTAGGCCAGCACGGTGAGCGCGATGAGCGTGTACGTCACCACCGGGCGGCTGGTCGGCCGGCCACCGAAGACGGTCCGGGCCTGCCGGACGGTGCGGTTGTCGTCGCGTACGCAGTCCGGGCAGCGGTGCCCCACCGGGGCCTCGCGCATGCAGTCCGGGCAGATGTGCCGGTCGCACCGGGCGCAGCGCAGCAGCGTCTCCCGCCGGGGGTGCCGGTAGCAGGTGGTCCGCCCGTCCTCGGCGGGAGGCGGGTTGGTGCTGATGGTGTCCATGTCGTACGCGGGTCCCCAGTTCGGGCGTCGGGTGGGACCGGAGGCTACCCCGACCGGCCGGGCGCGCGCATCGGCCGATCCGGGCAGCCGGCGGGTCAGTAGCGGTCGAGCACCGCGTAGGGGCCGAGCACGATGCGCGGGTGGGCGGCCGGGTCGAGCCAGGTGAGCACGCCGACCAGGTGCTCGTGGGAGAGGCTCACGCAGCCGGCGGTCGGGCCCGACGGGGTCGTGCTGAACTCGTGCAGGAAGATGCCGCTGCCGGCGCCGGGGACCGGCTTGGGCACGTTCGGCGCCATGTTGTAGGTGATCACCGCGAAGTGGGTGTACGCGGGCCGCTCCTGCCAGAGCGCCTCGCTGTAGCCGCCGGGGTTGGTGGTGGTGTGCTGGAAGGTGTTGTAGGCGGGCGAGTCCGGGTTCTCGTTCCACCAGTCGTTGGTGACGATCGGGTGGTAGGGATAGCGGACGCCCGGGTTCGCGGCGATGCCGTACATGGTCGGGCCGAAGGAGTAGACGCCGGTGGGCGTGGTCGCGACGCCCTCGACGTGGTTGTCGCTGAAGCCCTTGGCGCCGATCCGGGCCGGCAGCGGCGCGGACACGGGTCGCCAGCGATGGCCGACCTTCCGGAACGTCTCAAGCGTCGCGGAGGTGGTGGTCCAACTCGTCGCGCCGACGATGACCACCTGCGTGGTCTCCTTCGGCAGCGTGCTCAGCAGCGAGGCACGGTTCTTGGTGACCACGCCGCCGCGGGGCAGGGCGGGACTGGTCTCGCCGACGTCGGGATCGGTGACGGCCGCCGCGGCGGGCGTGGCGCCGCCGGCGATGACCGGCGCCACGACGCCGGCCGCGGCGCCGATGATGAGGGATCTCCGCTTCACCCGGACGATCCTGGCACTTCGCCCGGAATCCCGGTGCCCCGTGAAGAGTGACTTTTCTGCCCCGGCCCGAAAGGCGTGTCGATGTAACGCCAGGCCGGCGAGGCGCGCCCGCGCGCCGGAGGGCACCACGCACCGGCGACGTGCCGGGGCCGCGCCCAGAACGGCGGCCGAAAAGCCGGATGGGTCAGGACCGGGTCCGCAACTCCCCGGTCCTGACCCCAGCCGTCCGGCGTGGTAGCGGTCTCCGCCGTCGCGAGCGCCGGCAGGCGTGGCACGCCGCCACGCCGGGCTCAACACGGCGAGCCGGCCCGCCTGCACTCAGCTCCACGGTGCCCAACTACCGGACTTCGGCGCGTTCCCGACTCACCCCGAAGAGCCGTGAACGCCGGCTCAGGTTAGGCATCGCGTCGCAGGCCGGACAAGGTTTACCGGGCTCGCCGGAATGTGATTGATGCCAAGGTCGAAAACCGGCATGTCGGCGTAACGGGGTCAGCCGGCCTGACGCTGTTTGTCCTCGAGGCGAGTGGTGCGCCGGGCCTCCGGTCGGGGCCCGACCAGAGCACCCGCGGCGGCCGCCCCGGCGATCAACGCGACCGCCGCCAGGTGCAGCAGCCGCACCCCGGCCGGCGCCGCGACACCGGCCGCCGGCAGCCCCGGCAGCACCAGGCAACCGAGCGCGGTGACCGGCAGCGCCACCGCCCAGAACACCGCGGGACGGGCCGGCGGCACGGGCGGTCGTACCCCACCCACGATCTCACCCCGGCGGGCGGCCCCGACGGCCAGGGTGAGCACCACGACAGCGCCGCCCAGCGAGCCGATCACGTCCGCGAACTGCCACCAGTACAGGCCGGTCGCCGCGTGGAAGTCCGCGACGCCCAGCAGCCGGGGCAGCCGCTGGGTGTGGGTGAGCCGGTCCCACGCGACGTGGCTGGCCGCGCCGATCAGCGCGGAGCAGGTGGTGACCTGCCACGGGTGCCGGACGGCGCCCAGCGCGGCGTGATCGCGCCAGCCGAAGAGGCGCCCGCCGGGCAGGTGCACCACGATGCCGGCGATCACCCGGCGGACGATCCAGGCGTACGCCAGCGCGACCGGCAGGCACCACCAGAGCAGCCCGCCGAGGGTGTGGGTGCGCAGCCCGGGGTCGAGCCGGGTGCCGGTGAACAGGTAGCCCACGTCCGGGGCGACCGCCCCGGTGGCCAGCGCCACCCCGTCGAACCAGTGCGGGCGCCACAGCTTCAGCGGCAGCACCGGCGCCAGATGCGACGGGAAGGTGAGCGGCACAGCTCGGAGGTTACCGCCAGATCAGAAGTGTTGGACCAGGTCAGGGAAGGCGGCCAGGCGGATCACCCGGTGGTCGGTCGGGTCCAGCTCGTCGTGCTCCAGCACCCAGGTGTTCTCGTTCGGGATGAAGACCGCGTTCATCCCGGCCGCCCGCGCCGGCCGGATGTCCGAGCGGGGAGAGTTGCCGATCATCCAGGCGGCGGCCGGGTCGAAGCCGTGTTCCCGGGCCAGCCAGCGGTACGTCTCGACGTCCTTCTCGGGCACGATGTGCGCGGCCCCGAAGTGGTGCAGCAGGCCGCAGGCGTCGAGCTTGCGCTGCTGCTCCTCCCGGTCGCCCTTGGTGAGCAGCAGCAGCTCGTGCCGGGTGGCCAGGTCGTCCAGCGTCTCGGCGACCCCGGGCATCAGCTCCACCTGGTGGCCGGTCAGCGCCGCCGCCAGCTCGTCGATCTCGGAGCGCTCGGCCGCGGTGGCCGGGCGCGACCGCAGCTTCTCCAGACACTCGCCGAGGCTGCGCAGGAAGACCTTGCTGCCGTAGCCGTGCGCGACCGCGTTGGCCCGCTCGATGTCGTCCAGCACGGCCCGGATCTCGGCGCGGTCCAGCGTCGGATGGTCCAGCCAGGCGAGAAAGTCGTCGATCACCCGCTCGAAGACGACATTGTTCTCCCAGAGCGTGTCGTCGGCGTCGAAGACCAGCACCGCCGCGTCCCGGCCCCGTGCCATCGCGGACCCCTCCCCGGTGTCGTTGGACCGGGACACGCTACAGCGACCCGACGACGGCGGCAGCCGGGTTTTCGACGGCGGGTGGCCGCGCGGGTCAGCGGCGCAGCGTGAGGATCAGGTCGGCCACCAGGGCGGTCCAGCCGGTCTGGTGCCACGCCCCCAGCCCGGCGCCGTTGTCGCCGTGGAAGTACTCCGGGAAGCAGAGCAGGTCGCGCCAGTCCGGGTGGGTCTGGAACAGCTGGGCCGCACCGTAGATGGGCCGCCGGCCCCAGCCGTCCCGGGTGAACAGCGAGATCAACCGGGCGGAGAGATCGTCGGCGATCTGGTCCAGGGTCCGCTTCACCCCCGAGCGGGTCGGGTACTCCACCTGGAGGTCGTCGCCGAAGAAGGCGGCGTAGTCGCGCAGCGCGCTGATCAGCAGGAAGTTGGTCGGCATCCAGATCGGCCCGCGCCAGTTGGAGTTGCCGCCGAACAGGCCGCTGGTCGACTCGGCCGGCTCGTAGCCGACGCTGAACTCCTGCCCGCCCAGGCTGACCGTGAACGGCTTGTCCAGGTGGGCCCGGGAGAGGGTACGCAGGCCGTACTCGGAGAGGAACTCGTCGGTATCGAGCATCCGGGCGAGCAGCCGGACCACCTGCTCCGGGCCGACCATGGACAGCAGCCGCTGCTGGCGGCCGTCGGGGCCGAGCCGGCGGGCGCCGACCACCTCGGCGTACTCGGGGCGGTTGGTGAGGAACCAGCGCAGCCGGGCGCCCAGCTCGGGCAGGCGGCGCAGGGTCCGCGCGGTGAGCCGGGTGACCGCGGCCAGCGGCAGCAGCCCCACCACCGAGCGGACCTTCAGCGGCACCTTCGTGCCGTCGGGCAGCCGCAGCACGTCGTAGAAGAAGGCGTCCTCGTCGTCCCAGAGCCCCTGCTCGTACGCGGCGGCCGCGATGTACGCGAAATGCTCGAAGAACTTGGTGGCGGTGTCCACGTACGCGCGGTCGTGCTCGGCCAGCACGATGGCCATGTCGAGCAGGTTGAGCGCGTACATGGCCATCCAGCCGGTGCCGTCGGACTGCTCCAGCGTGCCGGCGACCGGCAGCGCGGCCGAGCGGTCGAACGGGCCGACGTTGTCCAGCCCGAGGAAGCCGCCCTCGAAGACGTTGTTGCCGCCGGTGTCCTTGCGGTTGACCCACCAGGTGAAGTTGAGCAGCAGCTTGTGCATCACCCGGGCGAGGAACTCGTGGTCCCGGCCACCGTCGATCTCGAAGACCTTCAGCGCCGCCCAGGCGTGCACCGGCGGGTTGACGTCGCCGAACGCCCACTCGTACGCCGGGATCTGCCCGTTGGGGTGCAGGTACCACTCACGCAGCAGGAGCAGCAGCTGCTCCTTGGCGAAGCCGGGATCGACCCGGGCCATGGTGACGCAGTGGAAGGCCAGGTCCCAGGCCGCGTACCAGGGGTACTCCCACGGATCCGGCATGGAGATCACGTCGAAGCTGTTCATGTGCCACCAGGCGCTGTTGCGCCCGTGCCGGCGGCCGGCGGGCGGCGGCGACGAGCCGGGGTCGCCCTCCAGCCACCGCTTGACGTCGAAGTGGTAGAACTGCTTGCCCCACAGCAGCCCGGCGATCGCCTGCCGGGCGACCAGGGCCTCGTCGGCGGTGGCCGCGGCCGGGACGACGCCCGCGAAGAAGCGGTTGGCCTCGGCGCGGCGGGCCCAGAGCACGGCGTCGAAGTCGTCACCGAGCTCCGCCGGGGGCGGCGGGGCGCTCGCCGGCGGCGGGGCGGTACGGGTCAGCCGCAGCCGGATCTGCCGCTGCCCGCCGGCCGGCACGTCCAGCACGTAGTGCAGCGCGCCCTTGGTGCCCGCCCGGTCCGGGTTGACGGTGGCCGCGCCGGTCACCACGTGGTCGTTGATGCCGTCCTTCGGGTACGGCGACCGGCCGGGCAGCCCCCAGAGCCGCTCGGCGTTGGTGTCGTTGTCGCAGAGCAGCGGGGTGGGCTCGCCCTCCCCCTCCAGCAGCAGCTGGCCGAGCACCCAGTGCTCGCCGAGCAGCCGGGCGCCCGCGCCGGGGGACGCGCCGGCCGGCGTGCCGACGATCCGGGGCACCCGGTCGCCGCCCGGCAGCCCCCAGGCCCAGGTGTTGCGGAACCAGAGGGTCGGCAGCACGTGCAGGGTCTCGTCGGTGTCGCCCCGGTTGGCCACCGTGATCAGGACGCAGAGATCGGTCGGGGACGCCTTCGCGTAGTCGACGGTCACCGCCCAGTACCGGTCGTCGTCGAAGATCCCCGTGTCGACCAGCTCGTACTCGGTGTCGTCCCGGCCGCGCAGCGCGTTGACCGCGACCAGTTCGTCGTACGGGAAGGCGGCCTGCGGGTAGTGGTAGCGCCAGCGCATCCACGAGTGGGTGGGGGTGGAGTCCTCGTACCACCAGTACTCCTTGACGTCCTCCCCGTGGTTGCCGCCGTCCCCGCCGAGGCCGAACATCCGCTCCTTGAGGATCGGGTCGCGCCCGTTCCACAGCGCCAGGGCGAAGCAGAACGTCTGCCGGTCGTCGCAGACGCCCGCCATCCCGTCCTCGTTCCACCGGTAGGCTCGGGACCGCGCGTGATCGTGGGGAAAGTAGTCCCACGCCGTGCCGTGCTCGCTGTAGTCCTCCCGTACCGTCCCCCACGCCCGCTCGGACAGATAGGGACCCCATGCGCGCCAGTCCTGCTCGCCGGCGTCGGCCTGGGCGAGCCGGTGCCGCTCGGGGTCGGGGGTCGCGGAGGTCGGACGGTCAGTGATCACCTGCACATCTTCGACGCCGCCGGGGTACATCACCACAGCGGCCATTGTCGTCGTGGCGCGTTACACCTCGCGGGCGGTGGAGGAAAGTTGATCGACATTCGGTTCGGACCGCAGGTCTGCGGCGACCTCGCCGCCGGCGCGTCCAGGGAGTGGCTGGTCACCGACGGGCGCGGCGGCTACGCCATGGGCACGGTCAGCGGCCTGCGCACCCGCCGATACCACGGGCTGCTGGTGGTGGCCGGTCAACCGCCGGCGTCCCGCCGGGTGGGACTGGTCAGCCTCGACCCGGCGGTGACCCTGCCGTCCGGGGCGCGGGTGCGGCTCGGCGCCCACGAGTGGGCCTCCGGGGTCGTCGACCCGCGCGGGTTCGAGCTGCTGGAGCGCTTCGACCTGACCGACGGGGTGCCCCGCTGGCGGTGGCGGGTCGGCGACGTGGTGATCGAGCGGGAGATCGCCATGGCGTACGGCCGGTCCTGCGTGGCCGTGGTGCACCGGCTGGTCTCCGGCGGGCCGGTCCGGCTCGACCTGGCGGCCGCCTGCACCTGGCGGGACGCGCACGGCGAACGGCGCGCCGACGGTCCGGCGCCGCGGCTGGACCCGGTCGCCGGCGGGGCGGTCATCGAGGGGGCGTTCCGGCTGGCCGGGCCGGACTGGACGCCCGAGGGGCAGTGGTGGCTCGGGGTCCACCACCGGGAGGAGGCGGCGCGCGGGCTGCACCCGGACGAGGACCTCTGGTACGCCGGCCGGTTCTCCGCCTCGCTGGACGAGCCGGGCGCCGAGCTGTCCGTGCTGGCCTGGGCCGACGACCTCGCCGAGGAGCCACCGCCGGCGACCGCGCTGGTGGCGGCGGCCCGGCGGCGGCACCGCGCGGTGGTGGCCGCCGCGAAGCCGGACGACGAGGTCGAGGCGACCCTCGCCCTGGCCGCCGACGCGTTCGTGGTCCGCACCGCCACCGGGCCGGACGTGGTGGCCGGCTACCCGTGGTTCGGCGCCTGGTCCCGGGACACCATGACCTCCTACGAGGGGCTGTTCCTGGCCACCAACCGGGCCGACGAGGGGCGGGAGCTGCTGCGCGCGTACGCGGCGACGCTGTCGGAGGGGATGCTGGCGAACACCGCCGACACCGGACGGGTGGAGCACAACACCGTCGACGCGACGCTGTGGTTCCTGCACGCGGTGAGCCGGCACGTCACGTTGACCGGCGACACCGACCTCGGCGCGGAACTGCTGCCCGCGCTGCACGCCGTGGTGGCGGCGCACGTGGCCGGCACCCGCTACGGCATCGGCGTCGACCCGGCCGACGGGCTGCTCACCCAGGGCGGCCCGCCCGACGTGGCGCTGACCTGGATGGACGCCCGGGTGTACGGGGTGCCGGTGACCCCGCGTACCGGCAAGCCGGTGGAGGTCAACGCGCTCTGGGTCAACGGGCTGGCCGGGCTCGCCGAGCTGACCGAGCTGGCCGGCGGGGACGCCGGCGGGCTGCGCACGCTGCACGCCCGGGCGGCCGGGTCGTTCCGGGAGCGGTTCCCGGGGCCGGCCGGCTGGCTGCACGACGTGGTGGACGCGCCCGCCCCGGCGTACCCGCTCGGCGGGGCGCCGCACCACGACGACGACCTGCTCCGCCCCAACCAGCTGCTCGCCTGGTCCCTGCCGTACGCCCCGCTGGAACCGGACGAGGCGACGCTGCGGCGGGTCACCGAGGCGCTGTTCACCCCGCTCGGCCCGCGCAGCCTCGCGCCCGGCTCCCCCGGCTTCGTCGGCCGGCACCGGGGCGGCCCGGCCGAGCGGGACTCCGGCTACCACCAGGGCACCGTCTGGCCGTGGCTGACCGGGCCGCTCGTCGACGCGTACCGCCGGGCCGGGCTGCCCGTCGACGACCTGCTGGTCGGGCTGACCGGACACCTGACCGAGTACGGCCTCGGCTCGGTCAGCGAGACCGCCGACGGGCTCGCCCCGCACGCCGCCACCGGCTGCCCGTTCCAGGCCTGGTCGGTGGCCGAACCGCTGCGCGTCTGGCGGCCCCGCCGGTAACCCGTTACACACCGGCAACCAGCGTGTCTCCGCTGGTTATCGACCTCTCGGCAGGATGGGCGGCGACCCCACGACGGACCCGGCGCGGTGCGGCCTGGGGGCGCGAGACACAACTCAAAGGGGGCCGCATGTCAGCTGACGCCGCAGTGTTCGACCTCCAGCCCACCCGGCACCAGCGGGTGCTGATGCTGTCCTGGGAGTACCCGCCCGTGCTCGTCGGTGGCCTCGGCCGCCACGTGCACGCCCTCTCCGTCGCCCTGGCCGCCGCCGGCCACGAGGTCACCGTCGTCACCCGGCACGCCGACGGCGCACCCCTGGAGGAGTACGCCGACGGCGTCCGGATCGTCCGGGCCGCCGAGGACCCGGTCACCTTCCCGCTCGCCACCGACTCCCTGCTGGCCTGGACGATGGCCTTCAACCACACCCTCACCCGGGCCGCCCTGCGCGCCGCCGGCGCCGGCGGCTTCGACGTCATCCACGCCCACGACTGGCTGGTCGCGCACACCGCGGTCACCCTGGCCGAGCACCTCGACCTACCGCTGGTCAGCACCATCCACGCCACCGAGGCGGGCCGGCACCAGGGCTGGCTGCCCGGGGAGATGAACCGCACCATCCACGGCGTCGAGCACTGGCTGAGCAACGCCTCGGCCCGGGTCATCGCCTGCTCCGGCTACATGCGCGACCAGGTGGCCCGGCTGTTCGAGGTGCCGACCGGGCGGGTCGACGTGGTGCCGAACGGGGTGGACGGCCGGGCCTGGCACGCCCGCCCCCGCGCGGTCACCTCCGCCCGGGCCCGCTTCGCCGGGGACGGCCCGCTGGTCGGGTACGCCGGCCGGCTGGTCTACGAGAAGGGCGTGCAGCACCTGGTGCACGCCGTGCCGTGGTTGCGGCGACGCCATCCGGGGCTGCGGGTGGTGATCGCCGGCGACGGCCCGTACCGGCAGGAACTGGTCGACCAGGCGCGGCGGCTGCAGGTCGGCGAGACGGTCCGGTTCGCCGGTTTCCTGGACGCCGGGCAGCTCCCGGCGGTCCTCGCCGCCACCGACGCCACGGTGATCCCCAGCCTGTACGAGCCGTTCGGCATGATCGCCCTCGAGGCGGCCGCGGCCGGCGCGCCGCTCGCGGTGGCGGCGACCGGCGGGCTGGCCGAGATCGTCGAGCCGGGCGTGACCGGGGTGACCTTCCCGCACGGTGACCCGGACGCCCTGGCCGGCGCGGTCGACCAGCTTCTCGGCGACGAGGTCTTCGCCCGCCGGGTGGCCCGCCGCGCCCGCAGCATGGTGGCCGAGCGGTACGGCTGGGCGACCATCGCGGCCCGCACCGCCGGCAGCTACGCCACCGCCCGCCGCGACCACGACGGTTTCCAGGCGCGCCGGGCCGCCACCCTGCTGGCCGGGAACCGTTCGGCCATCGCCATCCCGGACGGCAATCTGCTGACCGGTGCCGCGAGCTGACCCGGGACGGCCCTGACGGGCGATAGGTACCGCCCGATCCGTTGGCTATTGTGGACCTCCACCAGCGGTGAGGAGAGCGGTGCAGCAGGTAGTGATCGCCGGCCGGTACCGCCTGCTCGAACTGGTCGGCCGCGGCGGGATGGGGCGGGTCTGGCGGGCCCGCGACGAGACGCTGCACCGCGAGGTGGCGGTGAAGCAGGTGCTGCCGCCGCAGTGGCTCGCCGCGAACGAGCGGGACGAGCTGCGCCGCCGTACGCTGCGCGAGGCCCGCACGGCGGCCCGGCTCAGCCATCCCAACGTCGTGCACGTCTACGACGTGGTCCAGGTCGACGACGATCCCTGGCTGGTCATGGAGTACGTCCCGTCCCGGTCGTTGCAGGAGCTCGTGGACGCCGAAGGGCCGGTCGACCCGCGCCGGGCGGCCGGCATCGGGCAGGCGGTGCTGGCGGCGCTGGGCGCCGCGCACGGGGCCGGGGTGCTGCACCGGGACGTGAAACCGGCCAACGTGCTGCTGGCCCGGGACGGCCGGGTGCTGCTCACCGACTTCGGATTGGCGGTCTTCGACGGCGGCGACGGCCTGATGACCCGGCCCGGCCTGGTCCTCGGCTCGCCGCAGTACGTGGCTCCGGAGCGGGCCGCCGAGGGGGTGTCCAGCGTCGAGGCGGACCTCTGGTCGCTCGGCGCCACGCTGCACACCGCCGTGGAGGGCCGCTCGCCGTACGCCCGGAGCACCGCGATGGCCACGCTTGCCGCGCTGGCCAGCCAGCCACCGGATCCGGCCCCGCACGCCGGCCCGCTGGAGCCGGTGCTGGCCGGCCTGCTGCGCCGCGACCCGCGTCGGCGCCTGCGCCACGACGAGGCGGCCCGGTTGCTGGCGGCCGCCGCCGCCGGTGTGGTCATCCGGCGCGTACCGGCGTCGGCGCGTCCCGACGCCCCGACCTGGGACGGCGCGGGCGCGGCCACCACCCCGCCGGTCGGCGGGCCGCCCGGGGCGCGGCCGGCGGCCGCCGCCCCGGCCTGGAGCCGAGCGGCCCGGCTGACCGGCCCGGCCGTCACCGCCGACCTCACCACGGCCGCCCCGCCGGCCGACCCCGGCCGTGCGGCGGCCGGCACGCCAACCGACCTCGGCCCGGCGGCGCGCGGTCCGGCCAACCTCGGCCCGACACCGAGCGGACCGGCCAACCTCGGCCCGACAGCGAGCGGACCGGCCAACCTCGGCCCGGCGGCGAGCGGATCGTCCGACCACGGTCCGGCGACAAGCGGGCCGACCAACCTCGGCCCGACAGCGGGCGGCCCGGCCAGCCTCGGCCCGGCGGCAAGCGGGCCGGCCGGCGGCGACAGCCCGGACGGGCGCCGACAGGCGCTGGTGCGCCGCTGGGCGCTCGCCGCGGGCGCGCTGGTGTTGGCGGTGGCCGCCGGGGTCGGCACCGCGCTGGCGGTCACCAACGAGCCGGACCGGCGGGCCGAAGCGCCGACCGGGACGCCGAGCGGTGAGTCGTGGCAGCGCGGGCCCGGCCTGCCGGACGGCCACGGCGCACCCCCGCCCCCACCGTTTCCCTGCGTCCGGCCGGATCCCGCCGGCGAGCCGGTGACCGCGGGGAAGTCCTCCCCGGGCACCGGCGGCGAGCTGCCCGCCGGCTGGGTCTGGTACGCCAACGCGACGTTCCGGGTCGCCGTGCCGGCCGGCTGGCGGTACCTGCGCTCGGGCAACACCACGTGCTTCCAGGACCCGGTGACCAACCGGATCCTCGGGGTCGAGCCGTACGTCGGCGGCACCGACCCGGTCGAGGAGCTGCGCTCGGCCGAGCGGGACCTGGTCGGCGGGGGCCGGCTGCCCGGCTACGAACGGGTGCGCCTCGCCGCGGTCGACGGTGGCGCCGAGTGGGAGTGCCGGTGGTCCGCGCCGTACGGGGAGCGGCTGCACGCGCTACGGGCGCTGCCCCACGACGGCGGGACCTGGACGCTGGGCTGGACCACCTCGGACCGCGACTGGGCAGCCGCCGGCGCCCAGCTCGCCGTGATCCGGCGCAGCTTCAAGCCCGGCGGCGCGACCCGCTCGGCGAGCTGACGCCGCAGCGTCCCATCACCGACACAATCCCCGGGCCGGCCGGGCCGGAGGGACATACTGCCTGGTGAACGGGCGGGTCCGGGATGGGCAGCGGGACGCCTTCCCCAGTGGACCGTCCGGGTGATGCCCCACGACCCGATGGCTTGACTACAGTGGCGTAGTTTTGTCGATCAAGATCTCTGGGGAGGGCGAGCCGACATGATGGGACCGTCCCACGCGCTGTCCGGCGCGGCGGTGTGGCTGACCGGCTCCTGGGCGCTGGACCAGTTCGCCGACTACCACCAGACGCCGCTGGCGCTGGCGGTGGGCACCGCGGTCTGCGCCGGCGGGGCGCTCTTTCCCGACCTCGATCTCTCCGGCAAGGTCACCCGCAACCAGGGTGGCGCGACGGTGGCCCGGACGTTCGGGGTGTTCAGCCTCTTCATCGCCGAGGTCGTGGAGAAGATCTCGCTGGGCGTCTACTACGCCACGAAGCTGAGCAAGGACCCGCGCCGCAACAACGGGCACCGCACGCTGACCCACACCCTCCCGTTCACGTTCCTCGTCGGGTGGGGCACCACGGCGCTCTGCGGCCACTTCGGCAAGTGGGCGGTGGTCAGCATCCTGTTCTTCATGATCGGGCTGGCGCTGCGCGGTCTGTTCGACGAGTGGGCCGAGCGGGCCGGCTGGGTGATCGTCACGCTGGCGTCGGCCGCCGCCGCCTGGTTCACCTTCGCCAACCTGCCCGGCGACCGGGGGTACCCACTGATCGGGCTGGCGGTCGGGGTGGGCTGTTTCGTGCACATCCTCGGCGACATGATCACCCGGGCCGGGGTGCCGATTCTCTGGCCGATCCCGATCAGGCGCCGGATGTGGACGATGGTGGGACTGCCGAACGCCATCGCGTTGCGTACCGGCAGCAAGGGCGAGACGATCGTGCTGCGCGCGGCGCTGACCGTGCTCGCGGTGCTCGCCGCGGTGGGGCTGGTCGCACCCTCGGTGCTGCAACGCTTCAACATTGAGATGTGACAGACCTGCTGGACGGTGGCGCGGGGCCGGCGGAGGGTAACCGGCCGCCGGCCGAGGACGCGGCGGTGCCGCGGTTCTGGCGGCGGCTGGGGCTGCCCGGCCTCGCCGACGTGCACACCCATTTCCTGCCGCCCCGGCTGCTGCGCAAGGTGTGGGCGTACTTCGACGCGGCCGGCCCGCTGGTGGGCACCGAGTGGCCGATCCGCTACCGGTGGGACGACGACGCCCGGGTGGCGCACCTGCGCCGCCTCGGCGTACGGGCGTTCACGGCGCTGGCGTACCCGCACCGGCCCGGGATGGCCGAGTCGCTGAACCGGTGGACGCTGGACTTCGCGGCGCGGACACCGGGCTGCCTGCCCTCGGCGACCTTCTTCCCGGAGCCGGGGGCGGCCGGTTACGTCGCGGACGCGCTGGCCGGGGGCGCGCGGGTGTTCAAGGTGCATGTGCAGGTGGGCGGCTTCCCGCCGACCGAGCCGGGGCTGGACGCGGTGTGGGGGCTGCTGGCCGAGGCCGGTGTGCCGGTGGTGGTGCACGCCGGGCACGCCCCGGTGGGCACCGCGCACACCGGGCCGGCGCCCTTCGCCGCGCTGCTGGCCCGGCACCCCCGGCTCGCCGCGATCGTGGCGCACCTGGGCGCCCCGGACTACGCCGCCTTCCTCGACCTGGCCGAGCGGTACCCGCGGGTGCGGCTGGACACGACGATGGCGTTCACCCCGTTCTTCGACCGGCTCGAACCGTTCCCGCCCGCCGAGCTGCCCCGGCTGCGCGCGTTGGGGCTGGCCGGCAAGGTGCTGCTGGGCAGCGACTTCCCGAACATCCCCTACCCGTACGCGGCGCAACTGACCGGGCTGGCCGAGTTGGACCTGGGCGACGACTGGCTGCGGGCGGTCTGCTGGGGCAACGCCGCCGCGCTGTTCGACCTGCCGCCCGACCTGGACGGCGGAGCGCGAGGCCCGGGGGCGTGACGCTGGGTGACGGGCGACCGCCGCACCCGCGGAGAGGCGGGAGAATCACTGCGCGTCACCGGGCTCGTCGACGGGCGCGGCGGGCTGTCGCCGTCGCAGGCGCCTGACCAGGACCATCGCCGGAACGGCGCGAGCGGGCGTCCCTGTCCTCGCCCGCCTTTGCTCTGCAGCCATCCGCGCAGCGGGCGACCGAGCGTCACCGCTGCGCCGGTGGCTGCAGAGCAAAGGCGGCGAACAGCCACCCCGCCGCCGCGCCGGCATCGCGTACGGACAGTGACCAGATTGCCGCCGGCGACCGGCCGAGCCAGGGGCGGCGAGCACGCGCCGGGGCCACACCGGGCGGGACGGCGAGCACCACGTCGGGGCCACACCGGGCGGGACGGCGAGCACGACGCCGGCGGCCGGCGAGGACCGCGCGGGTGGCCCCGCCCCGGGGGCCGCCCGCCGCAGCGGGCAGGCGGCTACCCGCGGGTGGAGTGGGCGGGGGTCAGCCGGCGAGGACGTCCCGCAGCGTGCGCGCGAACGCCTCGGGCTGGCCCGGGAAGCCGGACTCCGGGCCGAGGAAGCCGCCATGGCCGCTCGGGAACACGGTGGACCGCTGGCCGAGCAGTTCGGCCATGGCCTCCGAGGTGCGTCCGGTGAAGATGTCCGCGGACTCCTCGCCCACCGCGATCACGATGCGGGTCGGGGCCGCGGTCAGCGCCGCCACGTCCGGGCGGTAGCTGCTGACCGCCCAGGACTGGTCGGAGAGCAGCGGGTTGTCGCGGGTGCCGTCGTCCTCGGTCGGCATGCCGAACTGGGCCGGGTCCGGGGCGGGCTGGGCGAAGTAGGCGTCGGTGTACTCGCCGCGCCACGACGTCATGGCGATGAAGGCGGCCATGCCGGCGTTCGACCCCTTCGCCTCGTAGACGTCCCGGACGGCGCCGCGGGCGCGTTCGGCGGCCGCGGCGTCGGGCAGGACCGGGATGACGGGCGGCTCGTGGGCCACCAGCGTGGTCACGTCGTCGGGGAAGGCCGCCACCAGCGCCAGCGCGGTCACCGCCCCGCCGCTGCTGGCGAACATCTCGACCGGCCCCGCGCCCAGGGTCTCGATGAGGGCGTGGATGTCGGCGGCCTGGACGTCCGGGTCGTGGTCGGTCCGGCCGTCCCGGCGGGTGCTGCGGCCGAGGCCCCGCGGGTCATAGGTGACGACGGTGCGGTCGGGGAAGTACGACGCCAGGGTGGTGAAGCCGCTGGCGTCCATGGGCTGGCCGATCATGAACAGCGGGGGGCGACCATCGGCGGTGGGCAGCGGGCCACGCACGTCGTAGACGAGGTCGGCCCCGGCGATCTTCAGCGTGTGGGTGTTCGTCATGTCGGTGTGGACTCCCGTCGTGGCGCAAACTCATCGGACCTCGGACGGCCGGGGTGGTCCCAGCCGTCCGCCGCACCTCGGCCGGCAGGAGGACGGATCACTTCGCCGGCAGGGTCCCGGCGTAGCTGACCCCTCGAGCCACCCAGCGGGCCAGGTCGGCATCGATCGCGCAGGTCGAAGGGTCGACCGTGATCCAGCCGCGCATCGGCCGCCCCCGCATCACGGTAACCGTCGCGCCGGGCTCCGTCCGCAGCCGGTCGAACTCCGCCGGTTCCACCCGGACCAGCAGACCGCCGGCGCCGCGGACCACCACCGCCATGTTGCCGTGTACCAGCATCGCCAGACCGCCGAACATGCGCCTCTCGGTCAGTCCCGACTGCCGCCCGACCAGTTCCCGGACCCGGTCCGCGAGGTGCTCGTCATACGCCATGCCCGCATCCTGACACCCAGCCGGGCACCGGTGCAGGCTCGGACGGACAGATCGGGACGACGGTGCGCCTGTTTCGGTTCGGCGACGCACCGCACCCCGGCCCCGAGCTGGCCGTCCGGCGCCAGCCTGCCTTTCTCCGGCACCGGAGGGCTCCGCCGACCGTCATGGCCTGCGCAGGTTGGCGCACAGCTTCTTCGGGAAGGCCGGCTCCACGGCGTGGACCGGTGCGCAGCCGGCCGTCGTCGTGCTGGTGATCGTCGCCCAGCCGCGCTCTCCGGCCCAGCGCAGGAAGTAGCGGCGTACGGTGACCGACGGGTCGCAGCCCTCCCTCGCCTCGACGCCGCACGGCACCGGGTCGAACGGCACCGTCATGACCAGCCAGCGGCCGTCGCAGCCCTCCGGTGAGCCGACCGAGTGGCGGGACACGTCCATGCCGCGCACCGCGACACTGATCCACGCGGGGTCGCAGTGGTCGGTCGGCATCGGGTCGCAGCCGAAGGTGGCGTCGCAGCGGTGGTAGCCGTCACCGTCGCGTTTCCACGGCTCCTGGTTGAGCACGACGAGGCGACCGGCGATCGGCTCCGGCGTGGTCAGCCTCACCTCGCCCGGCGTGTGGGTGGGACAGGCGCCGACCGTGGCGGAGAGGCGCGAGTCCTGCACCACGTTGGCATAGACGCGGTTGTTCTCCTCGGTGAGGTAGGTGATCCGCGGGTTCCGGGAGCACCCGTCGGCCCCGGCGAGCAGCGCAACGGTCAGCAGGAGCGAGCGCGGGTCGTCGCTGAGGCGTACGGCGGTGACGTCGGCCTGATAGGTGGCCCAGGTGGTGCCCTCGGTGACGTCGCCCGGCGTGGGCGCATCAGCCGACTCCGGCCCGTCCGCTGAGGCGGGCCCGTCAGCGGGCGCGGGCACGGCGCCCGGCCGCGCGCAGCTCACGAGCGCGGCCAGGCACAGCAGGACGGTGGCGAGTCGGCGCATGGCGACGAGCCTGGCCGCTCCGCCCCACCGGCCGCAACCGTACGGATACTCAGTCCACCTCAGACGCCGACCCGCTGCTCCGGGATGCTCAGGCCGTAGAGGGCCATCAGTTCGGGGCTGTCGATCCGGCTGCCGTCGGCCACCGAGTCGCAGGCGATGTCGACGATCTGGTCCTTGTGCGCCAGCAGGTACGGCCGGGCGCCGACGTCGGCGCTGGCCAGCGTGGCGATGCCGGACCAGTGCCGGCGGCCGAAGAGCATCGGGTAGCCGCGCAGCCCGTCGTAGGTGGCGCAGACCAGCACGTCCGGGTAGGGCAGGGCGGCCACCCGGCGGACCGCGGTGGCGGTCAGCCCGGGCATGTCCACCGGCACCACCACGACCGCCTCGATCTCCTCGTCGGTCAGCGCGGCGAGCCCGGCCCGGATCGACGAACCGACCCCGGTGCCCCAGGCGCGGTTGACCACCACGGTCGCGCCGCCCAGATCGGTGGTCTGCCGGACCTGTTCGGCGGCGGCGCCGAGAACGACCACGATCTGCTCGCAGCCCGCCTCGCCCATCGTGTCGATCATCTGACTGACCAGGGCCCGCTCCCCCTGGTGCAGCAACGCCTCGGGCCCGCCGATCCGGCGGCCCCCACCAGCGGCGATGATCATTCCTGCGATCCGGTTCAGCGGTGCCCCCTCGACCAGGGGGACGGAAGGAGCGCAGCCGCGCCCGGTCCGTCCCGTCGTACGCACACCGGGCCCAACGAGCACCCGGGGGGCCGGGTAGCGGGGCAAAACGGAAAATTGCCCGGCTATGCCGCGTCGGCGTAGCAGTCGACCACGGAGAGGTCGAGCGGGAACCGGACCGGGGTGTCGCCGAACAGCAGCCCGGTGGCCCGCTCGCCGGACGCGGCCACGGCCGCCGCCACCTCCTCGGCCCGCTCGGCCGGGCAGTGCACGACCACCTCGTCGTGCTGGAAGAAGACGATCTCCGCCGGGGTGCCGGTGAGCGCGGTGCGCAGCGTGGCCAGCAGGGTGGAGGCCCACTCCGCGGCGGTGGCCTGGATGACGAAGTTGCGGGTGAACCGCCCCCGGGAGCGGGCCGCCCGGGCGCGCGGGCTCTGCGGATCCGCCCCGGCGTCCGGCTCGACCTCCTCCCCCTCGCCGAACCCGGCCGACCCCGGCGGGCAGGTACGCCCCAGCCACGACCGGACCAGCCCGCCCGCCTCGCCGGTGCGGGCGGCGGCCTCCACGTACCCGAACGCGGTCGGATAGCTCTTGCGGAGCACGGCCAGGGCGGGCAGCGCGGCGCCGCCGGTCTGCCCGTACATGGCGCCGAGCAGCGCCACCTTGGCCCGGCCACGATCACCGGCGAAGGCGTCCCGGGCCAGCGCCGCGTAGAGGTCCCCGGCGCCGCCGGCGGCGGCCAGCCGCTCGTCGCCGGAGACCGCGGCGAGCACCCGCGGCTCGAGCTGGCCGGCGTCGGCCACCACGAACCTCCAGCCCGGGTCGGCCACCACCGCCCGCCGGATCACCTTCGGGATCTGCAACGCCCCGCCGCCCCGGGTCGCCCACCGGCCCGAGACCACCCCGCCGGGCACGTACTCCGGGTGGAACCGGCCACCGGAGATCCAGGCGTCCCGCCAGGCCCAGCCGTGCGCCGTCCAGATCCGGTAGAGCTCCTTGTATTCCAGGACCAGCGGCACCGCCGGGTGTTCCACCCCGCGCAGCGACCAGGCCCGGGTGTTCGGCAGCTCGACGCCGGCCCGCGCGAACGCCTTCAGCAGCTCCGCCGGGGAGTCGGCGTGCAACTGGCGGACGCCGAACGCCTCGGCGATCCGCCCGGCCAGCTCGGCCAGCCGGCGGGGCGGCCCGCCGACCGGGGACGCCTCGCCGAGCAGCTCGGCGAGGATCTCGTCGTGCACGTCGGCCCGCCACGGCAGGCCGGCCGCGCCCATCTCGGCGGCGATCAGCGCGCCGGCCGACTCGGCGGCCACCAGCAGCCGGAACCGGCCGGGGTGCTCGGTCCGCGCGACCCGGGCGAGCTGGTCGGCGTACACCCGGGTCAACGCCGCGATGCCCGGACCGGGCGGGCCGGACGGAGCGTCGAAGAGCGCGCCCTGCCCGTGGCCGGGCGGCTCCGGCGGGCGGGGCGCCGGGTCCGGCGGGACCGGCGCCCCGGTGAGCCGCGCCCAGGCCGCGGCGAACGAGCGGGGCTCGCCCCACCGGCCGGCGTGCCCGAGCAGCAGCGCCTCGGTCAGCTCGACATCGTGGCAGCGCTCCAGCCGGACGCCGGCGCGCAGCAGCGCCGGGTAGAGCGTGGCGGCGGTGGCCCAGACCCAGCGGGGCCGGTCGGCGGCCTCGCGCGCGCCGACCGCCGCGGCCAGGTCGGCGACCTCCTCGGCCGGGCCGGCCGGGCGGCCGTCACCGTCGAGCGGTTGCAGCACGCCGCCGCCCCGCTCGTCCGCCACCAACGCCACCAGCACGGACGCGATTCTGCCCGGCCCCTCCGACAGACGGCGGCGGGACCGGGCAGCGGGTCGCGCGACTACTTGCTGACGCCGGCCGTGAGGCCGGACTGCACCTGGCGCTGGAAGACGATGTACACGATCAGGACCGGCAGCATGGCCATGGTGACCCCGGCGAAGAGGCCGGACCAGTCGGACTTGTAGCCCTGGTTGACCGACAGCTCGATCAGGCCCTGGGCGATCACCTGGTGCTTCGGCTCACCGGAGACCGACTGCATGAGCAGGGTCGGCAGGTACCACTGGTTCCACTGGCCGAGCACGTTGAAGATGCCGATGCTGATCAGGCCGGGCTTGGCCATCGGCAGCATCACGCTGAAGAAGGTCCGGCTGTGTGAGGCCCCGTCGACCTGGGCCGCCTCGGCGATCGTGTCCGGCAGCGTCCGGAAGAACGAGTGCATGAAGAAGATCGTGAAGGACAGCGACCAGGCCACGTAGACCAGGATCAGCATGAGGTGCTTGTTCGGGCCGAGCAGCGGGAAGCTGATCCCGGTGTTGTAGACCCCCTTGAACAGCGGCACCGCGGCCAGGTAGATCGGCAGGGTCAGGCCGGAGAGGAACATGTAGTAGATCAGCCGGTTGCCGCGGAACTGGTAGCGGGCCAGCGCGTACGCGGCCATCGAGCCGAGCAGCATGGTGAGGGTCACGCTGCCGGCCATCACCAGGACGGTGTTGAGGAAGAACGCGCCGAGGTGTCCCTCGGTCCACGCCCGGCCGAAGTTCTCCCAGTGCAGCTTGTCGGGGATCAGCGAGAGCGGCTCGCGGATGACCTCCGAGTCGTCCTTGAACGACGACATCACCACCCACAGCAGCGGGTAGATCACCATCAGGGCCCAGACCACCAGGAACACGTGGGAGAAGCCGTTGAAGATGCGGGAACCCCAGCCGGACCGGTGGGCCTCCGCCCGGCCCCCCGGCGCGGAGCGGGACGGGACGGTCTGGTCGGCCCGGATGGGGCCGTGCGTCGCGGTGCTCATCGTCGCCCCTCCTTCAGAACTCGATACGGTCACGACGGGTGATCCTGAGCTGCAGCGCGGCGAGCAGGATCGTGAAGATGGCCAGCGCGACACCCATCGCGCAGGCGTAGCCGAACTGGCCCTTCTGGAACGCGGTGAAGTTGAGCACCGACGCGAAGATCTCGCTGGCGTGGTTCGGGCCGCCCTGGCTCGGCGTCATGACGAAGACCAGGGCGTACATGTCGAGGGCGATGAAGCCCAGGTAGACCCAGGCCACCGAGATGGTCTCCCGGAGCAGCGGCAGGGTCACCTTGAAGAAGGTGTGCAACCGGCCCGCGCCGTCGAGGATCGCGGCCTCGTAGATGTCCTTCGGGATCGACTGCATGGCCGCGGAGAAGAGCACCATGTAGAAGCCGGCCCCGCTCCAGACCGCGATGAGCAGCAGCCACCAGAGCACCGCCGGGATGCCGAGGAAGGGCTCCGGGTCGGCGGTGAAGGCGATCGGGTTGTCCGCGTCGACCACCCCGATCTTGATCAGCAGGCCGTTGATCAGGCCCTGCTCGTCGCTGCGGTAGATCTGCTGCCACATCACGGCCACCACGACCAGGGACAGCACCTGGGGGAAGAAGAAGATGACCTTGTAGAGGGCGGAGCCGAACACGCCGCGGATGCCGGCCCTGTCCTCGCGTCCGCCCACGTTGAGCAGGAACGCGAGGAGCAGGGCCAGCGCGATGGTGAACAGCGGCACGGTGACCAGGAAGAAGACGTTGTGCCAGAACGCCTTCCTGATCAGCTCGTCGGAGAACAGCCGGACGTAGTTGTCCAGCCCGACGAAGCGCTGGGAATCCGAGTAGCCTCCCCAGTCGGTCAGCGAGTATCCCGCCGCCTGCGCGAACGGCCACACCACGTAGAACAGGTACAGCGCGACGGGCAGGGCCAGGAAGCCCGTGACGAAACGCGCGACTCCGTGCCGCATTGGACTCACTCTCTCCGTCGGATCAGGCGGTGCGGGTCTGCTTCTTGATCGACGAGTCCTTGGCGACCTTGTCCGCGGCCGCCTGCATCTTGTCGACGAACTGCGCGGCGGTGAGCCGGCCGGCCATCAGTTCCTCGGCCAGGTTCTGGCTCTCCTTGTCCAGGTCGGCGTAGAAGTCCGGGAACTTGAACGAGACGAGCTCGGAGCCACCGTTCTTCATCAGGCCGTTCGCGCTGGACAGCGCCGAGTCCTGCACGTTGTCGCCGGAGCCCTTGGTGGAGGCCAGCGACTTGGTCAGCTCGGCGAACTTCGCCGAACCGGCCTTGGACAGGATCGCCCGCAGGAACTCCTTCGCGGCCTCCTTGTTGGGGGCCTTGCTCGGCACCACGAAGCCCTCGCCGGAGGCCGCGTACACGTCCTTGGCCGCCTTGTCGCCGGCGTTGCTCCAGTAGTCGGAGAGGGTCAGCTCGAAGCCCGGCGGGATGGTCTGGGCCATCTCGTTCTTCAGCCAGGTGCCGACCTGGATGAAGGCGGCCTTGCCGTCGAGCCACGCCTGCTGCGACTGGGTGTGGTTGAGCTTGCCCGGGAGCAGCAGCTTGTCCTTGACCAGCTTCTCCCACGGCTGGAGCGCGGCGACGATGCCGTCGGCCTTCCAGGCGCCGTCCTTGAGGTTGTCGATGTCGACGACGGCCTGCTTGCCGACGGCCTTCCAGATGCTGGCGAAGAGCGCCCAGCGCGGGTAGTAGCCGTGGATGGCGTCGTGCACGTACGGCGCCATGCCCTTGGCCTTGATCTTCGGCGCCAGGGCGAAGAACTCGTCCCAGGTCGTCGGGGCCTGCCAACCCTCCTTCTTGAACAGGGCGGCGTTGTACCAGTTGCCCCAGACCGTGTACGCGACGTTCACCACGTAGAACTTGCCGTTCTGGGTGCCGTCGGCCACGGTGCCCGGCAGCAGGCTGTCGGCGACGGTGCCGTCGCTGTCCCAGGCCGGCGCGGTGAGCAGGTCGTCCAGCGGCTCGATGGCGCCCTCGTTGATCAGGGTGCTGCGGTCCATGCTGTCGGCGCCCGAGTTCATGACGAGGTCGCTGGGCTGCGTCGCCATCTTCGGCTGCTCTTCGGTCTTGATCTTCTGGGTGGAAGACATGTTGACCGTGACGTTCGGGTGCTTGGCGTTGAAGACGGTCTTGTCTTCCTTGGCCCACTGGTCGCCCAGGCCGCCGTTGAAGACGACCACCTTGACGGCGCTGCCGTCCTTCACGCCGAACGGGTTGTCCTTGCTCTTCGCCGCGCCGCCGGTGTCGGACTTGCTCGGCTCGCTGCCGGCGCAGGCGCTGAGCAGGCCCATCGCCGGGGTGGCGAGGAGGCCGGCCGCGGCGGCCCGCTGGAGCAGCGTCCGGCGGCTGAGGTCACCGAGGTTCTCGGGGATAACCGACATCTTTGTCTCTCCTTGTGGTGTCGGGTCAGGCGGTCCGCCGGAGGCGCCCGGCGTACCGCGACTCGAGGGCGAGGTTGTGCTCGTCCCCACCGGGGACGTTGGCGGAGAGGTAGATAGGGGGCACCTCTCCGGCCAGGTGGAACCGTCGTACGACCTCGGCGGTCAGCAGCTGCGCCAGCAGCGCCGCGGTGACCGACGAGACCGCACAGACCGCGCCGCCGCCCTCGAGCGGCAGCAGTGCGTCACCGTACGGCGCGCCGTTGTCCAGCACGACGTCGGCGAGGTCGGCGAGCCGTTGCCCCGACGGGTGCCGTGGGGCGACCCGAGCGGTGTGCTCGACCGAGGTGACCGCGATCAGCGGGTGACCGTGCGCCCGGACCAGCGTCGCCAGCTCGACCACCGAGCCGTTGATGCCGGACTGGGAGGCGACCACGAACACGTCCCGCGGGTGCGGCGCCGCGAGGGCCCAGAGCTGGTGCGCGACCTCGGGGTCGCGTTCCAGCTTGGGGTCGGCGAGCACGTCGCGGGGCGCGTCGCCGTGCAGCACGAGATCGTGCAGGGAGAGTCGGTTGGTGGGCACCAGGCCGCCGGCCCGGGCGACCAGTTCGGCGGCGAACGCCTCGGAGTGGCCGGCGCCGAACGCCTGGAGCACGCCACCGCCGCGCAGCCCGTCGGCGATCAGGCCGGCGGCCCGG
The DNA here is from genome assembly GCF_040655175.1 of Micromonospora sp. NPDC050495. Taxonomy (NCBI): domain Bacteria; kingdom Bacillati; phylum Actinomycetota; class Actinomycetes; order Micromonosporales; family Micromonosporaceae; genus Micromonospora; species Micromonospora sp. NPDC050495. Next base: position 63,817 of record NZ_JBFAJK010000012.1, on the reverse strand, counting down.
TCGATCGCGTCGGCCTGGGTGTCGACGAGCCGGTCCAGCATCGGGCGGACGGCGTCCGCGTACCGCCGGGCGCTGATCATGCGGTGGCCCCCTTCGCGTCCTTGTGCCCGTCGACGGCCTGGGCGGTGCGCCGGAAGGCCGCGTGGGCGCGGTCGTGGGTGCGCTGCGCCACCGCGATGTAGAGCAGGTCGAGCACGACGAGCTGGGGGTGGCGGGCGGAGAGCGCGTCGGGCCGGAAGGTGGTGGCCTGGCTGGCGGTGACCAGGACGATGTCGGCCAGTTCGGCCAGCGGCGAGCGGGGGAACCCGGTCAGCGCGATCGTGGTGGCCCCGCGGCTGCCCGCCTCGGCGAGCATCTCGATCGTCTCCCGGGTCTGCCCGGTGTGTGAGATGCCGAGCGCGACGTCCCCGGAGCCGAGCAGCGCGGCGCTGGCCAGCCCTTCGTGCACGTCGCTCCAGGCCCACGCGGCCACTCCGATGCGGTGCAGGCTGAACTGCATCTCCTCGCCGACCAGGGCGCTGCCGCTGGCGCCGAAGATGTTCACCCGGCTGGCGCCGGCGATGGCCACCGCCGCCTTCTCCACCTCGGCGAGGTCGAGCAGCGCGGCGGTGTCGTGCATGGCCCGGGTGTCGGCGGCCATGATCTGGTCGAGCACCCGGGACAGCGGGTCGCTGGGCTGGATCTCCCGGCCGATGTCGACCGTCCAGCCGGCCGAGCGCGCCCGGCCGGTCTCGGCCGCGATGCCCAGCCGCAGGTCGGCGTAGCCCTCGAAGCCCATGGCCCGGCAGAACCGGGTGATGGTCGCCGGCGAGGTGCCGCTACGCTCGGCCAACTCGACGATGGTCGCCCGGGCCGCCGCCTCGGGGTCGCTGAGCACGTGCTCGGCGACCCGGCGCAGCGCGCCGGTCAGCTCCCCCGCGCCGGCCCGGACCCGGGCCAGCACCCCGTCGGAGGGGTTCACCGCCATCGCACCCCGCCGGTCGACCGCGTCGGCGTCGACCACCGCGGTCCCCGCGGGGGTGTCCACCTCGTGATCAACCATGGGACGCCTTTCGGAAAAGAGTGTTAACTGTTAGTGGTAAAAGTTCTTACTGAACGCCCCTCCGTGTCAAGACCGTGGGCGAAGTTTTCAAACTGTTACCTGGCGCACAGGCCGGGAGGGGCCGGCCGATCTTGCCTCCGGCAGCCCGGCCGACCAGCATGAAGGGCCAGCACGCCCGACCGCAGGGAGGCGCCCGGATGTCCGACACCGTCGTGGTCGGCCTCGACGTCGGGGGTACGTCCACCCGCGCGGCCGCCGTCCGCCTCGACGGGGTACGCCTCGGTGCCGGCCGGGCCGGCGGCGGCAACCCGACCAGCCACGGCGCCGAGCGGGCCGCCGCCGAACTGCTGTCCGCGCTGCGGGCCGCCCTCGCCGACGTCGACCCGGCCCGGGTCCGCGCCGGCACCATCGGCCTCGCCGGCGCCGGCCGGCTGCTCGCCGATCCGCAGGGCCGGGCCGCCTTCGACCGGGCCTGGGCCGACGCCGGCCTGCGCTGCCCCTACGCGGTGCACGGCGACGCCCTCGTCGCGTACGCCTCGGGCACCGCCGCGCCGGACGGCACGGTGCTCATCGCCGGCACCGGGGCCATCGCCGCCCAGGTTCGCGACCTGCGGCTGGACCGCGTCGCCGACGGGCACGGCTGGCTGCTCGGCGACGCCGGCTCCGGCTTCTGGCTCGGCCGGGAGGCGGTCCGCCGGCTGCTGGCCGACCTGGACCGGGCCCGGCCCCCCGGTGACCTGGCCCGCCGGGTGCTCGCCGAACTGACCGGCGCCCCCGAGGTGGCCGCCCGGCCCCGGGCGACCGCCGAGGCGGTGGTGCAGGCCGTGACCCGGCGCCCGCCGGTGGAACTGGCCCGGCTGGCGCCGCTGGTGGTGACCGCGGCCCGGGACGCCGAGCCGACCGCCCGGGCACTCATCGCCGAGGCGGCCGCGCTGCTCGCCGAGAGCGCCGCCCGGATCCGCCCGCCCGGCGCGACCGGCCCGGTCGTGCTCGGCGGCGGCCTGCTCACCGGCGACACCCCGCTCGCCGGCGCGGTCCGGGCCGAGCTGACCCGGCGGTGGCCGGACGCACCGCTGCACTCCGCCGGCGACGGCGCCGCCGCGGCCGCCTGGCTCGCCGCCCGCGACCTGCCGGAGGTCACCGACCCGGCGGCGCTGCACGCGCTGCTGGTCCCGGCAACCTGACCCCGCCGGGTAGCCCGAGGCCCGCACCCGCTCGCCGGCCCGCCGATCGTGGACCAACCGCACAGTCAGGCGAGGTCGGTGAGGACGTGCTCCAGGCGGGGCCAGACGTGGCTGCGCCAGCCGCCGTCGAGCAGGGTGAAGGTGCGCCGCTGCACCGGGTCGTCCGGGTCGAAGCCGGCATGCTCGAGGAAGAGCCGGGTGCCGCGCCCCTCCGGCACCAGCGACCAGCTGACCACGGTGTCCAGCCGGCCGCCCCGCCAGGCCCAGCGCAGCCGGCGCGGCTCGTCCAGTTCCAGCACCTCGCAGTGCACCACGCCGTCGAAGCCCTGCCCCGGTCGCGGGGTCGTCCGGAAGGTGAAGCGGTGTCCCGGAACCGGCCGGAAGTCGTTCGGCATCAGCCAGCGGGCCAGCAGATCGGAATCGGTCAGCGCCCGCCACACCTTCCGCGGCGGATGGGCCAGGAACTGGTCCACCGACACGGTGGCCCGCTCAGTCATCGGGCAGGCCGTCCAGCACGTCACGCAGGTCGGCGAGGCGGGCCCGCCAGAACCGCTCGTACGGGCCGATCCAGTCGGCCACCTCGCGCAGCGGCTCGGGACGCAGCGCGTAGAACCGCTGCCGGCCGACCGGCTGTTCGGTGACCAGACCGGCGTCCTTGAGCACCCGCAGGTGCTCGGAGAGGCTCGGCCGGCGCATGTCGAAGTGGTCGGCGAGCTGCTGCACCGGCTGCTCCCCCCGTTCCAGGAGCAGCCGGAGCAGTTCGCGCCGGGTGGGGTTGGCCAACGCCGCGAAGACGTCCGCCACGTCAGACCCGGGTCGACTGGAGCACGATGCCGTTGCCGTCGGGGTCGTCGAAGGTCACGTACCGGCCCCAGGGGGCCGTCTGGATGCCGTCGTCGGCGAAGACCACGCCCCGCTCCCGCAGCCGGGCCACGTCGGCGTCGAGGTCGTCGGTCTCCAGCACCAGACCCTTCAGCGAGCCGGGCGCCATGGTCGGGAACCAGGTGACCAGGGTCAACGCGGTGTCCGCCCCCTTCGGGGCGACCTGGACCCACCGGCCACCCGGGCCCATCGGGTTGTCGAAGATGAGATCGAAGCCGAGCAGGTCGACATAGAAGTCGCGGGCCCGGTCCTGGTCGCTGACGGGTACGGAGACGAGCTTCACGTGAGTCACGGTCATGCCCACCACAATAGGTAGGAGATTTCCTACCAGTCAAGCGGCGAACGGGCCGGCCGACCCGCGTCGACCGGCCCGTCGGCGGTGGAACCGTCAGGCGTTCGGGTGACCGGGCCACCCCTGCTGCTGGCCGTACTGATCCGGCTGGCCCTGCGGGCCGGGGGCGTAGTGCCCCTGCGCCGGCTGCCCGTACTGGCCCTGTGCCGGCTGCCCGTACTGGCCCTGCCCGTACTGACCCTGCGCGGGCTGACCCTGGGCGGGCTGCCCGTACTGGCCCTGGGCGGGCTGGCCCTGGGCGGGCTGGCCGTAGTGGCCTCCGCCGTGCTGGCCCTGGCCGCCGTACTGACCCTGGGCGGGCGGGGCGTACTGGCCCTGCGGGGCCGCGCCGTACGGCGCCGGCTGGCCCGGCGCGGCCGACCAGCCCTGGTTCGGCTGCTGACCGGGGACCGGCTGCCCGTACGGGGCCGGCTGACCGTACGCCCCGGGCTGGGGCGCCCCGGCGAACTGCTGCCCGGCCGCCTCCTCCCGCGCCTGCTTGCGTGCCTTGACCGCCTGCACGATCAGCAGGACCGGCAGGATGAAGACGTAGATGAAGACCCGGTACTCGCCGCCGTCAAAGAGGAACAGCAGATAGAAGCCGTAGCAGAAGAAGGCCACGCCGGCGACGACGTCAATGACCCGGGAGAGCTTGGACTGCTCCTTGACCACCAGGCCGACGACGACCATCGCGATGCCGCCGAGCAGCAGGAGCAGATCGTAGATGAGGAAGAACATGTGATCCCTGTCGATCGATGAAGATGCCGGCCCACCATAGGGGAACCGTCACCGGTCGCGCTGTCCCGTTGCCTGTGGCAACCGCCTCACTTGAGCTGACCGGCGGTGAGTCCGGTCTGGATCTGCCGCTGGAACGCGACGTACACCGCGAGCACCGGCAGGGTGGCGATGGTGAGGCCGGCGAACAGGCCACTGAAGTCGCCCTGGTAGCCCTGGCTGACCGCGAGCGCGGTGAGTCCCTGCGCCAGCACCCACTTGGAGTCGTCGCCCTGCATGAGCACCTGCGGCAGGATGAACTGGTTCCAGTGGCTGAGGAAGTTGAAGATTGCGACACTGATCAGTCCCGGTCGCGCCATCGGCAGCATGACCCGGAAGAAGAGCCGGAAGTGACCGCAGCCGTCGATCAGCGCCGCCTCCGCGATCGAGGTTGGCAGGGTCCGGAAGAACGCGGTCAGGAAGAACACCGTGAAGGGCAGCGAGTAGGCGGCGTACACCAGCATCAGCCCGGTCCAGGTGCCGAACAGCCCGGCGTTGCGCACCACGAAGAAGAGCGGCACCAGGGCGAGGAAGACCGGGAACATCATCCCGCCGACGAACAGGTAGTAGACCGCCTGCCGGCCGCGGAACTCGTACCGGGCGAAGACGTACGCGGCGGTGGCGCCGAGGAGCATGGTGAGGGTGAGCGAGCCGGCCACCACCACGCCGCTGTTCAGGAAGTACCGGCCGATGTGCGCCTCGGTCCAGGCGCGGGACCAGTTCTCGAAGCGCAGCGCGCCGGGCAGCCCCCACGGGTGGGAGAGGATCTCGCTGTCGCTCTTGAACGAACTGAGGAACATCCAGAGCAGCGGGAGCGCGGTCAGCGCCGACCAGAGCAGCAGGAAGCCGTGCGAGAAGGCGTTCGCCACGCCCAGCTCGCGGCGCGGCCGCCGGTCTTCTCCCCGGGACGGCCCGGGCGTCTCGGCCGCGGTCGTCGCCGGGCGGTCCATGGTGGTCACGAGTACTCGATCCGATCACGACGGCCGGTACGCAGCGCCAGCACCGCGACCGACAGGGTCAGGAACAGCATCACCACGCCGATCGCGGAGGCGTAGCCGAACTTGCTCTCGCTGCCGAACGCGGTCTCGTACATCCGCAGCCCGATGACGTCGGAGGAGAAGTTGGGGCCCCCGTTGGTCATCTGCTGGACCAGGATGAACCCGTCCAGCGCGGCGATGGCCAGATAGATCCAGGCGACCTGCACGGTGTCCCAGAGCAGCGGGACGGTGACCCGGCGCAGGGTGGTCCACCGTGACGCCCCGTCGAGCATGACCGCCTCGTAGATGTCGCGCGGGATGGCCGACATGGCCGCGCCGAAGAGCACCACGTAGAACCCGACGTTGCTCCAGACCATCACCGCCAGCACGCACCAGAAGGCGGTGCGGGGGTCGCCGAGCCAGGTCGGCGCGGGCAGGCCGAGCGCCCGTAGCGCGCCGTTGAGCAGGCCGTTGTTGGGGTGGTAGACCTCTTTCCAGAGCAGGGCGATGATCACCACCGAGAGCACCTGCGGGAAGAAGTAGACCATCCGGTAGATCGCCGTGCCGCGGACACCGGTGACGCCGGCCCGCCCCTTGCGGCCGCCCATGTTGAGCATGGTGGCGAAGAACAGGCCGAGCGCGATGGTCAGCACCGGCACCACGGCCAGCATGATCGCGTTGTTCTTGATCGCGTTCCACACCTGGCCGTCGTGCCACAGCGTCCGGAAGTTGGCCATCCCGACCGAGTCGGCGTGTGCCGAGTAGCCGAGCCAGTTGGTGGTGGAGATCTGGAACGCCTGCAGGTACGGCGAGAGCACGAAGATGCCGTAGAGCAGCAGTGGTGGCACCAGGAAGGTGATGATCAGCGGGTACTTGCCATGTCTCACGAGAAGGACCTACTCCCCCAGCGACGGACCGGTGGGGGCGGGACGGGCCCGCCCCCACCGACCGGACGTTACGCGGCCCGCTTGTACTTCTTGATCGAGCTGTCCTGGGCGATCGAGTCGGCGCCCTTCTGGCACGCGTCGAGGAACGCGGTCGGGTTGCTCCGGCCGCTGAAGAACTCGCCGCAGGCGGCGTCGACCAGCTCGCGCTCGAGCTTGCGGTAGTAGTTGTTGTAGACCCAGTTGAAGCCGTTGCTGCCGGAGGCGTCCAGCGCCTTGACCACGCTGGTCAGGCCGAACGGCAGCTCCACGCCCTCGGTCGAGCCGGCCACGACGGTCAGGCTGGAGACCTTCCTGGTGAAGTCCTGGGCGCCCTTCTTGGAGAGCATCACCCGGAAGTACTCCAGGCCGCCGGCGACGTTCTTGCCCTTCGCCGGCACCATGAACGGCTCGCCGGCCGTGCCCCGGATCGCCTCGAAGGGCAGCTTGTCGCCGCTGCCCAGGCTCGGCGTCGGCGCGATGGTCATGTTGAAGCCCGCCGGGGTGACCTTGGCCTGCTCGTTCTCCAGCCAGGAGCCGCAGGAGATGAAGGCGGCCTTGCCCTGGCACCAGGCGGTCTGCGACTGGATGTGGTCCAGGCCCGGCGAGCCGTCCAGGATGTACTTGTCCTTGACGATCTGGTACCAGGCGTCGGCCGCCGCCTTCATGGCGTCGGACTTCCAAGCGTTCGGCTCGAGGTTGTCGATCGCGGTCGCCACCGAGGGCCCGCCGAACTTGATCGCGGTGGCGATCAGCGGCCAGCTCATGTAGCGGGGGTGCTTGCCCGCGTACGTCCAGGGGGCGATGCCCGCGGCCTTGATCTGCTTGCAGAGCGCGATGTGCTCGTCCCAGGTCTTCGCGTACTGCCAGCCGCGGTCGGCGAAGAGCTTGGTGGAGTACCAGATGCCGTACGCGGTGTAGGTGTAGTTGAGGACCAGGAACTTCCCGTCGTACGAGCCGACCTCGACCGCGCCGGGCAGCAGCGTGTCCCGCACCTTCTTGCCGGGCTGGTCGAGGCTCGGCGCGTCGAGCAGCGCGCCCAGGTCGGCGATCGCGTTCTGGCTGACCAGCCCGTTGAAGTCGATCTGACCGGCGCCGGAGTTGTTGACCACGTCCGGCGGGGTGCCGTCGACGAAGCGCGGCTGAAGCGTCTTGTTGATCTCCTGGGTGGCGGAGTGCTTGATCTCGGCCTTCGGGTACTTCTCCTTGTACATGGCCTCGTGGGCCTTGGCGTACTCCTCGCCGAAGCCGCCGTTGAAGATCACCACCTCGAGCGGGGCGTCCTCCTTGACACCGAGCGGGTTCTGCTCGCTCTTGGTGCCCTTGTAGGTGCCGGCGTCGCCCTTGTCGTCGTCGCCGCCGGAGGTGGCGCAGCCGGCGAGCAGGCCGGCGGCGGGGGTGGCCAGCAGACCGGCGGCAGCGGTCCGCCGGAGGATCTCACGCCTGTTCATGGCATCTCCTCGGTTCGGGTAGGCGCGACCGGCCGGGATGGGGGAACGGCGGCCGCGACGTCGAGGCACTCGGGTTCAGCTGTTGCTTGTCTTCACTTAAGTTGATGTTGCTGAAGAATTTCTACGGCAGTGCGGCCCGGACCACAAGACCTCACGACCGAACCGTTATCACCACCGTCCGCCTGAGGCTGGCATAACCTGGGTCCATGCGCCGCCTGCGGCAGCTCGCCGAGCGCACGCCGGCCGGGCGGGAGCGCTACGCCGACCTGCTCCGGGCCCTGGCCATCACCATGGTGGTGCTCGGCCACTGGGGGATCAGCGTCATCGGGTACGACCGCGCCCGCCACCCGACCGGCCACTCCGCGCTGGGCGACCTCCCCTGGGCCTGGCCGCTGACCTGGGTGGCCCAGGTGATGCCGGTCTTCTTCCTGGTCGGCGGGTACGCCAACGCCGCCTCGCTGAACGCCCGGCGGCACCGGGGCGGCAGCACCACCGGCTGGCTGGTCGACCGCAGCGCGCGGCTGGTCCGGCCCACCACCGCGCTCCTGGTGGTGCTGGCGGCCGGCGCCGCGGTCGCGAGCCTGCGCGGCGCGGACCCGGCACAGGTCCGCACGGTGGTCTGGTTCGCCACCATCCCCCTCTGGTTCCTGGTCGCCTACCTGGTCGTGGTGCCGCTGACCCCACCCATGTACGCGCTGCACCGCCGCTTCGGGCTCGCCGTGCCGGTGGCGCTGGTCGGGCTCGTCGCCCTCGGCGACCTGGGCCGGCTGCTCGGGCCGGCAGGGCTGGCCACCGGCAACTACCTGTTCGGCTGGCTGGCCGTGCACCAGCTCGGCTTCGCCTGGTACGACACCCGCACCCCGGCCGGGCCGCCCGGCGACGCCACCCCCGCGCCGCCCGCGCGGCCCCCCGAGACCGCGCCGCCCGGTAGCCCGGCCGCGCCGCCCGCCGACACCGCCGCGCCGGCCGCCAGGCCGGCCGCGCCGTCCACCGACACCGCCGCGCCGCCCGGTGGCGAGGCACGTGGGCTGCGCCGGCGGCGGCTACCGCTGTCCCGCCGCGCCGGGGTGGTCCTGCTGGCCGGCGGCCTGGCCGCGCTGGTGCTCCTCACGGTGCTCGGGCCGTACCCGGTGGCGATGCTCAACGTGCCCGGCGCGCGGCTGGACAACGCCGCCCCGCCGAGCCTGGCGCTGCTCGCCGTGGCGACCGCCCAGCTCGGGCTGATCCTGCTGCTGCGGGCGCCGGCCGGACGCTGGCTGCGCCGGCCCGGCCCCTGGCAGGCGGTGATCGCGGTGAACGCCGTGGTGCTCACCGTCTTCCTCTGGCACCTCACCGCGGCGGTGCTGCTGGTCGGCCTGCTCGACGCGCTCGGCGTGCTGCCCACGCCGCCGGTCGGCTCGGCGGCCTGGTGGGGCTGGCGGATCCCGTGGCTGCTCGCCCTGGCCACCGTCCTGGCGGCCCTGGTCGCCGTCTTCGGCCCGATCGAGGCGCGCACCCGCCGTCCACCCGGCCCGCCCCGGCCGCCGGCGCGCGGCCGGCGCGGGCGGTCGCGCACCGCGCTGGCCGTCGCCGGGTACGCGGGCGTCGTCGCCGGGCTGCTGCTGAACAGCCTCACCCGCAAGACCGCACCCGAACCGCTGGGGCTGCCCGCCCCGGCGCTGGCCGCGTACCTGGCCGGGGCGGGGGTGCTGCGCCTGCTCAGGTCTGGGTGGGGAAGCCGAGGTTGACCCCGCCGTGCCGGGGGTCCAGCCAGCGGCTGGTGACCACCTTGCCCCGGGTGAAGAAGGCGACCCCGTCGGCGCCGTGCGCGTGCAGGTCGCCGAAGAGCGAGGACTTCCAGCCGCCGAAGGAGTAGTAGGCCATCGGCACCGGGATGGGCACGTTGATGCCGACCATGCCGACCTCCACCTCGTGCTGGTAGCGCCGGGCCGCCCCGCCGTCGTTGGTGAAGATCGCCGTGCCGTTGCCGTACGGGTTGGCGTTGACCAGCTCGACCGCCTCGTCGTACGAGCCGACCCGGACCACGCTGAGCACCGGCCCGAAGATCTCGTCCGTGTAGATCGACATCTCGGGGGTGACCTGGTCGAACAGGGTCGGGCCGAGCCAGAAGCCGCCGTCGTCCCCGTCCGGGGTGACCGTCCGGCCGTCCACCACCGGAATCGCGCCGGCCGCGATCCCGGACGCCACGTAGGAGCGGACCCGCTCGGCGTGCGCGGCGGTGACCAGCGGGCCCATGTCGCAGCCCCGGCGGCCGTCGCCGGTGCGCAGCCCGGCCATCCGCTCGGCGATCTTCGCGACCAGGGCGTCGGCGACCGGCTCGACCGCGACCAGCGCGGAGACGGCCATGCACCGCTCCCCCGCCGAGCCGAAGCCGGCGTTGACCGCCGCGTCGGCCGCCAAGTCCAGGTCCGCGTCGGGGAGCACCACCATGTGGTTCTTCGCCCCGCCGAGCGCCTGCACCCGCTTGCCGGCCAGCGACCCGCGCTGGTGCACGTACCGGGCGACCGGGGTGGAGCCGACGAACGACACCGCCTTCACGCCCGGGTGGTCGAGCAGCGCGTCGACCGCCTCCTTGTCGCCGTTGACCACGTTCAGCACCCCGTCGGGCAGGCCCGCCTCGACGAACCACTCGGCCAGCAGCAGCACCGCGCTCGGGTCCTTCTCGCTGGGCTTGAGCACCACGGCGTTGCCGCAGGCGACCGCGACCGGGACGAACCAGAGCGGCACCATCACCGGGAAGTTGAACGGCGAGATCACCGCGACCACGCCGAGCGGCTGCCGCAGGCTGTACGAGTCGACCTCGGTGGAGACGTTCTCGCTGTAGCCGCCGCGCAGCGCCGAGGGGATGCCGCAGGCGTACTCGATGACCTCCAGGCCGCGCTGCACCTCGCCGGCGGCGTCCGCGAGCACCTTGCCGTGCTCGGCGGTGATCACCTCGGCGAGCCGCTCGCGGCGGGCGCTGACCAGCTCCCGAAAGGCGAACATGATCGCCGTCCGCTTGGCCAGCGAGGCATCCCGCCAGGCCCGCGCGGCCCGCTCGGCGGCCTCCACCGCCCCCGCCACGTCCGCGGCCGAGGCCAGCGCCACCTGACCGGTACGCCGGCCGGTGGCCGGATCGAAGACGTCGCCGCGCCGCGCGGAGTCGCCGGCCACCCGCTTGCCGTCGATGAAGTGCCCGATCTGGTTCACCGTGCCACACCTTCCGTTCGCGACTGCGGGGCTCGCAGAACCGGCTCACTCCTCGCGCTCACAGACTCACCATTCGTTCGCGACTGCGGGGCTCGCAAAACCGGCTCACTCCTCACGCTCACAGCGCCACCTTCCGTTCGCGACTGCGGGGCTCGCAAAACCGGCTCACTCCTCACGCTCACAGCGCCACCGCCTCGGCGGCGCAGGACCGGATCGCGTCGACCAGGATGGCCAGGCCCTCGCGGGCCTCGTCCTCGGTGAGGGTGAGCGGCGGACCCATCCGCACCACGTTGCCGTGCAGGCCGCCCTTGCCGACCAGCAGGCCGCCGGCCCGGCACGCCTCGAACACCCGGGTGGTGAGCGCCGGGTCCGGTTCGGTGGTGCCGGGGCGGACGAACTCGACGCCGAGCATCAGCCCCTTGCCGCGTACCTCGGCGACGCGGTCGAGGTCGGCCGTGGCGGCGCGCAGGCCGTCGCCGAGGATCGCGCCGACCCGGGCGGCGTTGGCCTGCAGGTCGTGGTCGAGCAGGTAGTCGAGGACGGCGTTGCCGGCGGCGGTGGAGACCGGGTTGCCGCCGAAGGTGGAGAAGCTGATCGCCGGCACCGCCTCCAGCACCTCGGCCCGGCCGACCACGCCGGCCAGGGCGAAGCCGTTGCCGATGCCCTTGGCGAAGGTGAGCAGGTCGGGGGTGACGCCGTGCGCCTGGTAGCCCCAGAAGTGCTCGCCGGTGCGGCCCCAGCCGGTCTGCACCTCGTCGGAGATGAGCAGGATGCCGTGCTCGTCGAGGACCTTCTTCCAGGCGGCGAAGAGCCCGTCCGGGGCGTGCACGAAGCCACCGACGCCCTGGATCGGCTCGGCGATCAGGCAGGCCACGTCGCCGGCGGTCTGGGTGGCCAGGACCTCGTGCAGGTCCTCCACGGCCGCGTCGATCCGGTCGGCCTCGTCGAGGCGGGCCAGCAGCCCGCGCAGCCGCTCGCCGGAGTGCAGCCAGGCCACCTGGAGCGGGTTGAGGGCGCTGGCCGACCAGCCCCGGTTGCCGGTCACCCCCATCGCCGCGTACGACCGGCCGTGGTAGCTGTTGCGCACGGCGAGGATCTGGTGCGAACGGCGGTGGTTGGTGGCCATCAGCAGCGCGGCCTCGTTGGCCTCGGTGCCGGAGTTGGTGAAGAAGACCCGGGCGTCGGGGATGCCGGAGAGCCGGGCCACCTTCTCGGCCAGCTCGACCTGCTGGCGGATCAGGTAGAGCGTCGAGCTGTGCACGATGCCGGTACGCAGCTGCCGCTCGACCGCCTCGCGGATCTCCGGGATGTCGTAGCCGATCATGTTGGTCAGCACGCCGCCGAAGAAGTCCAGGTAGCTGCGGCCCTGCGCGTCGGTGACCCGGCGGCCGGAGCCGGCGACCAGCTCGAGCGGTTCGGCGTAGTAGAGCGGCATCCAGGAGGGGAGTACGGCCCGGTGGCGGGCGAGCAGGTCGTCGGCGGTCATCGGCGCACCCTTCAGCGGCGGTTGGTCCTCGCACGCTCTCACCGGCCGGGCACAGGGACAACTGTCACTGTGTAGCGCAGCGACCGTCCGCGCCTGACACCGCGTCAACCAGCCGGTGCGGTTTCCGGAGTCGAACCCGCCCCGCACTCACCTTTCCGCCGGGCATACCGGCAATCAACCACTCGATCCGCAACACCCTCCCCGGGGCGGACGCTGACCGCGGCCGTCCGTGGGGACGGGCTCCGCCGGCCGCCGGCGGGCGAGCGGTCAGGTGGCCGCGGGGCGTTCCGGCCCGGTGCGCGGGCGCGGGGCGCGCCCCTGACCACCGTCGGGGCGGGTGGGAGGCGGCACGGGCGGCCCGGCGGCGGCCGGCCGGGCCGCGCGGGTGGGCGGCGGCACGGGCTGGCCGGCGGCGGCCGGCCGGGCGGGGCGGCGGCGCGGCAGGTGCAGGGCCGCGGCGAGCAGCGCGAAGGCGGCCCAGCCGCCGGCCAGCGCCAGCGTCGGCGAGGTGTCCTGCAGGTAGTGGTAGCCGGTCAGGAAGCCGACCAGGCCGAGGCTGTTGCGGGCGAAGTGCCGGGTGAAGTCGGCGAGTTCGCGGCGCGCCTCCACGGCGACCAGCACCCCGGAGTACGGGAAGGTGACCACCATGCCGCGCAGCAGCTCACCGAGAAGCCCGGTGAGCAGCGCGCCCACGAAGATCACCACGAGCTTGGCGGGGGCGGCGAGCCCGTCCCGCCCGCTGCCGGCCGGCTCCCGCCCGGCCGGCTCCTGCTCCGCCTCCCGCTCAGCCGGCTCGCGCGCCGCCTCGTGCGCGGCCTTTCGCCCGGCCGGCTCCCGTGCCGGCTCGCGCACTTCCTGCCGCCCGGCCGGCCCTCGGGCCCGGGCGCGGCGGCGCAGCAGCACCATGGCCAGCGTCCAGAGCGCGACGGTGCCGGCCAGGGCGGCCTCGAACGGCACCGGCACCGCCAGCACCCCGGCGCTCAGCGCCAGGTAACCGGCGATCCCGGCCAGGTCGGCGAGGAGGATCGGCCAGCGCAGCCGGCGGTAGGTCAGCGCGACGAGCGCGAAGAAGAGATTGAGCCCGACCACCCCGAGCAGTTGCGCCCCGTCGACCCGGTGTCCGGTGGCGACCAGGGCGAGGGTCATCGGCAGCGGCAGGCTGTAGACGAGGGCGCGGAGCCGGACCGAACGGAGCATGCTGACCGCCCAGACCACAGCGGTCACCAGCAGCACGGCGCCCCAGGTCATGGCGGTTTCCGTTCAGTCGGTGAAGCGGGCGACGTCGGCGCAGAGCCGGAAGACCCGGTCGAGCCGCTCGACATCGGACCGGTTCACCGAGAACTGGTGCTCGCTGATCTCGCCGTGCGCGGTCATCCTCGCCTCCCAGCAGCTCGACGAGTCCCAGACCACCAGGTTGACGTGCAACTGCGGGCTGACCGCGCCGTGCGGCAGCAGCCCGACCCGGACGCCGGCCCGGCGCTGCGTCTCCACCAGCTCGCGCAGTTCCTCGCTGAGCGTGGCGTAGATGAAGATCCGGGTGATCCGGACGCCCCGGGCGAGGGCGGCGACGTTGGCCTCCCAGTAACGCCGGCCCACCTCCCCCCGCCACCAGCTCAGCTCCCCGCTGACCCGGGGCATCACGTTGGTCAGCGCGACCAGTTGCCCGGTGCAGTCGCGGGTGGCGCCCACCAGGTCCTCGCCGTCGTCGCCGGGCCGGATGATCCGGCCGGCGGCGAACTGCTCGGCCGTCAGGCGGAACTCCTCGTAACGGCGGCGCGCCTCGGCGGCGACCCGGGTGCCGGCGTGCTGCTCGGCCGCGTCGCGGACCGCGCCGGCCACCAGCGGGGTGGTGCGGACCAGCCAGGGCGGCCCGTCCAGCAGGGTCCGCAGGTGGAACCGGCGCTCGGCCCGGGCCAGCGAGTCGACCAGCAGCGAGATGGTGATGCCCATCAGCCCGGCCAGCAGCGACTCGACCCCGGTGGCCGCGTTGGTCAGGTCCAGGGTCACCGACAGGAAGACCGAGAGCGTGATGCCGATCAGGGCGACCGGGTCGGTGTGCGCGACCAGCCGGACGAAGCCGTCCGCGGCCCCGGCCCGTCCCCGGGACTGTCGTCGTACCAGGTCACCCGCCATCGGACGCCTCCGATCCCGTAGGGCCCCAGGGTAGCCACGATCCACAACGTCCGGATCCGCCGTGCCGCCCGGCGGTAGCATCCGCCGGGTGCGGACGACGGAGGTGGCGCTGCCGGCGGGCGCGGCGGGTACGAGCGCCGGACGACTCGCGGCGGGCGTGCGGACCTGGGTGGAGTCTCCGCCGCTGCGGGCCCTGGTCGGGCACTTCGGCGGCGAGTGGCCGGCCGGGGACGTCAGTGCGGTGCTGGCCGGGCTCGACGACTTCTCGGCCCGGCACTGGGACTTCCGGCAGGGCCGGGAACGCCCGGACGCCCGCGAGCCGGCCTTCGACCCGGCCACCGTCGGGCTGGTGCTGGATTCGGCGCGGGCGCTGGGTCTGGTCCGGGCCGACCCGCCGGCCCGGCCCGGGTACGCCCACCTGCTGGTGCTCGGCGGGCTGGCGCACGCCTGCCTGCGCCGCACCGCGTACGCCGCGCACCTGGCCCGGGCGGTCGTCGGCGTGGCCGGCGAGGTGGCCGTGCTGGGCAGCTTCCGGGCGCTCTCCCCGGCCGAGTCGCGGATCCTGGCCGAGGCCGGGGTGACCGGCTGCGCCACCGAGGTGGACGTGCTCGACGCCGGGGTACGGGCCGCGTTCGGGGTGTCGGCGCCGAGCGAGGAGATCGGCGAGGACGCCGACCACCCGCACCGGTCCTGGTCGTCGCGCACCTACCGGCCCGCCGGTCTGCCCCCGGTCCGGGTCCTGGCCGCTCCGTCGACCGAGCCGGACCGGCGCCGGGCGCACACCGCCGACACCCAGCGGTTCTGGGCCGAACACGTGCGGCTGTGCGCCGGCGATGCGGTGCTGATGGTCACCGCGCCGATCTACGTGCCGTTCCAGCACTGCGACGCGCTGCGCACCCTCGCCGTGCCGTACGGCTGCGGGATCGACACCGTCGGGGTGGACCCGGCGCTGGCGGTGGTGGCCGGGGTGCCGGAGCCGACGCTGACCCCGGGGCGGTACCTGCAGGAGATCCGCTCGGCCATCCGGTCCCTGCGCGCCCTGCACGCGGCGCTGCGCTGAGGGCCGGTACCGGCCCGGACCGGCTCGGGACGCTGCGCTGAGGCCGGCTCCGGCCCGGACCGGCTCGGGGCGCGGCGAACCGCCGCGCCCCGCTCCGGTGCGGTCAGTTCACGTAGACGGCAGGGCTGCCGCTCTTGGTGATGTCCTTCACCGGCGAGTAGCGCGCCGAGAAGTACGCGGTGCTGAAGCAGGTGATGGGTCCGGAGGACTTGGTGAGCACCTGGTTGGTGAAGGTGATCGAGTTGGTGCCGTTGGTCGCGGCGCCGGTGAGGCTGGTGGCCTTGTAGACGCAGGTGGTCGGGCCCAGCAGGGTGTTCAGCACCACGGTGCTCTGGATCGAGCCGGTGATGGTGAGGACGCCGGCGCTGGTGACCGAGGTGGCGTACGGCAGGTTGTTGACCGTGACGCTCTGCACGCCGGTCGTCCCGAACACGTTGGTGGTGCAGCTGGTGAAGCTCTGCGCGGTCAGGCTCTCGGTGGCGGTGCCGGGTGCGGTGGGGTTGGTCAGCACCTTGGCGCTGAAGCTGGACGCGGCACACTTCACGCCGGTGCTGCCGCTGGTGGACGAGTAGAAGGTGGCGCTGGTGCCGCTGGCCAGGCTGGCCTGGATGACGTCGCCGACGGAGACCGCGCTGCCGCCGATGCTGCCGTAGGTCAGCACCGAGGAGGCGAGCGGGGCGGCGGTGGCGGGGGCGGCGCCGATCAGGCTGCTGGCCAGCAGCGCCGCGGCGGCGAGGCTCGCGCCGATTCGTCCGTACCTGGGCATGGTTGTTCCTTCCGTGTGGGACGGGGATGTCGGACCGCGCGCCGCATGGGGGCGGGCGCGGCCGCCGCCCGGCCGTACGGACCGGACGGTGGCACCGTCCACGGGGGGACGGTGGTGATGGTGGTGGACGTCCCGGCACGGCCCGTCGAGCGGTCCGGTCGGGCGGCGGTGGGTGCCGCGTCGTCAGCGCGCCGACTGGGGTGGGGCACTGCGGCGTGGCCGCGTCACCTGCGCCTCTCCGGCCTTGGGAGAGCACCCTTCGTTGGCGATAATGGCTTCCACAGCGCCCTCCTTCGACGAACTCGGGGTGACCGTTCGAGGTGATCACCAATCGTGACAGGGCGTCAACCGAGAGTGAAGTTTTTATAAACCCCGGAGGGTCGTAAAGTCAATCCATCAAAGGAGGTCGATCACTTGTCCACTTCGCGCCGCCCGCAACCGGCGCTGGTCCCGCTCCCCGGCGCCCGCCCCGGCCGCGACCCGGAGCGAGCCATCAAGCGCGGACCCCGCCGCGTCTCCGCCGAGGTGGTGGCGGCCACCCAGCGCGACCGGCTCTTCGACGGGCTGGTGCACGAGGTGGCCACCCGGGGCTACGACAACGCCCGGGTGACCGACATCTGCCGGGCGGCCGGGGTGACCCGGCCGGCCTTCTACGCGCTCTTCACCGGCAAGGAGGACGCCTTCCTCGCCGCCTACCGGCACGGCATCGCGGTGGTGTCGCAGCTCATGGAGCACGCCTACCGGGAGGCCGGTCCGGACTGGCCGGACGCCGCACGGGCCGCGCTGCGCACCCTGCTGGAGGTGCTCGCGAGCGTCCCCGCCTTCGCCCGGATGGCACTGGTCGAGGTGGACGCGGCCGGCCCGGACGCGCGCCGGGAACGCGACGCGCTGCTCGCCAGCTTCCGCCGGTTCTTCGCCGACGCCGGACCGGGACCGGGCGCCGACGTCGACCGGGACCTGCTGGTGTCCACCGTGGTCGGCGGCCTGCACGCGACCATCCGCAGCCGGGTGGCGCGGGGCCCGATCGAGGAGCTGCCGCTGCTGCTGCCCGTGCTCACCTACGCGGCCGTGGCGCCCTTCCTCGGCTCGGCCGAGGCGAGCCGGGCGATCCGGCCGGTACGCGCCGGCGACAGCCCGAGCATCGCCGCCCCGTGCGCCACCCCCGGCGAGCCCCTTTGATGAAAAACCGCTGCGGTTTCTGACCGTTGGCCCCATTTCGCAAATGCCGCCCAACTGTCTGCTACAGACTGTTGACCGGTCCTTTACCCAGCGGTAACTTCGGCCTGCGCCCTCGGCGCGGCACCATGCGCAGCCAATTCAGGTCCCTCGTACGGCATCGGACGACACGCCACTTGCATCGTCGCCGATGAATTGATCTCGACAAGGAGCCGCCATGTCGGAGCAGAACGCACCGCTGGAACCCGGACCGCCGCAGAGCGGGGTGCGCTGGCGCCGGTTCGCCGTCACGCTCGGCACCGTCGCGGTGGGCGCGGCCGGCATGGTCGTGCTGACCGCGCAGGGCGTGCTCGGCGCGCAGTTCGCCATCTCGGGCATGCCGTTCACCGTCACCGCGGACCGGCTCGAGGGCACCGGCTTCGAGCAGTTCGCCACCCTCGACCAGATGATCCCCGACAGCCCCAACCAGGGCGACACCGGCGGCCAGGTGGTGGTCATCGTCTCGGCCATCGACAAGGCCGAACTCACCAACCTCTGCCAGAGCATCAGCCTCGGCGGAATCAACCTCAGGATCACCGCCGGCGGGTCCGGCAAGCCGGTCACCGCCCGGACCCTGGTCGTCGACGGCGACGAGGTGGCGGGCAACGCGTCCTTCCGGAACATCAACGTCGGGCAGGACGCCAGCACCGTCGACCAGGTGCCCGGCGTACGCGGCAACCCCGGCGTCTTCGCCCAGCAGGCCGACACGGTGACCATCACCAACCTGCGGCAGAACAACTACGCCACCACGGCGGCCGTGTTCACCCTGCCGAACCTGCACATGTCGTTCAGCTCCGACGGGTGCTGAGGTGACCGAGGAACCAACCGCCCCGGCGCCGGCCGTCCACCACGGTGGACGCTGGCGCCGCTGGCGGCGGGGCCGGCCGTTCACCGCCGGGCTGCTGATCGCGCTCGGCGGCATCGAGATGCTGGTGACCCTGCGGGCGCCGCTCGGGGTGCTGCTGCACGTCGGTCCACAAGGGCTGGCCGCGTACCTGGTGCCGGCCGTGCTGGTGATCTGCGGGGTGCTGCTGGTCGCCACCCCGCAGCAGCGCGTCTTCTACGCGCTGCTGTCGCTGCTGCTGGGGCTGGTCTCCTGGCTCACTTCCAACCTGGGTGGCTTCCTGGTCGGGATGCTCCTCGCCCTGGTCGGTGGGGCGCTCGCGTTCGCCTGGACACCGGACAAGACGTCCCCGGCCCGGGGCCCGGCGGCGCCGCCGGCGGAGACCCCGACGGGCGAGCCGGACCCGTCGGACGAGACCGGCCCCCGACACCGGGCGCCGGAACCCGGCGCCGAGCCCGTCCTCCCGACGCAACTCGACCCGGCGCGGGCCCGGGCGGGCACGCCCGAGGCGGCCTCGGGCGACCCACGCTGAGCAGGCGGAAGCCGGCCCCGCGGCCCCGACCGGCTCAGCGGGCGGTGTCCGCCACCGCCTGGGCGAAGACCTCCGACCGGTGCTCGAAGTTGCGGAACCGGCCGTAGCTCGGCGCGGCCGGGGAGAGCAGCACCACGCCTCCGGCCGGGGTGAGCTTCCGGGACAACGCCACCGCGTCGACCAGGTCGTCGGCGATCTCGGTACGCACCCCCGGCAGGCCGGCCAGCGCCTCGACGATGCGCGGGCCGCTGTCCGGAATGCCGATCACGGTCATCTCCCGCTCCGCCAGGTGCTCCCGCAGCGGCGCGTAGTCCAGCCCCCGGTCGGTGCCGCCGACGATCACGGTCAGCGGTCTGCCCTCGTACGCGTCGATCGCGTGCATGGCCGCGTACGGGCTGGTGGCCAGGGTGTCGTCGACGAAGGTGAGCCCGGACGGGTCGGGGATCTCGGTGAGCCGGTGAGCCAGCCCCTGGAACCCGGCGACCGCCACCGCGATGCTGTCCTTGCGGCCCGCCACGTCGACGCCGAGCGCGTCGAGCACCGCCAGCGCGACGCAGAGGTTGCCCTCGTTGTGGCGGCCCACCAGCGGCAGCACGGCCCGCGGAAAGAGCGGGGTGTCCCGCAGGTGGAACCAGGGTGCGCCGTCCGGGCCGACGGCCACGTGCGTGGTGTCCGGCGAACCGGCCCGCACCGCCGCCCGGTCCCCCAACTCCAGCGCCAGGCGCGGGTCGGCGCCGTTGACCACCACGGTGTGCGGGCCGTGCGCCAGCAGGTTCAACTTGTCCCGGTAGTACTCCCGTTCCCCGCCGTGCGCGTCCAGGTGCTCGGGGAAGAGCGCGGTCACCACGGCCACCCGGGGCGAGTCGGTCAGGTCGGCGCACTGGTAGCTGGAGAGCTCCAGCACGTACAGCTCGGCGTCGGGCAGGTCGAGCAGCGGCACCCCGATGTTGCCGCCGAAGACGTTCGGCCGGTCCATCGCGGTCAGCAGGTGGCTGATCAGGCTGGACGTGGTGCTCTTGCCCTTGCTGCCGGTGACGCCGACGGTCCGGTCCGCGTGGTCGGCCATCCAGAGCGCGCTGCCCTGGGTGACGACGACGGACCGGCGCCGCAGCTCCACCATCCACGGATGGGTGTTCGGCACGCCCGGCGAACGGACCACCACGTCGGCCGCGGCCAGCCGGGCGAAGCCCTCCTCTCCGGTGACCAGCGGCGCGGCCGCGGCCAGCGGGCCCTCCCAGGGCAGAGTGAGGAAGTTCGCGCTGTCGTCGACGGCCACCAGGCCGGCCGGGCCGTGCGCGGCGATCGCGGTCACCGCGGCCCGGCCCTCCCGGCCGGCACCCCAGACGGCGACATGTCGTCCGCGCAGATCAGACAGGCGCACAGGCACTCCTCGGGGTCGCGACGGCGGTCGGCAGGCATGGTCCGACGCAGCCGGACACGGCCGGACGAACCAGGGCCTAGT
The DNA here is from genome assembly GCF_040655175.1 of Micromonospora sp. NPDC050495. Taxonomy (NCBI): domain Bacteria; kingdom Bacillati; phylum Actinomycetota; class Actinomycetes; order Micromonosporales; family Micromonosporaceae; genus Micromonospora; species Micromonospora sp. NPDC050495. The sequence goes on along the minus strand of NZ_JBFAJK010000012.1, from coordinate 43,566 downwards.
ATGGCGTGTGCGCAACGAGCAGCTCCGGCGGATGGACGCCTTCACCTTCCCGTCCTACTCGATCGACTTCGGCACCGGCGAGGTGCTGTTCGACTACGCCCTGACCGGCCCCGACGGCGAGCAGCGGTTCACCGAGGCGATCACCCTCCCGCTGCCGGCCGAGCCGGTGACCGACGAGACCGCGGCCACCCTCAACCGGGTCCTCGAACTGCTGCACGTGGTCGCCGGGGTCAGCTACTACAAGGCCGCCGCGCCGCCCCGGCTGGTGCTGCCGGCGCCGCTGGGCGCGGCCGCCGTCGAGCTGGTCACCGCCGTCTACACCAAGGGACTCGCCGAGTACGCGTACCGCAACCAGCTCCCGCACGTGCTGGAGCTGCGCCCGGAGGTGCCGACCGGCTCGGTGCCGGCCGCCGCGCCGCTGGACAACTCCGACCGGCGTCCGCTGTCGGCGGTGGGCGGCGGCAAGGACTCCATCGTCACCCTGGAGGCGCTGCGCCGGGCCGGGTTCGACCCGGTGCCGTTCTCGGTCAACCCGAACCACGTCATCGTCTCGGTCAACGAGGCCTCCGACCTGGTGCCGCTGGCGGCCCGGCGGCGGATCGATCCGGTGCTGTTCGACCTCAACGCGGCCGGCGCGCGCAACGGGCACATCCCGGTCACCGCGATCAACTCGCTGATCGCGGTCGCCACCGCGGTGCTGCACGGCCTCGGGCCGGTGGTGATGTCCAACGAGCGCTCCGCGTCGGACCCGAACCTGATCTGGAACGGTCACGAGATCAACCACCAGTGGTCCAAGGGGGTCGAGGCGGAAGGGCTGCTGCGCGCCGCGCTGGCCGAGCACGCCGGGCTGACCGAGCCGTACTTCTCCCTGCTGCGGTCGCTCTCCGAGCTGCACATCGCTCGCCTCTTCGCCGAGATCGACCGGTACGACGCCGTGGTGACCAGCTGCAACGCCGCGTTCAAGCTGCGCGACCCGAGTGAGCGGTGGTGCCGGGACTGCCCGAAGTGCCGGTTCGTCTTCCTGGCCATGGCGCCGTTCATGACCCGGGAGCGGGTCACCCGGATCTTCGGCGGCGACCTGCTCGCCGACCCCACCCAGATCCCCGGCTACCGGGAACTGCTCGGCGTGGACGGGCACAAGCCGTTCGAGTGCGTCGGCGAGGTCGAGGAGTCCGTGGTGGCGCTGAGCCTGCTCGCCCAGCAGGAGCAGTGGCGGGACGCCCCGGTGGTCCGCGCCCTGGTCGACGCCCTCCCGGCCAGCGCCTGGGATGCCGCGGCCACCTCCGACGTCTTCACCCCCGCCGGCCCCAACCACGTCCCCGCCCCCTACGCCAAGGCCCTGACCGCCCTGACCTGACCGCGCGCCCCGCGCCCGGAGTCCGGCGTCCGGCACCCCGCGCCCTCAGGGGGTGCGGACGGCGTCCAGGGCCAGTAGGGCGACGTGGAGGGAGAGGCAGGCCTCCACCGAGTCGAGGTCGACGTCGAGGATGCGGCCGAGGCGCGCCAGCCGCTCGTAGAACGCCGGCCGGGACAGGTGCGCCGCCGCGGCCGCCGCCGACTTGTTGCGGCCCTGCTCCAGGTACGCCCGCAGGGTGCCGAGCAACTGCTCCCGCGGATGCTGGGCGTCGTACGCCAGCAGCGCGCCGAGTTCCCGCTCGACGAAGGTCTGCAGGCGCGGCTCGTCCCGCAGCAGGTGCAGCAGACCGGCCAGCCCGACGTGCGGCAGCCGGAAGATCGGCAGGTCCCGGCGGTCCCGGCGGGCGGTCTCGGCGATCTGCCGGGCCTCGGCCAGGGACCGCCCGGCCTCGCGCAGGCTGCTCACCCCCGAGCCCGCCGCGATGATCACCCCGGCCACCACCGGCCCCGGCTGGTGGGCCCGGGATCCGCCCTCGGCGACCCGAGCCCCCGGCACCCCGGCCCGCCCCGACTCGACCACCAGCGGCCGGGCGGCCCCTTCCGGCAGCCGCGTGGCGCGGGCCCCGGTGCCGTCGGGCCGGACGGCGCGAGCGTGGGACCCGTCGGATTGGGCGGCGTCAGCGTGAGGACCGTCGGGCTGGCCGGCGCGAGCCTGAGGACCTTCGAGCCGTGCGGCGTCGGCCGGAGAACCGTCGGGCCGGACGGCACGGGTCTTTGGACCGTCGGGCCGGACGGCACGGGTCTGAGAACCGTCGGGCCGGACGGCACGGGTCTGAGGGCCGTCGGGTCGGGTGGGGCCGGAGACCACGCGGTCGCCTGGCCGGATCCCCCGGGCGGCCGGCGGGCGGGCCGGGGCGGCGTCGAGGCGTACCCGACGCAGCGCGGTGGCGAAGGCGGCGAGCGCCTTCTCCTCGGCGGCCGGGTCGGGCAGCGCGAGCAGCACGCCCACCGCCTGGTCGTCCACCGCGCTGGTCAGGCCGGTCAGCCGGGCCTCGCGCAGCGCCTGACCGACGGCCTCCGACAGGTCGCGCAGCCGGGCCGGGCCGGACTCCACGGCGGGGTCCGCGGCCGACCCACCGGCGTCCGGGTCGTCGGCGCGGTGCCGGACCACCACGCCGACCAGGTGCCGCCGGTCGAGCGTGACGCCGAGGGCCTTGGCCCGCAGCGCGACCTCGTCCACCGGACGGGAGTGGTCGAGCAGCGCGGTGAGCAGGGTGCGGTGGATCTGCCGTTCCAGCCCTTCGGCGTCGCGCCGGATCAGCCGGCCCAGCGCCAGCGTCGAGGCGGCCCGCTCGACGAGGATGGTCAGCCGGGTCGGTGGCTCGGCGGCGGTCCGGACCGGGACCGCATCGGCGGGCTCGGCCCGGTCCGCAGGTCCCGCGTCCGGGTGGGCGGACCCGACCGAGCGGCCGGATTCCGCGGAGTGCCCGGCTCCGGCCATGTGGGCAGGTCCGGCCGAGTGCGCGGGTCCGGCCGAGTGCACGGGTCCGGCCGAGTGCACCGGTCCGGCCGAGTGGGCAGGTCCGGCCGGGTGGGCAGGTCCGGCCGAGTGCGCGGGCCCGGCCGAGTGGGCGGGGCCGGCCGAGTGGGCGGGCCCGGCCGAGTGCACGGGCCCGGCCGAGTGCACGGGCCCGGCCGAGTGCACGGGCCCGGCCGAGTGCACGGGCCCGGCCGGGTGGGCGGGCCCGGCGGCGTGGACGGGTTGGGTGGGGTCGGGACTGGCGTCGGGCGACCCGTCGGGCCCGGTGACGGCGGGACGCCGGGGCGCCGGTTCCGGGCGCTCCTCCTCGGCCGGGACGCGCGCCACGGTGCTGGTGGTCAGCTCACCGCCGGCCGGCCAGCGCAGCAGCAGCCGCCCCCAGTCCTGGCCCCGGGCGCCGACCGTGGTCACCAGCCACCCGCTGTCCGGGTCGTACGCGGTGCGCCCGGCCGGCCGGATCCGCCGGGAGTGCTGCTCCCAGCCCTCCAGCAGCAGTTCGGCGCTCTCCCCCGCCGGGTCGTACGCGAGCACCTGCCGGGACAGGTTCTCCAGCACCACCGGGCAGCCGGCCAGCTCGGCGGCCTGCCGGACCACCTCGGCCGGTTCGGCGCCCTCCACGGACAGCTCGGTGAACCGCTGGTGGATCTCCTCGGTGGCGCGCAACTCGGTGAGCTGAGCGTCCACGATCAGCGCGTGGACCGCCTCGGTGATCCGGACGAACGGGGTGGCCCGGCGCAGCTCGACCAGCGGCAGCCCGCGCCGCTCGGCGGCGGCGGCCATCACCCGGGGCACCCCGCTGACGTACCGGCGGCCCAACTCCACCACGAGGCCGGAGACCCCGACGTCGGCCAGGTCGCCGATGAACGCCCGCAGACCGGCGTCGTCGGCGGGCAGCCCGATGCCGGTGGTGAGCACCAGCTCCCCGCCGCCGAGCAAGGTGGCGATGTCCGGCACCTCGGCCACGTGCACCCAGCGCACCGGCTGGTCCAGCCCCGCGTCCCCGGCGACCAGACGCGGCGCCCCGTGGCGCACCGGCACCAGGGCGAGCACCTCACGGACGGTAGGGAACACGGGCGACACGCTACCCTGCGTCACCGCCGAACTCGAAGGACCGTCGGACCGGCCGGGGCGTCCGTCGGTGCGGCGCGCCGGTCGGTGCGGACCCGTAGCGGCTCCGGCCGACGTCGAGGCGAGCACGCGAGCACGCGAGTTGCGGCAAAGCGGCCCTTCGACGGCCGGGAAGGCACCGACATGCCGCAACCCGAGCCGATCACCGGGCAGCAGCCGCCACGCCCTGACCGACCCAACACCGATACGGACGCCGACCCCGACGCGCCGATCTCGCGCGAGCACCCGAAGTGCGGCAAAGCGGCCCTTCGACGGCCCGGAAGGCACCGACATGCCGCAACCCGAGCCGATCACCGGGCAGGGCAGGCCGGCCCGAGGATGAGGTCAGTCGACGCCGAACTCCATCGCGGCGCGGTCGAGTGCCGCGTCGTCGCCGGAGGAGACGCCCCGGGAGGCGATGGCTTCCGCGCCGCCCTCGGGCATGGCGCCGATCAGCCCGGTCGAGGCCGCCTGCGCGGCGCCGATCATCCGTTCCGGGTTCGCCCCGCCGACCATGCCGAGGGTGGCGTACTGCTCCAGCTTCGCCCGCGAGTCGGCGATGTCCAGGTTGCGCATGGTGAGCTGGCCGATCCGGTCCGACGGGCCGAACGCCGAGTCCTCGGTACGCTCCATCGACAGCTTGTCGGGGTGGTAGCTGAACGCCGGGCCGGTGGTGTCCAGGATCGAGTAGTCCTCGCCCCGGCGCAGTCGCAAGGTCACCTCGCCGGTGACCGCCGTGCCGACCCAGCGCTGCAGCGACTCGCGCAGCATCAGCGCCTGCGGGTCCAGCCAGCGCCCCTCGTACATCAGCCGGCCGAGGCGGCGGCCCTCGTTGTGGTAGTTCGCCAGGGTGTCCTCGTTGTGGATGGCGTTGACGAGCCGCTCGTACGCGGCGTGCAGCAGCGCCATGCCGGGCGCCTCGTAGATGCCCCGGCTCTTGGCCTCGATGATCCGGTTCTCGATCTGGTCGGACATGCCCAGGCCGTGCCGGCCGCCGATGGCGTTGGCCTCCAGCACCAGGTCGACCGCGCTGCCGAACTCCTTGCCGTTGATCGTCACCGGGCGGCCCTGGTCGAAGCCGATCGTGACGTCCTCGGTCGGGATCTCCACCGACGGGTCCCAGAACCGGACGCCCATGATCGGGTTGACCGTCTCGATGCCGGTGTCGAGGTGTTCGAGGGTCTTCGCCTCGTGCGTGGCGCCCCAGATGTTGGCGTCGGTGGAGTATGCCTTCTCGGTGCTGTCCCGGTACGGCAGGCCCCGCTCGAGGAGCCACTCCGACATCTCCTTGCGCCCGCCGAGTTCGGTGACGAAGGCGGTGTCGAGCCACGGCTTGTAGATGCGCAGCTGCGGGTTGGCCAGCAGGCCGTACCGGTAGAAACGCTCGATGTCGTTGCCCTTGAACGTCGAGCCGTCGCCCCAGATCTGGACGTCGTCGGCGATCATCGCCCGGACCAGCAGGGTGCCGGTGACGGCCCGGCCCAGCGGGGTGGTGTTGAAGTACGCCCGCCCGCCCGATCGGATGTGGAAGGCGCCGCAGGTCAGCGCCGCCAGGCCTTCCTCGACGAGGGCGGCTCGGCAGTCGACCAGTCGGGCGACCTCGGCGCCGTAGCTGAGCGCGCGGCCGGGCACGGAGCCGATGTCGGGCTCGTCGTACTGGCCGATGTCGGCGGTGTACGCGCAGGGAATGGCGCCCTTGTCGCGCATCCAGGCGACCGCGACCGAGGTGTCGAGGCCACCGGAGAAGGCGATGCCGACGCGTTCACCGATGGGCAGGGAGGTGAGAACCTTGGACACGGGGAAGATTATGCACCGCATCGCATGGTCATGCAAATGGATCGGGCGACGTGTCACCCGCCCGCGGACGGTGGATCGTCGCGGCCCAGCTCCCAGCAGGCCACCGCGGTCGCGGCGGCCACGTTGAGCGAGTCCACCCCGCGGCGCATCGGGATCACCACCCGGACGTCGCTGGCGTCCATCGCGGCCCGGGTCAGGCCGGCCCCTTCCGCGCCCATCAGCAGCGCGGCCCGGGCCCGTTGCGCCGCGTCCAGCCGCTGGATCGGCACCGCGTCCGGCGCGGGCGTCATCGCCAGCACGGTGAAACCGGCCGCCCGGACCTGGGCCAACGCGTCGGGCCAGGGGTCCAGCTTCGCGTACGGGATGGCGAAGACCTCGCCCATGCTGACCCGGACGCTGCGTCGGTAGAGCGGATCGGCGCAGGTCGGGGAGAGCAGCACGGCGTCCACCCCGAGCGCCGCCACGGCCCGGAAGATCGCGCCGAGGTTGGTGTGGTTGTTGACGTCCTCGATGATCACCACCCGCCGGGCGTCGGCGAGCACCGCGGCGGCCGACGGCAGCGGCTTGCGGTGGAACGAGGCGAGCACGCCCCGGTGCACGTGGAAGCCGGTGGCCCGCTGGAGCACCTCGGGGGTGGCCGCGTAGACCGGGGCGTCCCCGGTGTCCAGGTCGGCGAGCTGGTCCGCCCGCTTCGCGTCGACCAGGTACGACCGGGCCGGGTAGCCGGCCCGCAGCGCCCGCCGCAACACCAGCTCCCCCTCGGCGATGAACAGGCCGTGCGGCGGCTCCCACCTGGTGCGCAGCTCGACGTCGGTCAGCGCGCGGTAGTCGGCGATCCGGTCGTCGTCGGGGTCGGTGATCTCGTGGACGGGCACCGGACGATTCTGCCTGGTCCGCCCGGTCGGCCCGGCGCGGCCCGGGTTTCCGCCGACGTTGGCGGGGAACGGATCTCCGGAAAGCGGACGGCGACGAAGGGACCACCACGATGAACGCGGACCCCACCGGCGACGGCCGGCTGCCCCGGGACGCCACGGTCGCCGACTACATCGTGGCGCGGCTCGCCGAGTGGGGGGTGCACCGCTACTACGGCTATCCGGGCGACGGGATCAACGGGATGACCTCGGCGCTGCAACGCGCCGCCGGCCGGGCCCGGTTCATCCAGGTGCGCCACGAGGAGACCGCCGGCTTCGCCGCCTCCGCACACGTCAAGTACGGCGGCGGCCCGCTCGGCTGCGTGGTGGTGACCAGCGGCCCCGGTGCGATCCACGCGCTGAACGGCCTGTACGACGCCAAGCTCGACCACCAGCCCGTGGTGGCCCTGCTCGGGCACACCGCGCTGCCCGCCGAGGGCGGCGGCTACTACCAGGAGGTGGACCTGCTCGCCCTCTACAAGGACGTGGCATCGGCCTTCCTGGCCCAGCTCGACGACCCGTCGCAGGCGCGGCACCTGGTCGACCGGGCGTGCCGGACCGCCCTGGCCCGGCGTACGGTCACCGCCCTGGTGCTCCCCTCCGACGTGCAGGACGAGCCGGCCGTGCCGGAGCCGCCGCACGCGCACGGCTACTACCACACCAGCGCGGTGCCGAGCAGCACGCCGACCGTGCCGCCGGCCGAGGAGGTGCGCCGGGCCGCCGAGGTGCTGCGCGGCGGCAACAAGGTGGCGATGCTGGTCGGGCAGGGCGCCATCGGGGCCGAGTCCGAGGTACGCAAGGTCGCCGACCGGCTCGGCGCCGGGGTGGCCACCGCGCTGCTCGGCTTCACCGCCGTCGACCACCGGGAGCCCTGGGTGACCGGCGCGATCGGCCTGCTCGGCAGCCGCCCCAGTTGGCAGCTCATGCAGGAGTGCGACCGGCTGCTGATCGTGGGCAGCAACATGCCGTACTCGGAGTTCTATCCGCCGCAGGGGCGGGCCCGGGCGGTGCAGATCGACCTGGACGGCAGCCGGATGGGGCTGCGCTACCCAACCGAGGTGAACCTGACCGGGGACGCCGCGCCGACCCTGCGGGCGCTGCTGCGCGAGCTGGGCACCGGGGCGGCGCCCACCGCCTGGCGGGCCACCCTGGCCGACGCCACGTCGAAGTGGCGGCGGGCCCAACGGGAGCTGGCCGAGCAGTCGGCCGACCCGGTCAACCCGCAGCTACTCTTCGCCACCCTCGACGACGTGCTGCCCGACGACGCGATGCTCGCGGTGGACTGCGGCACCGCGACCGCCTGGTACGCCCGACACATCCGGGTCCGGCCGGGCATGCTGGCCAGCCTCTCCGGCACCCTGCTCTCCATGGGCGGGGCCATGCCGTACGCCATCGCCGCGAAGTTCGCCCACCCGGACCGCCCGCTGGTCGCGTTGATCGGCGACGGCGCGATGCAGATGAACGGGGTCAACGAGCTGATCACCGTGGCGAAGTACTGGCGGGAGTGGGCCGACCCGCGGTTCGTGGTGCTGGTGCTCAACAACCGGGAGCTGTCCTTCGTCAGCTGGGAGCAGCGCTCCGGCGAGGGGACGCCGATGTTCCCGGCCAGCCAGGACCTGCCGGACGTGGCGTACCACCGGTGGGCGGAGGTGCTGGGGCTCGACGGGGTGCTGGTCGACTCCCCCGACCAGGTGCCGGAGCTGTGGCACCGGGTGCTCCGCGCCGACCGGCCGGTGGTGATCAACGCGGTGGTCGATCCGGCGGAGCTGATGCTGCCGCCCCACTTCACCGCCGGGCAGGCCCGCAAGACGGCCGCCGCGATGCTGCGCGGGGACAGCGATCGCGCCGAGATCCTCCGGCGGGGGGTACCGTCCGTCATCGCCACGTACCGTCCCCGCCGCCGCGGCCGCTGACCGTCAGGTCCGCTCGTAGCGCAGCAGCACCGACCGGCCGTCGAAGGTCCGGGTCTCCACCAGCCGCAGGTCCAGGCGGTCCTTGTCCGGGAAGACCGGGGTGCCGCCGCCCAGCACGACCGGGTGCACGACCACCTGGTACTCGTCGATCAGTCCGAGCCGGGTCAGCGCCGCCGCCGCGCCCGAGCCGCCGGTGAGCAGCAACTCGCCGCCCGGCTGGTCCTTCAGCTCGGCGACCTCGGCGGCCAGGTCACGGCCGATCACCCGGGCGTCGTACTCGGCGCGGTCCAGGCTCCGGGAGATGACGATCTTGGGGGTACGCCGCCAGACCGGCGCGAACCGCAGGTCGTGCGGGTCCTGCGACAGCTCCTCCACCCGCGGCCAGTAGTACGACATCAGCTCCCACACCTTGCGGCCGTAGAGGAAGGCGTCGGCCCGGTCGGTCAGCTCGAAGGAGTACCCGGACAGCTCCGGCCCCATGACCGGCCAGTCGAACTCGCCGTTCGGCCCCTCGATGAAGCCGTCGACCGACTGGTGCACCCAGTAGACGAGCTTGCGCATGGTGTCCTCCTGCTCGGTGGGCGCCCGGCGGGCGCGCTCATCGGTGGGTCGGAGCCGGCCGACCCGATCCGACACCCCGGCCCGAACTTTTCCAGAAGATTTGCCCGCACCCACTACGGTCCGGCCCGTGACCCGCCCCGTGATGATCGCCCTGATCGGCGTCGACGGCTCCGGCAAGAGCACCCAGGCCAAGGCCCTGGCCCGGCGGTTGACCGCCGCCGGCGTGCCGGCCCGGTACTTCGAGAACGCCGGTGGCCGGCCGCTGTGGAACCGGCTGGCCCGGGCGGTCGGCCGGCCGGACGGGATGGCGCTGTTCGGTCGTACCCGCTATCCGGTGCTGGAGGCGACGGTGCGGGCGCTGGCGATGGCGCGCACCGTGCTGGTGACCCGGCTCACCGGGCGCACGGCCGTGCTGGACCGGTGGACCTGGTGTCAGGAGGTCGTCATGGCGGCGCGCGGCGACCGAGGGCGGCGGGCCGTCCGGGCCGCGTACGCGATCTTCCCCCGCCCGACGGTGGTCTGCTTCCTCGCCACCGCACCGGAGGTCGCGCAGCGCCGGGTGGCGGCCCGGGGCATCGACACCGAGGAACTGGCCCACCTGCGGGCGCTGGACCGCGCCTACCGGAGCCTGCCCGAGTTCGGCTCCTTCGTGGTGCTCGACGGCGATCCCGACCCGGACGAGGTGGCCCGCGCGCTCGACCGCGCGGTGTCCCCCCTGCTGCCCCGCTGACCCGGCCCCGCCACGCGCGGTCCGGCCGCTGCCCGGGAGCGGTCAGCCGCGGCCGCGGCCCTGGAGCCAGCGCAGCAGGTCCGAGGGGAGGTTGTCCCGATCCTGCCGGCGCTCGTCGTCGGGCGTCGGGGTGTCGCGGGGCTGCGGCCGGCGCGGCTCGCCGGCCAGCGCGCGGCTGGGCGCGGTGAAGTCCCGCACCGGCTTGCCCGCCACCGCCGTCCTGATCACCCGGGCCACCCCGTCGATGACCTTGGCCTGCACGGCCGAGCCGACCAGGTCGGTCGAGTCGTCCGGGTTGGCGGCGATCCCGGCGACCGCCACCTGCGGGGTGAACCCGACGAACGTCTCGGTGGCGTTCTGCTCGGAGCTACCCGTCTTGCCGGCCACCGGCCGGCCGACGATCCGGTCCACCGAGGTCGCCGTGCCGCCGTTGCACTGCCCGTACGCCGACTGCTGGCCGACCGGGCAGCGGGCCGCGTCGGTGGCGGCCCGGGCCACGTCGGTGTCCAGCACCTTCCTGCAGGACGGCTGACCGACGTCCACCTTCTCGCCGTTGGCCGTGGTCACCGACACCACCGGCAGCGGGGTGCAGTAGGTGCCCTCGGCCGCCACGGTGGCGTACGCGTTGGCCAGGTCCAGCGGGGTGGTGGCGGCCACGCCCAGGGTGAAGGCGCCCCAGTTCTCCGCGTCGTCCTTGGCGAAGGCGGCGTCGGAGTCGGCCCGGAAGGTGATGCCGAGCCGCTGGGCCATCTCCACCACCTTGTCCTCTCCGACCTGCTCGGCGAGCCAGACGAAGTAGGTGTTCACCGAGCGGCCGAAGCCGTCCCACATCATCCGGTAGCCGTCCATCCACGCCGGGTTGGCGTTGGCCGGGCACCACTTGCCGTCGCAGTTGCCCTCGTCGTCCGAGGCGTACCGGGTGGGCAGCTTGGCCGGGGCGTCGAAGCCGGTGGCCAGCGGCTTGCCGGCCTCCAGCGCGGCGAGCATGGTGAACAGCTTGAACGTCGAGCCGGCCTGGTAGCCGTGCACGCTGGCGCCGCCGGAGATCAGCGGGTTGACCGTGTTCGGGTGGTTGGCCTGCCCGGCCGGGTTGTCGGCCAGGCTGTAGTGCCGGTTGACGGCCATGGCCAGCACCCGGCCGGTGCCCGGCTCGACCGCGGCGATCGGCAGGGCCCGCTTGTTGTCGTACCCGTAGACCTTCGTGGCCTGCTGCTGCGCGGTCTGCTGGATCTTCGGGTCGAGCGTGCTGACCACGGTGTAGCCGCCGCGGCGCAGCGCCTGCTCGCGCTCCTCGACGGTGTGGCCGAAGGCCGGCTGGCCGAGCCACCAGCGGCGCAGGTAGTCGCAGAAGAAACCCCAGTCGTCGTGGCCCCGGGCGACCGCGGTGCAGCCGCTGGGCTGCGGGGTCGGGTGCAGGGTCACCGGCGTGGCCTTGGCCGCGGCGGCCTGCTGCGCGGTGATCGCCCCGGTCTCGGCCATCGAGTCCAGCACGTACGTCCGCCGGGCCACGGCCTGGTCCTTGTCCCCGTCGATCGGGCTGTACTCGTCGGGCGACTGCACCAGGCCGGCGAGCAGGGCGGCCTCGCCGAGGGTCAGGTCGGCCGGCGCCTTGCCGAAGTAGCGCTGGCTGGCCGCGGCGACGCCGTACGCCCCGGAGCCGAAGTAGGCGATGTTCAGGTAGCGGTTGAGGATCTCGTCCTTGCTGAGCGTCTTCTCCAGCGCGTTCGCGTACCGGATCTCCTGGAGCTTGCGCCCGACGGTCTGCTCGGTGGCGGCCCGCCGCTCCTCGGCCGTGCGGGACGGGTCGGTCTTGAGCACGTTACGGACGTACTGCATGGTCAGCGTGGAGCCGCCCTGTTCCGTGCCGCCGCCCTTGACGTTGGCGACCAGGGCCCGGACGATGCCGCGCGGGTCGGCGCCGCCGTGCGAGTAGAAGCGCCGGTCCTCGGCCGCGATGATCGCCTGCCGCATCACCGGCGCGATCTCGGCCAGCGGCACGTCGCTGCGGTTCACGTCGTAGAACGTGGTGATCAGGGTCTTGCCGTCGTTGGCGTAGAGGTACGACCGCTGCGGCTGCGTGGGGGTGCGCAGCGCGTCGGGCAACTCCGCGTACGCGCCCAGGGCGGCCTTGGCGGCGAACCCGCCCAGCAGGCTGCCGGGCAGGCCGGCGACCGCGAGGGCAAGCCCGGCCAGCAGGCCGGCGAGGAGCACGGTGAAGAGCCGCGACAGCGGCGACCGGGGTGACGGCATGCACCCCAGGATTACCGCGAAAGCCGCCAAGCGGCCAGTTCGCCAGCCAACTGTCAGTTACCTCACGGTGACCTCGCAGCTTGTTCCGGCCGGCGCCGCGGGCCCGGGTCAGCTCGGCAACGGACCGTTGGGGGGTGGGGCGGGGGTGGCGGCCACGCTGGCGGCCACCGCGTCGCGGGCGATGACGGCCGGCACCAGGCGGCCCGAACGGTAGCCGATGCCGATCCCGGCGATCAGCACGAAGATCGCGCCGAACGTCTGCAGCGAGCCGATCAGCGCGCCGCCCAGGCCGAGCAGCGGCGCGGCGATCATCAGCATCACCCCGTCACCCATGCTGAACAGCCCGGAGCGGGCCACCGACCAGCCGGTGAGCAACCAGCCCAGGCTGTACCAGGTGGCCCCGAACAGCACGATGTGGCGCGCCGTGGTGCCGAAGACCGGCGCCTGCTCGGCCAGCCCGGCGAAGGGCAGCATCAGCACCATCCCGCCGATGCTGGCGAGCAGACCCACCAGCGCGACCCGCCGGCAGCGGGTGGCGGCGAGCAGGCCGGTGAGGGCCAGCAGCGCGAGCAGCCCGAGCCAGACCGCGGCCACCCAGCCCACCAGGTAGACGGGCCGGCCGTCGGCCGGGTACGGGTCGTTGCCCACCCCGCCGTCGCTGGCCATCGCCACCAGGCCGTAGAGGATCGCGTACGCGGGCAGCAGCCAGACCGCCGCCCGGGCGAACCGGCGGACCGACCAGGCCCAGCTGGCGTCGGTGGCCGGCGCTGCCGGTCCGGGCTCGGAGACGAACGGCAGCACCCGGAACCCGCCTCCGGCGCGCCGGGTGCCCACCGGCCCGGCGGGGTCGTGCGCGCCGGGCACCGGGGTCCTGGAGAACAGCCTGTTCGCCGGATCCTTCATGCGACACCTCGCTCCGCCTCCGGGAGGCGCGGGGCACACGACGGCGCCCCGGCCCCGCCACCACCGGTCCTCAGACCGATCGTGGCAGGCGCCGGGGCGCCGTATGAGTGATTCTCGGATTTGCCGGCGGGCGCCGATCAGCCCCGTTCGCGCTGGTCGGTCGGGTCGTTGAGCAGGCTCTGCGGAGAGACCGGCTCGGGAGCCGGCAGCCCCTGCGGGGCGTTGCCCCCGGTGGCCTGCGCCTCGGCGACGCGTACCTCGTTGTGGATCTCCTGGGCGGCGGTGGCCGCCGCCCGCGCGGCCTCGGCGGCCTCCCGCTCGACCTCGCCGGCGCTCTTGGTGGCCTCCGGCGACGGCACGTCGCCGACCATGTTGGCCAGGCCACCCAGCGCGCCACCCATGCCCTCCAGGGCCTTGGTCAGCTCGGTCGGGACGATCCAGACCTTGTTGGCGGTGCCGTTGGCGATCTGCGGCAGCGCCTGCAGGTACTGGTAGGCGAGCACCTTCTGGCTGGGGTTGGCCTGGTGGATCGCGTCGAAGACGGTACGGATCGCCTTCGCCTGGCCCTCCGCCTGGAGGATCCGGGCCTGCCGGTCACCGTCGGCGCGCAGCACGGCGGCCTGCTTCTCACCCTCGGCGGTGAGGATCTGCGACTGCTTGTGCCCCTCGGCGTTGAGGATCGCCGCCCGGCGGTCCCGCTCGGCGCGCATCTGCTTCTCCATCGAGTCGCGGATGCTCGGCGGCGGCTCGATCGCCTTGATCTCGACCCGGGTCACCTTGATGCCCCACCGGCCGGTGGTCTCGTCCAGGACGCCCGACAGGTGCCGGTTGATCTCCTCGCGGCTGGTCAGCGCCCGCTCCAGGTCCAGCGAGCCGATCACGTTACGCAGGGTGGTGACGGTGAGCTGCTCGATGGCCTGCAGGAAGTTCGAGATCTCGTAGGTGGCACGGACCGAGTCGACCACCTTGAAGTAGAGCACCGTGTCGATCGACACGACCAGGTTGTCGGAGGTGATCACCGGCTGCGGCGGGAAGCTGACCACCTGCTCGCGCATGTCGACCTTGGTCCGCACCGCGTCGATGTACGGCACCAGCAGGTTGAGCCCCGGGTTCAGCGTGCGCTTGTACTTGCCCAGCCGCTCCACCACGTCCTGCCGCTGCTGCGGCACGATGCGCACGGCCTTGACGAGCGTGACCACGACGATCACGGCGATGGCGATCAAGACGATCGCTGCAAATTCCATATCTTCACCTTTCCCCTTCGGGCAACCCGCCCGGGGTGGAGATCTCGTCCTGCCAGACCAGGGCGGTCGCGCCCTGGACCTTTATCACCTGCACCCGCTCGCCCGGCGCGTAGCTGCGCGTCGCGTCGTACGACCGGGCGGTCCACAGCTCACCGTCGATCTTGATGAACCCCCGCTCGGCGTCCACCGTCTCCAGCACCACCGCGCTGGAGCCCTCGATCGCCTCGATGCCGAACGGCTGGTCGCCGCTCTCCAGCGCCGGCATGGCGTGCCGTTTGATCACCGGCCGCACCAGGAACAGCGACAGCGCGGAGACCACCGCGAAGACCAGAGCCTGGAGCGCGACCGGGGCGCCGAGCGCCGCGGCCCCGGCGGCGGCGAACGCCCCGGCCCCGAACATGATCAGAAAGAGCGTCGTCGTAAAGATCTCGGCGACCGCCAGCAGCACACCCAGCACGATCCAGAACACGGCGTCCACCCACCGATCGTGACACGTCGACGCACCTGTCATCGAACTGTCATGATCACGTGGTCCCGGTGAACGGCGCCGGAGCGACGAGGAGGACGACATGGCCCTGCTGCCCGAGACCGCCCGACAGGTCGACCTGCTGGTCGCCCGGGCCCAGGCGGAGGGGCGCGGCCCCTCCCTCGCCCTCGGGGTGGTCCGGGACGGCGCCCTGGCGCACGTGGCGCTCGCCGGCGAACAGCCCCGCCCCGACGCGGACCTGCAGTACCGGATCGGCTCGATCAGCAAGACCATGACCGCGGTGCTGGTGATGCAGCAGCGCGACGCCGGCCGCCTCGCCCTGGACGACCCGCTCGAGAAGCACCTGCCCGGCACCCCGGTCGGCGCCCTCACCCTGCGCCAGCTGCTCGGGCACGCCAGCGGCCTCCAGCGGGAACCGGACGGGCAGTGGTGGGAACGGGCCGCCGGCAGCGACCTGGCCACCCTGGTCGCCGGGCTCACCCCGGCGAAGATCGCCCACCCGCCGCACCGCGTCTACCACTACTCGAACCTGGCGTACGGGCTGCTCGGCGGGGTGCTGGAGCGGATCACCGGCACCCCCTGGGCGGACCTGCTCCGCGACCGGCTGCTCGAACCGCTGGCCATGCGGCGCACCACCTACCACCCCACCGAGCCCTACGCCCGGGGCTACGTGGTGCACCCCTGGCACGAGACGCTGCGCGAGGAGCCGCGCACCGACACGGGGGCCATGGCGCCGGCCGGCCAGCTCTGGTCGACGGTCGAGGACCTGGCCCGCTGGGCGGCTTTCCTGGCCGACCCGGCCCCGGACGTGCTCGCCCCGGCAACGCTGGCCGAGATGTGCGCGCCCGTGGTGATCAGCGACCTGGACTCCTGGACCGGCGGGCACGGCCTCGGCGTGGAGCTCTACCGGGTCGGCGACCGGGTGTACCTGGGCCACGGCGGCTCCATGCCCGGGTACGTCGCCGGCCTGGCCGTGCACCGGCCGACCCGCACCGCCGTGGTCGACTTCGCCAACTCGTACGGCCTGCGCGCCGGGCACCACATCGTCGGGCTGGCCCGCGAGGTCCTCACCCTGGTGCTGGACGCCGAGCCGGCCGCCCCCGCGCCGTGGCGCCCGGCGCAGGCCCCGCCCGCCGCCCTGGCCGAGCTGACCGGTCGCTGGTGGTGGATGGGCAGCGAGTACGAGTTCCGCATCGACCCGGCCGGCGAACTGGTCGGCGGCCCGGTCGGCCGGCCGCTGCTGCGCTTCACCCCGGAGGGCCCGGACCGCTGGCGGGGCCGATCCGGCTCCCAGGACGGCGAGATCCTCACCGTCGTCCGCGACGACTCCGGCGCCCCGGCCGCCCTGGACATCGCCACCTTCGTCTTCACCAGAGACCCCGACCAGGAACCCTGACCGCCCGGAGCCGGGCACGGTCGCCCCGGCCCTCAGCCGCAACCACTCACGCAGGCGACGTCACAAAGTCGATCATCCGCTCCACCGCGTTGATCAGCGGCGTCTCCACGTCCGCGAAGCTGTTCACCCGGGACAGGATGTGCCGCCACAGGTCCGCCGGCTCGGCCACCCCGAGAGCCGCGCAGACCCCCTCCTTCCAGGGCCGCCCCGGCGGCACCACGGGCCAGGCCCGGATGCCCAGCGCCGCCGGCTTCACCGCCTGCCACACGTCCACGTACGGGTGCCCGGTGACCAGCACGTACGGCGAGGTGACCTGCGCCACGATCCGGCTCTCCTTCGAGCCGGGCACCAGGTGGTCGACGAGCACGCCGAGCCGGCGGCCGGGCCCGGGCGCGAAGGCGCGCACCTCGGCGGCGAGCGCGTCGATGCCGTCCAGGGGCTCCACCACCACGCCCTCGACGCGCAGATCGTCGCCCCAGATCCGTTCGACCAGCGCGGCGTCGTGCACGCCCTCGACCCAGATCCGGCTGGCCCGGGCGACCTGCGCCGGAACGTTGTCGACCGCGATCGAGCCGGAGGCGGTACGCCGCCGCGCGGCGGGCACCGGGGCGCGTGCCGGCCGGCGCAGCGTCACCGGCCGGCCGTCGAGCAGGAACGCGGCGGGCAGCAGCGGGAAGTTGCGCCGCCGGCCGTGCCGGTCCTCCAGCACCACCGCGCCGGACTCGAAGCCGACCACCGCGCCGCAGAACCCGGACTCGGCGTCCTCGACCACGAGGTCGAGCTCGGCGTCCACCTCCGGGGTGACCTTGCGCCGCCGCCAGCCGCCCGCCAGCACGTCTCCGTCGTATCGCCCCGCCATGTCGATCACGCTAGCCAGCGCGCCGGCGTGTCGCCCGGCGACGCGCCGACCAGGCGTTCCGCGCCGGACACAGAAAGGGGCGAAGGGGGTAGTCAGGGGCAGGTCACGCCACCGGAGCGGCAGCCGAGACAGCGACGGCGGCGAGCACGTACCCTTTCGGCATGTCCCTCCCCGCAACGGGCGCGGCCACACTGGCTCCGCGCCGGTCGAGCCGGTTCGTCGCCTGGGTGCGTGCCTGGCGTGCCGGCCTGGTGCCGTTCGACGAGGTCGCCGACGAGATCGCCGGCGACGAGGAGCACCTGGTCGCCGACGCGCCCGGCACCTGGACCGACGTCTCCCTCCGCGAGGCGCTACCCAGCCTGGCCAAGCTCTCCCCGGACGAGATCCGCCTGGTGCTGCCCGCCCCGGGCGACCCCCGCGGGCTGCCCGGCCCGGGCGACTTCGCCGGCGCCGCGCTGCTCGCCGGTGAGGCGGTGGTGGCCAGCGGGCTGGGCCTGGTCCCGGAGGTGCGCAGCCACACCTCGGGCTCCGGCATGACCTGGGAAACCGTGCTCTGGCGGGTCTTCCCGCTGCCGGCGGACGCGCCCCGGGCGTCGCTCGCCGTGCCGGGCGCCGCCGAGGCGGAGGCCGAACTGGCCGCCGTGCTGGCCGAGACCACCGCGGCCCTCACCCGGCTGGACGTGGCCCAGTGGCGGCCCGAACTGGCCGGCGCCCTGGCCGCGCTGCGCCGCCCGGACGGCATCACCGACCTGCCGCCCGGGTTCGACCCGCGGGCCCGGCGGCTCTTCGCCCGCGCCGCGGTGCTGGACCGGGTGCTCGCCCTGGCCGGGGAGAGCGCACCGGGCGGGGCGGTGAACACCTACGAGGCGCAGCAGCGGGACGCGGCGCTGCGCCCGTTGACCACCGCCTGCCGGCAGGCCCTGGTGGCCGCCTGCAACGCCCCGCTGCGCCCCTGACCGCGGCGGCGGCTACAGCTCGTCGATCAGGTCGGCCACCGACTCGACGATCCGGGACGGCCGGTACGGGTACCGCTCCGCCTCGGCCCGCGAGCTGATCCCGGTCAGCACCAGGATCGTCTCCAACCCGGCCTCCAGGCCACAGAGGATGTCGGTGTCCATCCGGTCGCCGATCATGGCGGTGGACTCGGAGTGCGCGTCGATGGTGTTCAACGCCGAGCGCATCATCATCGGGTTCGGCTTGCCGACGAAGTACGGCTCCACCCCGGTCGCCTTGGAGATCATGGCGGCGACCGAGCCGGCGGCCGGCAGGGCGCCCTCGACCGACGGGCCGGTGACATCCGGGTTGGTGCAGATGAACCGGGCACCGTCGTTGATCAGGCGGATCGCCTTGGTGATCGCCTCGAAGCTGTAGGTGCGGGTCTCCCCCAGCACCACGTAGTCCGGCGCGAAGTCGCTGAGCACGTAGCCGACCGCGTGCAGCGCCGTGGTCAGGCCGGCCTCGCCGATCACGTACGCGGTGCCGCCCGGCCGCTGGTCGGCGAGGAACTTGGCGGTGGCCAGGGCCGACGACCAGATCGCCTCCTCCGGCACGTCCAGCCCCATCCGGCCCAGCCGCGCCCGCAGGTCACGGGGCGTGTAGATGGAGTTGTTGGTCAGCACCAGGAAGGGCTTGCCGGAGCCGCGCAGCTTCTTGACGAACTCGGGCGCGCCGGGCACCGGCTGCCCCTCGTGCACCAGTACGCCGTCCATGTCGGTGAGCCAGCTCTGCACCGGCTTGCGCTCATGCATGTGTCGTCCCCATGGGATCTCGGTAGTCGGTCGGGTTCAGGGACGGCGGGCCGGGGGCACGCAGCACGGCGTCGGGCAGGTGTCCCACATCGGCAGCTCGCCGAGCCGGCGCCGCAGCCGCTCGCCGTCCGGGGTGGTGCGCTCGAGCACCAGCTCCCGGACCATCGCGACGAACCGCGGGTCGGTGCCCGGCGTGCCGGCCCGGACGAAGTCCAGGCCGAGCTGCTTGGCCGTCTCGAGCGCCTCGGTGTCCAGGTCCCAGACCACCTCGAGGTGGTCCGAGACGAACCCGATCGGGCTGACCACCACGGCGGTGACGCCCTGCTCGGCCAGGGTGGCCAGGTGATCGTTGATGTCCGGCTCCAGCCACGGCACCTGCGGCGGCCCGGAGCGGCTCTGCCAGACCAGGTCGTACGGCAGGTCCGGGGCGGCCGCCGCGTGCACCAGCCGGGCGGTCTCCGCGAGCTGCGCGGTGTACCGGCCGCCCTGCGGGCCGGCGGTGGCCGCCATCGAGGTGGGCACGGAGTGCGCGGTGAAGACCACCCGGGTGGTGTCCCGCTGGGCCGGGTCGAGCTGCGCGAGCGCGGCGCGTACCGCGTCGGCGTGCGGTTCGACGAAGCCGGGGTGGTCCCAGAACTGGCGGAGCTTCTCGATCACCGGGGCGTCCGGGCCCACGGCGGCCCGCGCCGCGGCGATGTCCTCCTGGTACTGCCGGCAGGAGGAGTAGCCGCCGTAGGCGCTGGTGACGAAGGCCAGCGCCCGCCGCACCCCGTCGTCACGCATCCGGGCCACGGTGTCGGCGAGCATCGGGTCCCAGTTCCGGTTGCCCCAGTAGACCGGCAGGTCCACGCCGTGCTCGGCGAAGTCGGCGCGGATGGCCGCGAGCAGGTCGCGGCACTGCTGGTTGATCGGGGACACCCCGCCGAAGTGCAGGTAGTGCTGGACGACCTCGGCGAGCCGCTCCGGGGGCACGCCCCGTCCCCGGGTCACGTTCTGCAGGAACGGCTCCACGTCCTCGGGCCGCTCCGGCCCGCCGAAGGAGACCAGCACCAACGCGTCGTACGCCATGGGTCCATTCTCCCCCGAGGCCCGGGCCGGCCCGGCGATGGCCCCCGGGATTCGGGTGTGACCCGGGGCCCTTCCGCAACCGGAGAGGTCGCGGAGGGCCCCCGGCTCACCCCTCAGGCGCCGATGGCGTGGTAGCCGCCGTCGACGTGCACGATCTCGCCGGTGGTGGCGGGGAACCAGTCGGAAAGCAGCGCGAGGCAGGCCCGGGCCGCCGGCTCCTGGTCGGTGAGGCTCCAGCCGAGCGGGGCGCGCTCGGCCCAGGCGGTCTCGAACTGATCGAAGCCGGGGATCGACTTGGCGGCGATGGTACGCAGCGGGCCGGCGGCGACCAGGTTGCTGCGGATGCCCTGCTTGCCCAGGTGCAGCGCCAGGTAGCGGGAGGCGGACTCCAGCCCGGCCTTGGCCACGCCCATCCAGTCGTAGACCGGCCAGGCCTTGGTGGCGTCGAAGGTGAGCCCGACCACCGCGCCGCCCGCCGACATCAGCGGCAGCGCCGCCATGGCCAGGGACTTGTACGAGTAGGTGGAGACCTGCAGGGCGGTCGCCACGTCCTCCCAGGGGGCGTCCAGGAAGCCGCCGCCCAGGCAGCTCTGCGGGGCGAAGCCGATCGAGTGCACCACCCCGTCGAGGCCGTCGACGTGCTCGCGGACCTTGTCGGCGAGGCCGGCCAGGTGCTCGGTGCTGGTGACATCCAGCTCGATCACCGGGGCCGGTTCGGGCAGCCGCTTGGCGATCCGCTCGACCAGCGAGAGCCGGCCGTAGCCGGTGAGCACGACCTGGGCGCCGTTCTCCTGGGCCAGCTTCGCGACCGAGAAGGCGATCGAGGCGTCGGTGATGACGCCGGTGACGAGCAGCCGCTTACCGGCCAGCAGTCCGGACATTGCCAGTTCCTCCGTGCTCTCTCTCAGTGACCCATGCCCAGGCCGCCGTCGACCGGGATGACGGCGCCGGAGACGTAGCCGGCCGCGTCCGAGGCGAGCCAGGTGACCACGGCGGCGACCTCGTCGGCGCTGGCCATCCGGCCCGCCGGGATCGACTTGCGGATCTCCGCCTTGCGCTCCTCGGGCAGCCCGGCGGTCATGTCGGTGTCGATGAAGCCGGGCGCCACCACGTTCGCGGTGATGTTGCGGCTGCCCAGCTCGCGGGTGATCGAGCGGGCCACGCCGACCAGGCCGGCCTTGCTGGCCGCGTAGTTGACCTGTCCGGCGCCGCCGGAGAGGCCGACCACCGAGGAGACGAAGATCATCCGGCCCCACCTGGCCCGGAGCATCTTCGTCGAGGCCCGCTTGGCGCAGCGGAACGCGCCGGTCAGGTTGGTGTCCAGCACCCGGGTGAACTGCTCCTCGGACATCCGCATGATCAGCGTGTCGTCGGTAATGCCCGCGTTGGCGACCAGCACCTCCACCGGACCCAGTTCGGCCTCGATGGCGGCGAAGGCGGCGTCGACCGACTCGGCGTCGGTCACGTCACAGCGCACGCCGAACAGCCCCTCGGGAGCGTCGCCGCTGCGGTGGGTCACCGCCACCCGGTCACCCTGCTTGGCGAAGGCCTGCGCGATGGCCAGGCCGATGCCCCGGTTTCCGCCGGTCACCAGCACGGTACGGGCCACGGTTCCCCCTCTGGTCTGCTGATCTCTCGGTCGCTGGCGAGCCTAGGGGTTACCGATAGGTAATCGCTAACCGCGGGTCATACCCAGGTAGGGGTGACCGGGTCAGTCCTGGGTGGCACGACGGGCGCGGGCCGCCGCACTAGCCTGCGGGAGATGGACACCAGCCCCGTCCGCGCCGGCCTGGCGGCGCTGCGCCGCGTCTGGGCCGGACCGGACTACCCGCCGGCCCGGCCGTCGCTGCGCCGCTGGCCCCGGCTCGCCGCCGCCGGCCCGCCGGTCGCGCTGCTGGCGCTGCTCGGGTTCACCCTGATCACCGCGCAGTTCCTGCTCGACGAGCGGAAGCTGCCGACGGCCACCGCCTGGCTGCTCGCGGCGCTCACCGTCGCGCCGCTGCCGATCCTGCTGGCCCGGCCGTTGTGGGCCTGGCGGATCATGTTCCTCGGGCAACTCCTCGGCACGCTGAACCGGCCGCCGACGGAGGACTGGCCGTGGAGCCCCAGCCAGGTCCTGGTCATCCTCGCCGTGCTGGTCGTGGTGGCCATCCGGGTCGACCGGGCGGTGCTGGCCTGGCTCGGGCTGTTCAGCCTCCTCCCGATCTGGATCTTCGTGCCGCGGTCCAACCAGGGCGGCGTCATCCTGCTGTTCGTGGTGGTGCTGGTCCTCGGTGACCTGGTGCGGCGCAACGTGCACACCCGGCGGGCGCTGGCCGAGCAGGCCGAACGGAGCGAGCTGGAGCAGGCCCGACGGGCGGTGCTGGAGGAGCGCACCCGGATCGCCCGCGAGATGCACGACGTCGTCGCACACCACATGTCGATGATCGCCGTGCAGGCGGAGACCGCCCCGTACCGGGTCGGCCCGGTGCCCGAGGCCGCGCGGACCGAGTTCCTCGACATCGCCGGCTCGGCCCGCGAGGCGCTGACCGAGCTGCGCCGGCTGCTCGGGGTGCTGCGCAGCGACGCCGACCCGGCGGCCACGGCGCCGCAGCCCGGCATGGCGGACGTGCCGGACCTGGTGGCGGCGGCGGAACGCGCCGGGATGGCGGTCCGGCTGGACGGCACACCGCCGGACACGCCGGACGCGGTCGGGCTGGCCGCGTACCGGATCGTGCAGGAGGCCCTGGCGAACGCGGCACGACACGCGCCCGGTGCGGCGGTGACCGTCCGGCTGCGGGAGCACGACGGGGTGCTGGCGATCGCGGTACGCGACACCGGCGGGCCGCCGGCGCCGGCGCAGCCGACCAGCGGGCACGGGCTGACCGGCATGCGGGAACGGGCCCGCCTGCTGGGCGGTACGTTCAGCGCCGGCGGGACCGCCGACGGGTTCGCCGTCACCGCCGAACTGCCGCTGGAAACGGAGGACCCGACGCGATGATCCGGGTGCTGATCGCCGACGACCAGGCGATGGTCCGGCAGGGGTTCGGCGCGCTGCTGGCCGCCCAGCCCGACCTGCTCGTGGTCGGCGACGCCGCGGACGGCGCGGCGGCGGTCGAGGCGTCCCGCCGGCTCGACCCGGACGTGGTGCTGATGGACGTCCGGATGCCGGTGCTGGACGGGCTCGCGGCGACCCGGCAACTGCTCGGCGACCGCCGCACCGACCGTCCCCGGGTGCTCATCCTGACCACGTTCGACCTGGACGACTACGTGTACGAGGCGCTGCGCGCCGGCGCCAGCGGCTTCCTGCTCAAGGACGCGCCCGCCGCCGACCTGGTGCAGGCGGTACGGGTGGTGGCCGCCGGTGACGCGCTGCTCGCCCCGGCGGTGACCCGCCGGCTGATCGCCGAGTTCGCGGCCCGGCCGGCGCACCGCCGTCCCCGCCCGACCGACCTGGCCGCGCTCACCCCCCGCGAGACGGACGTGCTGCGGCTGATCGCCCGGGGCCGCTCGAACACCGAGATCGCCGCCGACCTGGTGGTCGCCGAGCAGACGGTCAAGACCCACGTCGGGCGGATCCTGGCCAAGCTCCAGCTCCGCGACCGCGCCCAGGCGGTGGTCGTCGCGTACGAGACGGGTCTGGTCGCCGCCGGCGAGTAGCTCCCGGGTAGCACGCCGGGAACCGCCCCGTGGGGTGACGATCTTCGACCGCTCCGCACCGCATCCTTCCGCCGAGAACTCGCGGAGGGGGCACCACGATGCACTGGATTCGACCCGCCCGGATGGCGCTGGCCGCGCTGCTCGGGTTCGGCCTGCTGGTACCGGCCCGGCCCGGTCCGCTGGCGCCGGTGGCCTATCTGGAGGCGTACCCGGCGGTGGACGCCCGGCTGCGGGCGGCCGGGCCGCCGTACGACGGGTGGGCCGCGGCGGGCCGGCGGTTCCTGGCCTTCGAGCCCCACGGCGACGGTCTCGCCGTGGAGGTCCTCGGCGACCTGGCCACCGCCGACCGGATCGTGGTGCTGGTGCCCGGAGTGGGCAGCACGCTACGCGACTTCGACCGCGGCCTGGGCGGTGTCGCGCGCCGCGCGCCGGCCCGGCAGGCGGCCGAGGTGTACCGGGCGTTGCACACCGCCGCGCCGGCCGCGCGGGTCGCCGTGCTCGCCTGGCTCGGCTACGACCCGCCGGACACGGTGACGTCCGCCGCCGGCTCGGCCGCCGCCCGGCGCGGGGCGGCCGGGCTGCGCGCGGAGGTGCGTGAACTCACCGACCGGCGCCCGCGGGCGCGGATCACCCTGCTCGGGCACAGCTACGGCGCGCTGGTCGTCGGTCTCGCCGCGCGGGACGCCCCGCCGCAGGTCACCGACGTCGTGACGCTGGGTGGGATCGGCCTCGGCGTCGACCGGGCCGGCGACCTGGGCCGGGTACGGGTGTGGGCGGCGGAGGCGCCGACGGACTGGATCCGCCGGGTGCCGCAGGTCCGGCTGCTCGGGCTCGGTCACGGCCGCCGGCCCGGCGACCCGGCCTTCGGCGCGCGATCCCTGCCGGTGACCGGGGTGGCCGGTCACGACGACTACCTGACCGCCGGCAGCGCCACGACGGCCGCGGTGGCGTCGGTGGTGCTGGACGGCGCCGGCGCCCGGGCGGTGACCCGGTGAACGGCCGGGACCGGGTGATCGACGCGCTGCGGGCGTACGCGATCGGCGGGGTGGTGCTCGGGCACTGGCTGGTCACCGCGCTGGTGCTGGACGCCGACGGCACGCTGCACGTGGCGAGCCCGCTGGCCGCCATGCCGGGGTTGGCGCCGGTCACCTGGCTGCTGCAGACCCTCGGGCTGTTCTTCTTCGTCTCCGGGTACGCCGCCGCCCGCTCGCTGGCCGGCGGTCCGGGCGGTGCGGCGCGCTGGTGGGCCCGGCGGATGGGCCGGTTGGTCCTGCCCATCCTCGCGCTGCTCGGCATCGGCTCCGCCGTGCTGCTCGCCGCGATCGTCACGGGCACCCCGGACGCCACCCTCGCCGTGGCGCTCCACCTCGCGATCAGCCCACTGTGGTTCCTGCTCCCGCTGGTCGCACTCTCCGCGCTGATCGTCCCGCTGCGCGCCGCCGTACGCCGGTGGGGGCCCTGGCGCTGCGTGGCCCCGGCGGTGGTCCTGGTCGCCGCGGCGGATCTGGCGGGTCGGCTGCTGCCGGCCGTGCCGGGGCGACTGCCGGTCGCGCTCCTGGCCGCCTGGTGCGTGCCCTGGCTGCTCGGCCTGGCCCACGCCGACGGCCGGCTGGCCGGCCGGCGAGCCGGCGCGGCGCTGGCCGGCACCGGGGCGGTGGCGCTGGCCGCGCTGTTCACGCTCGGCTACCCGGCCAGCGCGGTCGGCGTCCCCGGCGCGGCGATGTCGAACCTCAGCCCGCCGTCCCTCGTGGCGGTGGCCCTGGCCGTGGCCCAGGTGGGGCTGGCCCTGCTGCTCCGTCCGGCGGTGCGGCGGCTGCTGGCGCGGCCGGCCCCGGCCCGGGTGGTGGCGGCGGTCAATCGGTCCGCCATGGGCGTCTACCTGGGCCACCAGCCCGTGCTGGTCGGGGTGACCGCGCTGCTCGCGCATGCCGGCCTCGCCCTGCCCGGCCTGCACACCGCGCCGCGGGACCTGCTCTGGGTGCTGGCCCGGCTCTGCTGGCTGCCGGTCTTCGCGGCGGTCCTGCTGGCGATGCGGCGCCGGCCCGGCCGGTCGCCGGCTCGCGACGCCGACCCCGCCGCCCCGGTCCCCCTCATCAGCACGGACGCCCCGGCCGGCCCCGTCGGCACCGGCGCCCCGGCCGGCCGCGGCACCGCCGCCGGTCGGGTCGGTCGCGTAGGTGCCGGCACTCCGGTCGACGGTGTGGCGCAGCTCACTGCTTTCGGCGGCCGGGCCGCGGGCCCGGGAGCGGTCCGGCGGCGCGCCCCGGCGATCCCCGGCGGCGCGGCGGCACCCGGCGGATATCGAGGTCCGGCAGGTGGTCGGCTCGGCGGCTGACCCGGTTGGCGGGTGCGCCCGGGCCACTCGGCCGAGTGCGTGCCCGCCGCGCCCCGGGTGTACGATGATCGCGTTTGCGGGCCATCGACCGCCCGCCCTCGGACCCGCCGACCGCAGGAGGTGATCGCTGTGCGAGATAGCGATCCTCCCAGTCGTGGCCGGGCCGATCGTCAGCCCTGCTGAGCCGCGACTCAGTCAGGCGAGCTGACCCGCTTTCCGCCCTCCGCGTTGCCCCGCCTCCTCGGCCTACCAGCCGGGGCGGGCATGCTGCGCGGCCCGCCGGCGGAGCACCCCGGTCACGACTTCGTGTGCGTACGCCCTGAGCCACCCCTGCGGTCCGGCCCGCGCCGCCCGGACCGTCTCGTCGCCACGGAGCTGTCCCATGAGCCGTTACGTCGCCCCGCTGGGCTTCACCCTCGCCGCCGTCTGGGTGGCCGTCCTCTTCGTGCTGGCCGGCGGCGGTCACTGACCGCCCCGGCCGGCCAGGCCGGCCCCGTCCCGCCTCAGATCAGGCGGGACGACCAGACCAGGCTCAGCGCCCCCGCGCAGAGCGCGAGGAGCAGCGCCAGCCCCGCGTACCACTGGGTGACCTCCCGCGGCTCGGTGCGGAACCCGATCGAGCTGCCCATGTCCTGGTAGACCCGCTTCAGCTCGCTCACCGACGCCGCCTCGTAGAAGTAGCCCTGGGTGGTCTCCGCGAGCTGCGACAGCGCCATCCGGTCCACCGGCACCCGCTGGAGCTGGCCGCCGATGTCCACCTGACCCGAGTCGGTGCCGAACGCGATGGTCGAGACCGGGACGTTCGCCGCCTGGGCCGCCGCGGCCGCCTCCTCCACCGACCGCCCCGCGGTCCGGTACCCGTCGGAGAGCAGCACGATCCGGGCCGGCGGGATGCCGGCCGCGCCGTCGGCCGGCACCGACCGGATCGCCTCCAGACAGGTGAAGACCGCTTCCCCGGTGGCCGTCGCCTCGGCCAGCACCAGGCCGTCGATGGCGGTGGTCACCGCACCCCGGTCCTTGGTCGGCGGCACCAGCACGTTCGCCGACTTCGCGAACGAGACCAGCCCGAGGTTGTAGCTCTCCGGCAGCTCCCCGACGAACTGCTTGGCCGCCTCCTGGGCGGCCTCCAGCCGGTTCGGCGCGACGTCGTCGGCCTGCATCGACAACGACACGTCGATGGCCAGCATGACGGTCGCCCGTTCCAGGGGTTCCTTGGTGTCCACCGCCGGCCGGGCCAGCGCGGTGGCCAGCACCAGCAGGCAGAGCAGGAAGGCGGTGGCCGCCACGTGCCGCCGCCAGCCCAACCCCTTCGGCGCGAGGGTGCGCAGCAGGTCCACATTGGTGAACCGCATCGCGTACGCGCGGCGGTGCAGCTGCCGCCAGACGTACGCGGCGGCCAGCGCGAGCACCGGCAGCACGGCCAGCAGCCACCACGGTTGCAGAAAACGGATCATCGCGTCGTCCCCCGGGTGCGGGCGTGCCGCTGCGCGGCCACGAATCGCACCATGTCCAGCAGCCAGTCTCGGTCGGTACGCAGTCGCAGGTGCCCGGCGCCGGCGGCGCGCAGCTCGGCGGCGATCGCGGCGCGTTGGGCGGCCGCCGCATCGGCGTACCGGCGGCGCAGGCCCGGGTCGGCGGTCTGCACCTCGTGCAGCTCGCCCGTCTCCGGGTCGACCACCGGCAACACCCCCACGTCGGGCAGCTCCAGCTCGCGCGGGTCGACCACCTCGATCGCCAGCACGTCGTGCCGGACCCGCAGCTTACGGATCGGTCGCGCCCACTGCTGCGGCGGCGCGAGGAAATCGGAGATCACCACGGCCACGCCCCGCCGCCGCGGCGGCCGGTTCAACATGTCCACCAGCGCGCCGAGGTCACCGCGCCCGGGGCGGATCTCGGTGCCGGCGATGGCCCGCAACAGGCCCTGCGCCTCCTTGCGGCCGGCCCGGGCGGGCAGCCGGACCAGCGTCCCCGGCCCGGTGGCCGGTGGCGCGCCGCGCCACCGGCCGGTGCGCGCCGGCACCGGGGCGCCGGTGCCGACCACCGCGCCGATCCGGTTGCCACCCCGGACCGTCAGGTGCACCAGGGCCGCCGCCGCGGCCACCACCACGTCCCGCTTGAGCCACTGGCCGGTGCCGAAGTCCAGGCTCGCCGACAGGTCCACCGCGAGCCAGGTCTCCAACTCCCGGTCGGCCACCGTCCGCCGCACGTGCGGCGTGGTGGTCCGCGCGGTCACCGGCCAATCCATCCGGCGTACGTCGTCGCCGGGACGGTATTCCCGGGACTCCCCGGCCTCGCTGCCCGGTCCGGGCAGCAGCCCGGCGTAGTCGCCCTGGAGCAACCCGTCGAGCTTGCGGGTGACCAGCAACTGCAGCCGGGACAGCACGGCACCGGAACGGTCGCCGCTGGCCGGCAGTCGGGTGGGTGGGGTCACGGCCGCTGCCCGGGCCAGCCGGCGCCGTTCGGCACGGCCGGTGGCGGCGGGGTGGCCTGCTGCCGGGGCGCCACCGCCGGCAGCGGGATGGTCGACATCACCCGGTGCACGATGTGGTCGGCCGGCACGTCGTCGGCGAGCGCGTCGTAGCTGAGCACCAGCCGGTGGCGCAGGATGTCCGGGGCGATGTCCTGCACGTCCTGGGGCAGCGCGTAGTCCCGGCCGCGCAGCAGGGCCAACGCCCGGGTGGCCCGGACCAGGCCGAGCGAGGCGCGCGGGCTGGCGCCGTACTGAATGAGCTGGGCCACGTCGGGCATGCCGTGCTCGGCGGGGGCGCGGGTGGCCAGCACCAGCCGGACCGCGTAGTCGACCAGCGCGTTGTGCACGAAGACCTGGTCGGCCTTGTGCTGCAGGGCGATGAGGTCCGGGGTGTCGAAGACCCGGGCCGGCTCCGGCGCGGCGACGCCCATCCGGTAGACGATCTCCCGCTCCTCGGCGTCGGTCGGGTAACCCACCACGATCTTCATCAGGAAGCGGTCCCGCTGCGCCTCCGGCAGCGGGTAGACGCCCTCCTGCTCGATCGGGTTCTGGGTGGCCATCACCAGGAACGGGTCGGGCACCCGGTGGGTCTCCCCACCGATCGACACCTGACGCTCGCTCATCACCTCCAGCAGCGCCGACTGCACCTTCGCCGGGGCCCGGTTGATCTCGTCGGCCAGTAGGAAGTTGACGAACACCGGACCCAGCTCGACGTCGAACTTCTCATTGGACTGCCGGTAGATCCGGGTGCCCATGATGTCGGCGGGCACCAGGTCGGGGGTGAACTGCACCCGGGCGAAGGAGCCGCCGACCACCTTGGCCAGGGTCTCCACGGCCAGCGTCTTGGCGACGCCCGGGACCCCCTCCAGCAGGCAGTGGCCCCGGGCGAGCAGGGCGACGAACATCCGCTCGACCATCCGGTCCTGGCCGACGATCACCCGCTTGATCTCGAACAGCGCCCGCTCCAGCAGCGTGGCGTCCTGGGCCGGGGTGCTGACCGCCGGCGGCGGCGCCTCCGGCAGCGCCGCGGTCGGGGTCGAAGCGTCGGGCGTGGTCGGCTGGGCCACCGGTCCTCCACAGCTTGGTCGGCGTCGCGATGTGATGCGTACCAAGACTGTCATGCCTCGCTGAGAGCCGAGGGCGGGAGAGGGACGATTTTCGCCGCGTCGTCACCGGCCACTGAAAACCCCGAACACGGGTGGACAACAGGGGGTCCGCCGCGTGTACGATTCATCCCGTCGCCGGGCGGCTCCCCCCGTGGCCGCCCGGCGCTAAAGCTCCCGGCGTGGCGACCGTAGACTGGCCCCGGTGAGCACTCCCACTCCCGCCGGCGAGGCGTTGATCTGCTCCGCGCGAGGGTGTCGTGCCCCCGCCCACTGGGAGCTGCGCTGGAACAATCCCCGCCTGCACGAGCCCGACCGGCGCAAGACCTGGCTGGCCTGCCCCGACCATCGGGAGTCCCTCGGCGGCTTCCTGGAGGCGCGGGGCTTCCTGCGCGAGGTGGTCGCGGTGCCCGGATCGCCTACTCTCGAAGGGTGAGCGAGCGCAGCGGACCAACCCGGTGACCGACGACCTCGCCGGCCGGCCACCCACCCCGCCCGGCCCGCTGGAGCCCTGGCCGGCGACCGTCCGGTGGCAGCCGATCTCCCGGGACCTGATCTGGGTGGAGCTGATCCGGCTCGGCATCCTGCTCGCCGTGGCGCTGGTGGTGCTCGCGGTCGGCTGGGCGACCACCGGCCACTGGCTGTTCGGCGTGGCCGTCGGCGTGGTGCTGCTGCTGGCCGGCTGGCGCACCGTCACCATCGTCCGGGCCGTGCACGCCTGGGGCTACGCCGAGCGCGAGCAGGACCTGTTGGTCCGGCACGGGCTGCTGGTCCGGCGGCTCTCCATCGTCCCGTACGCCCGGATGCAGTTCGTGGACGTCACCGCGGGGCCGTTGGAGCGGGCGTTCGACCTGGCCACCGTGCAACTGCACACGGCCGCCGCGGCGAGCGACGCCCGGGTGCCGGGGCTGCGCCCGGCCGAGGCCTCCCGGCTGCGGGACCGGCTCACCGCGCTCGGCGAGGACCGGGCGGAGGGGTTGTGAGCCAGGGCCCGGCCGGGCCGGGGCCCGCGACGCCGCCGGCCGACGACGGCCCGGCCCGCACCCCGCCGGCCGTGAACGGCCAGCCCTGGCCGCCGCCCCCGCCCGGCCAGCCGCCGCCGGCTCCATCGGGACCAGGCCCGGCCGGACCACCACCACCCGGATACGGTCCGCCCGCACCACCACCTGGCTACGGCCACGCCGCGCCGCCACCGGGATACGGCCCGCCGGCGCCGCCACCCGGGCACGGCCCGCCGGTGCCACCACCTGGCTACGGTCCACCGGCACCACCAACCGGGTACGGCCCCGCCGCGCCACCGCCGCCCGGGTACGGCCCGCTTCCCGGCGCGCCGTATCCCGGGGGCGCGGGCCTGCCACCGTTCCCGGCGCCGCCGGGCGGCCTCGGGGAGCCGCGGCGACGGCTGCACCCGCTGAGCCCCGTGCTGCACGGGGCCAAGTCCCTGGTCGTGGTGATCGCCGGTCTCTCCTGGTCCACGCTGTCCCGGGTCGGCTTCGGGTGGTTCGCCGCGCTGGTCGTGATCTTCGTGCTCGGCGCCACCGTGCTGTCGATCGTCAGCTGGTGGAACACCGGCTACCACGTGGTGGGCCGGGAGCTGCGGGTGCACGAGGGGCTGCTCTGGCGGCGTACCCGGGCGATCCCGCTGGAACGGTTGCAGGCCGTGGAGGTGGTCCGGCCGCTGCTGGCCCAGCTCACCGGGCTGGCCGAGCTGCGGCTGGAGGTGGTCGGCGGGGGCAAGACCGAGGCGCCGCTGGCGTACCTCTCGGTGGCCGAGGCGACCGCGCTGCGCCAGCGGCTGCTCGCGGTGGCCGGCCGGCCGCCGCAGCCCGTCCCGACCGACACCCCGCCGGCGCTCGTCCCGACCGGCGCCGAGCCCGTGCCCCCGCCCGCCCCGGCCGGGCGCCGGCTGCACACGGTACGCAACGCGGACCTGCTGGTCAGCCAGCTGCTCACCCCGCAGGCGTTCCTGCTGCCGTTCGGTGTGGCCTTCGTGGTGGCGCAGTTCCTCTCCGAGGGGTCGTGGTCGTTCATCGCGGTGGCCAGCACGCTCACCGCGATGGCCGGCGTCCTGCTCCAGCCGGTCCGCCGGGTCCTCGACGACTGGGGCTTCCGGCTCGACCGGGAGGACGGCACCCTGCGGGTCCGCAACGGGCTGCTGGAGACCCGGGTGCAGACCGTGCCGTTGCACCGGGTGCAGACGGTCGGCGTCACCTGGCCGCTGCTCTGGCGGATGAAGGGCTGGCTGCGGCTGCGGCTGGAGGTGGCCGGCTACTCGGCCGCCGAGCCGGACGACCGGAACCGGCCGGACCGCCTGCTGCCGGTCGGCGACGCGGGCACCGCGACGCTGATCGTGGCGGAGGTGCTGCCCGGCGTACGGCTCGACGCGCTGCCGTCGACGACGCCGCCGCGCCGGGCCCGGTGGCTGCGCCCGCTGAGTTGGCGGGCGGTCGGCGCCGGCCTCGACGAGCAGGTGTTCGTCGCCCGGTCCGGGCTGCTCACCCGCCGGCTGACGCTGGTGCCGTACGCCCGGATCCAGAGCGTGCGGGTGACCCAGGGTCCGGCCCAGCGGCGGCTACGGCTGGCCACCGTGCACACGGACACCGCCGGCGGGTCGGGCGCCGCCGCGCCGGACCGGGACCTCGGCGAGGCGTGGGAGCTGGCGGCCGAGCTGACCGCGCGGGCGCACGCCGCCCGGCACGACGACCGGGGCCGGCGGCGCTGAGCCGCGCCGGGCGCTCAGCGCTCAGCGTTCGGCGGACACCGCGGACGGGTCGCTGGCGACCGGACCGTCCGGACCCGCCCCGCCGTCACCGTTCGGACCCGCCCCGCCGTTGCCGTTCGAGCCCGCCCCGCCGTTGCCGTTTGGGCCCGCCCCGGCGTCACCGTTCGAGCCCGCCCCGCCGTTGCCGGTCGGGCCGGTACCCGGGGCGCTGCCGTTCGACGCCGCCGCCGGGACAGCCGCGGCGCTGCCGGCCGGGCCGGCGGGCCGGGCCTGCGCCGCCGGTGCGGCGACGGCCGGTGCGGTCCCGGCCAGGACCGGCTCGGTCGCGTCCGGCGCGGGGGCGGCGCCGGCCGGTGCGGTCGCCGCCGGGGGCCGCGCGGCGGCGCGCCGGGCCCGGTAGCCGGCCCAGGCCCGCTCGGCCAGGCCCACGACCAGGAAGGTCAGTCCCACGTACGCCCAGCCGACCAGCACGTCGATCAGGTAGTGCTCGCCGCTGTAGATCAGCGTGAAGGTCATCGCCAGCGGGTAGGCGAGCAGCAGCGGCCACCACCGGCGGCGCACCGCGGGCATGAAGAACAGCACCACGAAGAGCGCGAAGGCGGTGTGCAGGGACGGCATCGCGGCCACCGGGTTGGACGCCACCTGCCCGGCGTTGAGCAGGTTGCCCGCGCCGTGCATGCCGACCTCCTTCCACCCCCGGGTGGAGATCCGGGCGACCTCGGTCAGCAGCCCGTTCTGGGCGGCCCACCAGGGCGGGGCGGCCGGGTAGAGGAAGTAGGTGACCAGCCCGGCGGCGCAGAGGAAGCCCCACCGGCGCATGTACGCCGCCCAACTCGCCCGGTTGCGCATCCAGAGCACCGCGGCGGCGGCCAGCGTCGCCACGAAGTGGGAGAAGTAGATCCAGCTGACCAGCACGTCCCACCAGTGCACCTCGGGCCGGTAGAGGTGCTGCTGGAGCCAGACCGTGGGCACCGCGCCGCCGGTGGCCCAACCGACCAGGAACCGGTCGGCGACGATCAGCTCCATGGCGTGCGGGGTCGCGCCGTTGTCGGCGAAGCCGCGGGAGAGGTTGTACGCGGCCAGCAGCAGCACCACCGGGATCCAGTCCCGGGCGAAGCGCAGGTGGCTGCGCCAGGGCCGGGCCGAGTGCCAGGCGATGGTGGCGGCCCAGATCCAGACGAACGCGTACGCCGGGTCGGTGGGCAGGCCGATGGCGAGCCAGGCGGCCACGAAGGCGACCCCCCAGATCACCATCGCGATGACGCGGCGACGTCCGCCGTCCGGCGCGGCGGAGGCGCTGGTCGGGGCAGGGGGCTGGGATTCTGTCTGGACGGCCATCGCGGTCAAGGTTAACGGCGCGGAAGGCATCGACCGACGGCGACCACCGGTGCTCCGGCCCCCGGCCGCGGAGACCGGACGTCCCCGCCCCGGCTCGTCTAGGCTCGGGGCATGCAGGAGCAGCCGGAGCCGCCCTTCGCGCCGGGGCTGACCGCCCGGGTCGAGCTGACCGTCACCGAGGCCGACACCGCGCAGGCGGTGGGCTCGGGCGACGTGCCGGTGCTCGGTACGCCCCGGGTCCTCGCCCTGGCCGAGGCGGCGACGGTGGCGGCCACCGCGACCCGGATGCCGCCCGGCGCGACCACCGTCGGGACCCGGGTCGAGCTGGCGCACCGCGCCGCCACCCCGGTCGGGCGGACGGTGGTGGCGCAGGCCCGGCTCGCCGAGGTCGACGGCCGGCGGCTGCTGTTCGAGGTGGCCGTCACCGACGGCGACGAGACCGTGGCCGACGGGCGGGTCGAGCGGGCGCTGGTCGACCGCCAGCGGTTCGTCGAGCGCGCCGCGCGGGCGTCATGACCGCCCGGTTCGTCGAGGTCGCCGACCGGGTGCACGTGCTGCGCGACCCGCTGCTGCGGGTCAACGTGACGCTGGTGGTGGGCGACGGGGCCGCCCTGCTGGTGGACACGCTCTCCACCGCCGGTCAGGCCCGGGAGCTGGCCGGGGCCGCCCGGGCGGTCACGCCGCACCCGTGGACGATCGTCAACACCCACCACCACTTCGACCACTGCTTCGGCAACGCCACCCTGGCCGCCGACCCGCCCCGCCCGGTGTACGCGCACGAGCAGGCCCTCGTGGTGCTCCGGGACCATCCGGACACGCTGCGCCGGGCGGCGTACGAGGAGATGCGCGCCGAGCAGCCCGCGCTCGCCGCCGAGCTGGCCGACACCGAGCTGCTGGCGCCGACCCACGGGGTGGTCAGCGAGACCGTGCTCGACGTGGGTGGCCGGCGGGTGGTGCTGCGCCACCCCGGGCACGGGCACACCGACGCCGACCTGGTGGTGCACGTGCCGGACGCCGACGTGCTGGTCGCCGGCGATCTGGTAGAGCAGAGCGGGCCGCCGGCCTTCGAGGAGTCGTACCCGTTGCAGTGGCCGGACGCGGTGGCCGACCTGCTGCGGCTGACCACGCCCGGCACGGTGGTGGTGCCGGGGCACGGCGAGCCGGTCGACGCCGACTTCGTCCGGGACCAGCACGCCCAGCTGGCCCGCCAGGCGTGGCTGATCCGGGCCGGCCACACCGGCAACGCTCCGCCGGAGCGGGTGGCCGCCGAGTCGCCCTTCGGGGCCCGTCCCGGCCTGATCGCGGCCCGCCGCGGCTACGCCGAACTCGACGGCACCGCCTGACCGCCGCCCGGTCGGGCCACGGCAGGGGCGGGGCCGGCCGTCAGGCGCGGACGCGTAGCGCGGTGAGCAGCGCGTCGAGGTGCGGCGCGGCGGCCAGCACGGCGGCCCGGGCCGGCGGGTCCAGCTCGGCGAGGGCCTCGGTGAGCAGCGCGACGCGGTGGACCTCGTAGTCGGCCATCCGGGCCCGGGCGGCCTCGGTGATGCGCAGCCGGACCACCCGCCGGTCGGCGGGGTCGCGGTCGCGGGCCAGCAGACCGGCGTCGGTGAGGTCGCGGACCAGCGTGCTGACCGTGTTCGGGGCGGTGCCCAGGCGGCGGGCCACCTCCTTGCCGCTGATCCCGGGCGCGCCCCGGACGAGCAGGAGCACCTCCACCTGCGCCTCGGGCAACGGCTCGCCGTCGGCCCG
Source organism: Micromonospora sp. NPDC050495 (assembly GCF_040655175.1). NCBI lineage: Bacteria > Bacillati > Actinomycetota > Actinomycetes > Micromonosporales > Micromonosporaceae > Micromonospora > Micromonospora sp. NPDC050495. The sequence goes on along the minus strand of NZ_JBFAJK010000012.1, from coordinate 8,340 downwards.
GGCGACCGTCCTGCGGCGCAGCAGCCGGTGCAGCTCCCCCAGCACCGCCCCGAACCGCGCGATCTCCTCCTGGGTCGCCACGGAGTCACCTGCTTCACATCGCAATAGTTCTGACTACAGAGGTAAGGTTACCGGAGCGCACCAGATCCAGGGGGTACCTTCGTGAGCCAGACCGTGCGGGCCGCCGCGCGCCCGTCCGCCGACCGGTCCGCCCGCGGCGGTGGCATCACCCTGCTGGTGCTGCTCGGCACCCTCACCGCGATCGGTCCGCTCTCGCTGGACATGTACCTGCCGGCGTTCCCGGCGATGACCCGCGACCTCGGCGCCGACCAGGCCGGCATCCAACTCTCCCTGACCACCTGCCTGATCGGCCTGGCGCTGGGCCAACTGGTCACCGGCCCGCTCAGCGACCGCTGGGGCCGGCGCCGCCCGGTGCTGATCGGCGTCATCGCGTACGCCCTGCTGGCGCTGGCCTGCGCCGCGGCGCCGAACGCCCCGATGCTGGCCGCCGCCCGCTTCGCGCAGGGCCTGGCCGGCGGCATGGGCGTGGTGGTGGCCCGCGCGGTGGTCCGCGACCTCTACTCCGGCCGGGACGCCGCGAAGTACTTCTCCCGGCTCACCCTGGTCTTCGGCGTGGCGCCGGTGGCGGCGCCGAGCGTGGGCAGCCTGGTGCTCCGGTTCGGCTCGTGGCGGGCGGTCTTCCTCGCCCTGGCCGTCATCGGGGCGGTGCTCGCCGTCGCCGTCGCGCTGCGCCTGCCGGAGACCCTGCCGGCGCAGCGGCGCAACACCGGCGGCCTGGCCAGCACCGCCCGGACCATGCGCTCGCTGGCCGCCGACCGGGTCTACCTCGGGTACGCGCTGACCCAGGGCTTCGCGTTCGCCGGGCTGTTCGCGTACATCTCCGGGTCGTCGTTCGTGTTCCAGGACGTCTTCGGCGTCTCGGCGACGGTGTTCAGCGTGGTCTTCGGGGTCAACGCGCTCGCCCTGGTGGCCACCGGGCAGCTCAACGCCCGGCTGCTCGACCGGTTCAGCCCGCGTCGGCTACTGGTCACCACGCTGATGGTCGGGCTGGTCATGGCGATCGGCGTGCTCACCGGTGCGCTCGCCGGCAGCCTCGCCGTGACGGCGGTGGCGCTGTTCGCCTTCGTCGGCTCGCTGGGCATGGTGATGCCGAACAGCACCGCGCTGGCGCTGGACGCGCACGCCCGGCACGCCGGCACGGCGGCCGCGCTGATGGGCGGCATCCAGTCGGTGGTCGGCGCGCTCGCCGCGCCGCTGGTCGGACTCGGCGGCGAGGGCAGCGCCCTCCCGATGGCCGTCGTCCTGGCCGGCGCCGCCGCCCTCTCCCTCACCGCCGTCCTCACCCTCACCCGCCCCCGCTAGCCCCGCACCCTCACGCCCCACGCCCCACGCCCCACGCCCCACGCCCCACGCCCCACGCCCCACGCCCCACGCCCCACGCCCCACGCCCCACGCCCCACGCCCCACGCCGATCATGGAGTTGTGGCGCCCGCTGTGCCACTTTTGCCCCCTATGTCAACCACCACAACTCCTTGATCGACGAAGCGGGGGGCGAGGGCGAGGGCCGGGGGGCGGGGCGGGGCGGGGCGGGGGTGGGGGTGGGAGGGGCGGGGTCAGGTGGGGAAGCGGGAGTGGACGGCGGGGCGGGTGGGCATGGCGGTGGCGCCGCCGGGGGACTCGCAGACCAGGCCGGCGACCCGGAGCGCGAAGGCCACCCGGTCCCGCCAGCCGGCCGGGTCGGCCGGCTCGCCGGCGGCGAGCAGCTCGGCGATCAGCGCGCCCATCACCGAGTCCCCGGCGCCGGTGGCGTCCACCGCGTGGACCTTCGGCGCGGGCACCCGCACCACGTCGTCGGCGGCGGCGACCAGGGCGCCGTCCGCGCCGAGGGTGACCACCACGGTTGCCGCGCCCAGCTCGCGCAGGTACGCGGCGACCCCCTCGACGGGCTCGTGCGGGTAGAGCAGCCGGGCGTCGGCGCTGCTCAGCTTCACCAGATGCGCGCTCGCGGCGAACTCGGCGACCACCGCGCGCAGCCCGTCCAGCGCGTCCGGCCCGGTCAGCAGCCGCGGCCGCACGTTCGGGTCGAACACCCGCAGCGCGCCGGCGATCGTCCAGGCCCGCCGGGCGGCGGCCAGCACCGGCGGGTCGAGCAGCACGATCGAGCCGCAGTAGAGCACGTCGGCGCCCTCGACCAGGGCCACGTCCAGGTCGTCGGCGGTGAGCTGGGCGTACGAGCGGGGCTCGCCGTAGAAGCGGAAGTCCGGTTCGGGGCCGGCGAAGGTGGCCACGGCCAGCGCGGTCGGGGCCGGCACGGTCACCGCCCCGGCCAGCCCGACGCCCGCGGCGGTGAGGAAGGCGCGGATCCGCTCCGCCAGGGCGTCGTCGCCGAGCGAGCCGACGAACTGGACGTCGCCGCCGAGTCGGGCGACCGCCACGGCCACGTTGAGCGGCCCGCCGCCGATCGCCTGCCGGTAGCCGGGCTGCCCGTCGAACTCGCCGTCGAGCAGGTCGACCAGCGCCTCACCGAGCACCACCGCGTATCCCATGCTGGCTCCTTCCGTCCGTCGTACCCCCCGATCCTGGCGTATGGCACCGGGGTGGCGCGACGAGACGGCCTCATCGACCGACAGCTATTGCCTCCGCTGGCGGGACGTGATGGGATGACGCTTGCCGGACGGGTGCGGGGGCTGCCGCGCCACCGGCCGCCGGGTCGAGCCGACGCGAGGGCACACCGGTCCGTGGCATGGACCGGGGGCGGTGCACGCGTTCCGACGGCCCCGGCCGCACTCCCGGGCCCGCCGGGCGTGGCACCGCGATGGTCGCATCCGCTGCTCGCAGCGGGGCGGATCCGTGCGGTCGCGCCCCGCGAGTCAGGAGAAACCCGTGCAACGATCCCGTATGGCCGCGCTGCTCACCGCGGTCGCCACCCTGGCCCTGGGCGCCTTCGCGCTGGCCAGCAATCCCGACCCGGCCGCCGCGCACGGCGCGGCGATGAAGCCGGGCTCCCGGACCTACCTGTGCTGGAAGGACGGGCTGAGCCCGCAGGGCGACATCCGGCCGAACAACCCCGCCTGCGCGGCGGCGGTCGCCGAGAGCGGGACGAACTCGCTGTACAACTGGTTCAGCGTGCTGCGCTCCGACGCGGGCGGCCGGACCGTCGGGTTCATCCCCGACGGCAAGCTGTGCAGCGGCGGCAACCCGAACTTCACCGGCTACGACGCGGCCCGCAACGACTGGCCGCTCACCCACCTGACCGCCGGGCGCACGATGGAGTTCAACTACAGCAACTGGGCCCACCACCCGGGCACCTTCTACTTCTACGTGACCAAGGACAGTTGGAGCCCGACCCGGCCGCTGGCCTGGAGCGACCTGGAGGAGCAGCCGTTCCTCCAGGTCACCAACCCGCCGCAGAGCGGGGCGGTGGGGACCAACGAGGGCCACTACTACTTCAACGGCACGCTGCCGTCGAACAAGAGCGGCCGGCACATCATCTACTCGCGCTGGGTCCGCTCGGACAGCCAGGAGAACTTCTTCGGCTGCTCGGACGTGACCTTCGACGGCGGCAACGGTGAGGTGACCGGAGTCGGGAGCGGCGGCACCACGCCGACCACCCCGGGCAGCACGCCGACCACGCCCGGCACCACGCCGACCACGCCGGGTACCACGCCGACCACGCCGGGCACCTCGCCGAGCACCCCGGACACGTCGCCGGGCACCAACAGCTGCATGGCGGTCTACAAGGTGGTCACGGCCTGGGGCGGCGGCTTCCAGGCCGAGGTCACGATCATGAACCACAGCACCCGGACGTACGCCGGCTGGACGGCGAACTGGACCTGGGCCAATGGTCAGACCATCACCCAGCTGTGGAACGGCACGGTGAGCGGCAGCGGCGCGGCGGTGACGGTCAACAACGCCTCGTACAACGGAACGATCGCACCGGAGGGCAGCACCTCCTTCGGCTTCACCGCGAACGTCTCCGGCACGAACAGCCTGCCCACGGTCAGCTGCACCGGCCGCTGAGCACGCGCAGAACGAGCTGAGCCCGCGCAGCACGAGCTGAGCACGCGCAAAAGGAAGGGCCCCCGGACGTTCCGGGGGCCCTTCGCCGCGTCCTGGTCAGCGCACCATGCTGCCGACCACCGGCTTGGTGAGCAGCGCGGACTGGTTGCGCTGGATGCCCGGGTCGAGGGTCTTCGCCACGAAGATGGCGTGCCAGATGCAGAAGATCAGCACCGTCCACACCTTGCGGGAGTGGTCGGCCTCCTCCCGCTTGTGCTCGTCCAGCAGCCGCATCGCGTACGACAGGTCGATCAGGTCGCCGGCGCCGGAGGTGGCCAGCACGTGCCGGGCCCACTCGTACATCTCGCCGCGCAGCCAGACCCGGGTCGGGGTCGGGAACCCGAGCTTCTTGCGGTTGACGATGGCCGGCGGGACCACACCCTGCAACGCCTGGCGCATCGCGTACTTGGTGGCCTCGGAGCGCGGCGGCAGCTTCAGGTCGACCGGGATGCCGGCGGCCACGTTGAAGACCTCCCGGTCCAGGAAGGGCACCCGCACCTCCAGCGAGTGCGCCATCGAGATCCGGTCGGCCTTGACCAGGATGTCGCCGCGCAGCCAGGTGTAGAGGTCGACGTACTGCATCTTGGTGACGTCGTCCAGCTCGGTGGCCTCGGCGTAGATCGGCGCGGTGACGTCGGTGTAGCGGACCGAGGGGTCGTAGCGGCGCAGCAGGTGCTGCTTCTCCTCCTCGGTGAACATCCGGGCGTTGCCGTAGTAGCGCTGCTCGATCGGGGTGGTGCCGCGCTCCAGGAAGCTCTTGCCCTTCACGCCCTGCGGGATCGCCTTGGAGACCGCGCGCAGGCCCTTCTGCACGCCGCCGGGCAGGCCGTTGACGGTGCTGAGCGAGAGCGGCTCGCGGTAGATCGTGTACCCGCCGAAGAACTCGTCCGCGCCCTCGCCGGAGAGCACCACGGTGACGTGCTCGGCGGCCTTCTTGGCCACGAAGTAGAGCGGCACCAGCGCCGGGTCGGCCACCGGGTCGTCCAGGTGCCAGACGATCTTCGGCAGCGCGTCGATCATGTCCTGCGGCCCGATCTTCGTCGGGATGGTGGTGACGTCGAGGTGCCGGGCCGAGTCCTGGGCCACGTCGATCTCGGAGTAGCCGGGCACGTCGTACCCGACGGTGAAGGTGAGGATGTTCGGGTTGAACTCGCGGGCCAGGGCCACCACGGCGGTGGAGTCGATCCCGCTGGACAGGAACGAGCCGACCGGCACGTCCGAGCGCATGTGCATCCGGACGCTCTCCCGCAGCGTCTCCCGGATCTCCTGGTAGAGCTTCTGCTCGTCGGCGACCGGCGCGGGCCGGAACACCGGCCGGTACCAGCGCCGCACCTCGATCCGGCCGCCCGGGCTCCAGGTCAGGTACTCCCCCGACCCGATCCGGTTGATCCCCCGGTGCAGGGTGCCGGGCTCGGGGACGTACTGCAGGGTCAGGTAGTGGCTCAGGCTGGCGGTGTCGATCCCGGCGTCGCCGGCGTACGCCGACTGGGCGAACGGCAGCAGCGCCTTCTTCTCCGAGGCGAGGTAGAGCCCGTCTGCGGTCTCCAGGTAGTGCAGCGGCTTGATGCCGAAGTAGTCGCGCGCACCGAAGGCCCGGCGTTCCTGCCGGTCCCAGATCACGAAGGCGAACATGCCGCGCAGCTTGGTGAGCACCTGCTCACCCCAGTAGTGGTAGCCGGCGACGATCACCTCGCCGTCGCCGTTCGTGGCGAACTGGGCACCGAAGTCCCGGATCAGCTCGTCGCGCAGCTCGATGTAGTTGTAGATCTCGCCGTTGAAGGTGAGCAGGTAGCGACCGCCCGCGTAGGGCAGCGGCTCGTGGCTGAGCGCCACGTCGATGATCGCCAGCCGCTTGTGCGCGAACACCCCGTCCGCGTACCGGCCGGAGGCGTCGCCGACCACCTCGACCCCGGTCTCGTCCGGGCCCCGGTGGTGCAGGCACTCCAGTGCGCCGGCGATGTGGTCGCGGTGAGCGGCGGCGTCACCGCGCGCGCTGAAGAAGGCCAGGAGTCCGCACATGAAGGCCATCTTTCCACGCCTCCGGAGCGGCCGTCGCGGCACCGCAGGCTCTCCCCGCGGCCGGACGCGCGATACCGTCTGGACCAGCGACGAGGCTCGAGGAGGACGATCATGGCCGAGGAGCGGACGCAGCAGGGCAAGCCGGCGGACGGCACCGAGTCGCACGACCCGGACTTCCCGGAGGCCTTCCTGGCGTTCATGCGGCAGGGCTGGCAGGACACCGAACTGCCGGTCGGTCCCCGCCCGGAGGTGCCCAACTACGCCAAGCGGCGGGCCGCGCTCGCCGCGGCCTTCCCCGGCGAGACGCTGGTCATCCCCACCGGCACCGAGAAGGTACGGGCCAACGACACCGACCACCGGTTCCGGCCGGGCAGCGACTTCGCGTACCTGACCGGGGACCTGGAGCCGGACAGCGTGCTGGTGCTGCGCCCGGCCGGCGAGGCGATGCTGTACATGCGGCCCCGGTCGTCCCGGGAGACCGACGAGTTCTTCCGCAGCCGGCACGGCGAGCTGTGGGTGGGCCGCCGGCCGACGCTGGGCGAGAAGTCGACCGAGCTGGGGTTGCCCACCGCCGACCTGACCGGGCTGGAGGCGTCCCTGGCCGACCTGGCGCCGGGGCGTACCCGGGTGCTGCGCGGCTTCGACGCCCGGGTGGACGCGGCGGTGCGCCCGTACGACGGGGCCCGGGTCGACGGGCAGCCGGGCCGGGACCGCGAGCTGGCCATCGCGATCTCCGAGCTGAAGCTGGTCAAGGACGAGTGGGAGATCGCCCAGCTCCAGGAGGCGTGCGACGCCACCGTGCGCGGCTTCGAGGACGTCGCCCGGGCGCTGCCGGCCGACCGGGGCGTCTCTGAGCGGCTGCTGGAGGGGATCTTCGCGCTGCGCGCCCGGCACGACGGCAACGACGTCGGGTACGGCTCGATCGTCGGCGCCGGCGAGCACGCCACGATCCTGCACTGGGTGCACAACCACGGCGCCACCCGCCCGGGTGAGCTGCTGCTGATGGACATGGGCGTGGAGAACCGCAACCTCTACACCGCGGACGTCACCCGGGTGCTGCCGGTCGACGGCCGGTTCACCCCGTTGCAGCGCCAGGTCTACGACGCCGTGTACGCGGCCCAGCAGGCCGGCATCGACGCGATCAAGCCGGGCGTGGCGTTCCGGGAGGTGCACCTCACCTCGATGCGGGTGCTCGCCGAGGCGCTGAAGGACCTCGGCCTGCTGCCGGTGAGCGTGGACGAGGCGATGGACCCGGCGTCGACGGTCTACCGCCGGTGGACCCTGCACGGGACCAGCCACATGCTCGGCATCGACGTGCACGACTGCGCCAACGCCCGCAAGGAGATGTACCGGGACGGCCCGCTGGGCGAGGGCTACGTGCTCACCGTCGAGCCGGGGCTGTACTTCCAGCCGGAGGACGAGCTGGTCCCGGCGGAGCTGCGCGGCATCGGCGTACGCATCGAGGACGACATCCTGGTGACCGCGGACGGTCCGGTGAACCTCTCGGCCGGGCTGCCGCGGCGTTCCGACGAGGTGGAGACCTGGCTGGCCGAGCAGCGCGAGGCCGGCCCCCGCCTGCCGGGCTGATCCGGGAGGTACGACCCACGGCGGGCCCGCCGCCGGTGTTCGCGACGTTTGTCGTCGCCGGGCACCGGTGCCGGGCCCGTCGCCGTTTGCGCTGCTCAGACCCGTCCGCCCGACTGCGCGCCCAGCTCCCCGATCTGGGGCTAATGCGCGATTTTTTCGGATACGTCCGCGTCGCGAGGATCCTTCTCATACGGTGTCGATCAGAGGCTACAACCGTTTTGTAGCTGGTCGCCCCGCCTCGGGTGGTGCGGCCCCTTTGGTAGACACCGAAAGGGCGGAAGCTCTGATGTCCAACGACGTAACCACTTCCGACGGCGGGGCCCCGGTGCCTCCGCCGACGAGCAGGCGGCGAGCCCTCTGGGTCGCCACCGGCGTGGCCGGGCTGACCGGCGTCGTCGGTCTGGCGGCGCTCGGTGGCCTCGCCGCTCGGGACAACAAGTCCGACGACCCGAAGCGGGTCGCGGAGAACCACGCCGTCGCGCCGCAGAACGCCAGCGACGCCGGCAAGGCCGAGGACACGGACAAGGACAAGGACAAGGACCACCGCGACGACGAGGCGGGCCGGGACGGCAAGGACCACGGCTGGGGTGAGTGGGGTGAGCACGGCGAGGTGCGGGCGGTGCCGTGTGACGACGAGGAGCTGGTCGAGGCGGT
>NZ_JBFAJK010000011.1:0-165652 GCF_040655175.1 Micromonospora sp. NPDC050495 | reverse complement strand
CCTAGTGACACACCCCGTCACCGGGCCAACAACTGTCTGCCCAGCTCACAGCCCAGATTCGCGGACTATATCGACGCCGAGCTGCGGAACGCAGGGGTCCGGGCGGTGCGGTGTCGCCAGGCTGTTCGGGTGGCAGAACGAGTACGGGTGCGCGAGGTCGATGACGACGAGGGGCAGCGGCTGCGGCGGATCATTCGTAGAGGCGCCGGTTCGGTGGTGACCTGGCGGCGAGCGCAGGTGGTGCTGCTGTCCGCGCAGGGCATGCCGGTGCCGAAGATCGCCGAGGTGACGTTCACCAGCGCGGATCGGGTCCGGGACGTGATCCACAATTTCAACGCCGACGGCTTCGACTCGCTCTACCCGAAGTACAAGGGCGGCCGGCCGAGAACGTTCACGCTGCCGGAGCGGCGTGAGATCAAGAAGATCACCAAATCCAAGCCGGCCGAGCATGGCCTGCCGTTCTCGACCTGGAGCCTGGCCAAGCTGGCCGATTTCCTGGTCGCTGAGGGGGTGGTCGACGACATCAGCCACGAGGGCCTGCGGGTCCTGCTCCGCGAGGAGGGCGTGTCGTTTCAACGGGTGAAGACCTGGAAGAGCTCCCGCGACCCGGACTACGCCGCCAAGAAGGCCAGGGCTTGATCAAGTTCCGTAGGCGTCCGGATCGTTGGTGATGCCCAGGATGGGGAGTGCTCGCTGGGGTTCGTCGCGGATCGCCCGGGTGGTCTTGGCGATGTTGTCGGCTCCGAGGGTTTTCAGCGCGCCGATGGCGAGGTTGCGGAGGGCCGCCATGGCCCGGGGTGCGGTTCCGGCGTGGATGGTGGAGGCGTCTTCGGCGAAGGTGACATCCCTGATGTGGTGTGAGGAGTTCTCCACTGCCCAGTGCCCGCGGATCGCGGCGGCCAGGTCGGCCGGGCTGGCCTGGTGGGCGTCGAGGCTGGTGACGGCGTAGATGCTTTCACGGGTCTCGTGCTTGCCGGACAGCTTGCGCCGGCGGTGGACGCGGATGGCCAGGCGGGCGTGGGGAAAGGCGATCCCGCCGAGTTCGTCCGCGACGGCGCAGGTCTTGATCGAGCGGGACTCGCGCCTGCCGTGCCCGGAGGCGGAGGCGGTGTGCTGCACGGCGATGTCCCGCCACGGCAGGGCCGCGAGCTGGCTGTGGGCGGTCGGTTGGTTGGTCTTGATCACGGCGATGTAGTGGGCGTTCTTGGCCTCGACCAGCCAGGAGATGTTCGCCTTGACCGAATGCAGGGCGTCGAAGGTGACGACGGCGCCGGCCAGGTCCAGCGGGGCCAGCAGCGGTTGGAAGTGCGTGGTTTCGTTCGTCTTCGCGCCGACCTCCACCTCAGCGAGGGTCACGACGGTGCCGTGCGTGACCGCCGAGAGCAGATGCCGGCGGGTCGCGGTGAGACGGGCTGATCCCTTGAGTGCTTTGCCGTCGACGGCGATCACGCGCAGCCGCCTGGACGCGGACGGCGACGGCGTCTGGGTGGGCTCGGTGGCGGCGCGATGCCGGGTGGCCAGGTAGGCGCACACCGCCCGGTCCAGGGCGTCACCGTCAACAGCCCCCAGCACACGGCCGATCGTGGCCGACGACGGAGTGCGCCGCCATCTGAACAGATGGACGCGGATCCCGATGACTGCCAGCAGCGCGTTCGAGGCGCGCTGGCCCCACTCGGCGAGTTCCTCGATGCTCTTCGCGCCCGAGACGACCCCGCAGGCGCACACCAGCAGGATTGCGGTCAGCGAGTACCACCGGCCACGCCGGGAACGCGGGTCGGGCACCGAGTCGAGGTAGGGGCGCAGGTCGGCGATCCGGCCGGTGTCCAGCGGCCCCAGTTTCACCAGCACGGCAGGGATGGGAGAAGATGCAACAGCAGGCACGGGCCACCTCGTGATCATCTGGCTTCGACACCACAATGATCACGAACCCCGTGCCTGCCCTGCTATACACCCCAACCGGTCACAACCCGACCAGCCACACAACCCCGGAACTTGCAACCGCCCTGCAAGAAGGCCCGCGTCGAGCACCTCTACGCGATCGCTGACGGCGAGGTCATACCCGAGGACGACGAGCCCGAAGTCATCTTCTGCCTTGACGAGTTCGGCCCCTTGAATCTGCAGCCCCACCCCGGACGGCAGTGGGCCGAACGCGGCGGACGACACAAGGACCCCGAGCGTGAGCCCAGGCCCCGCCGGCGGGCGACCTACACCCGACCCCACGGGATCAGGCACCTGTTCGCCGCCTACGACCTGGGCAAGGACCAGCTCTATGGCCACATCAAACCGACGAAGACCCGCACCCGGTTCCTGGAATTCTGCCGATACCTGCGCAGCCTGCACCCGCCGCAAACCCGGATCGCGATCGTGCTCGACAACTACTCCCCACACCTGAGCACGAAGAAAGACACCCGCGTCGGCGACTGGGCCACGGCCAACAACGTCGAGTTCGCCTACACACCCACCAACAGCTCCTGGCTCAACCGCATCGAGGCCCAGTTCACCGCCCTGCGCTACTTCAACCTCGACGGCACCGACCACGCCAGCCACCGCCAGCAGGGCAGCATGATCCGCCGCTACATCATCTGGCGGAACAAGAACGCCGCCAACGAACGCCTACGCGAGGTAGTCAACAGGGCGAACGTTGCCTGATGCGGCACTAGGTAGTCGGCTCGTCGATCTCCACAGGTCGTCCGAAGAGCACGCCAAACGACCAGGGAGAAATCCGGTGGAGATTATCCGTCCGATAGCCGGTGCACTTGAAACCCTTGGTACGCCGGGTGATCGTCGTCAGCTCGATGCGGACGATGCCTGCGTCAGTCTGCAAGTGCACGATGTCTCCGACGTGTAACTGTTCAGGGGCGACGACTCGGGCCACGCGGAGAGCTTGGCTGCTCATGCGTGGCCGCACAATCAGTTTGGAAGAGCGCGCTCAACGGGCCGTGATGCCCGAAGCGCCTGCGGCCAGCGGTAGAGTCCAATGCCGCTCGTGCCCGCTCATGACCGCTGCGCGCCACGTTTACCGGCCCGTGGATGGCCCGCCATCCGGCGCGAGCGAGAGCCCCCACGGCTACTGAGTGAGCTTGGTCCGTTCGTGGTGCGTTCTGAAGTCGAAGAAGCGCAAACCGCCGGCCGCCACGTCGTTAGCGATCTCGTCTGCCGTCCACGGATGGTCAGAGTAGTCGTCCATCGCGATGCCGCCTTGCGCGAGCAGCGCCAACGTCAGACGGCGAACCTCCACTGTCCCGTCAACTTGGCCCGAGACCTCGACCTGAAGCGCCCAACTGGGTCGCCGCCCGCAAGCCCGGCTCAGACCCCGCACGGCCTCCGGCTCCCAGTCCAGATAGAGGTACTCATCCTCGCTGGTCAGCTCCCCATACAGGCACCTGTCCACCCGCCACGGATGTCTCTGGCCCGGAGACAGCCTGTCGAGCAGAGCAACGACGGCGGCCTGCTCCATGTCCGGGAAGATGAAGACGGTACGCACGCCAAGAGCGTGGCACACCTCAGCCAACCTGACGGGATCTCCTCGTCGCGCACACTCCTTGCCCGGTCCGTCCAGCCTTCCCGGCCGAAGGTGGCCGCCAGTCTGCCCCCATCCCCGGATAGGGTGCCAAAGACTGCGCTGCCCGGTCGGGGTCAAGAGTGGCCGTAGGCCATCGGCGCGCCGAGGCGCAGCGCCCTTGACGCCGGCCGGGTGGCGTAGAGGATCGGGGCACCGGGGTCACCCCTGGTCCTCGTCGCCGTCGAACCGGCTGGAATCGCTTTTCGTCCTGCCGCTGGCGACCGGGCTTCGGCGGGCTGATCTGTTGGGCCTCCGGTGGTCGGATGTAGACCTACCGGGAAGGCACTGTTCGTTCGGCAGACGCTCCAGCGGACGGATCGCGGGTGGGGTTCGTGCCACCGAGGACGCGCCGGTCGAGCCGTCCGCTACCGCTGTCGACCCTGGCCGTGCGCGCGTTGGAGTCGCAGCGGGTACGCCAGGCCAAGGAACGGGATCAACCGGTGAAAGTGCTGGTGGAGCCCAGGGACGCGAACCCCTAACCCCTGCCTTGCAAAGATCAAGACTTCTGTCGGCCAGCGTCGACCCTTGCCGTTGACCTGCTCGACTCGTCGACCACGGTCGCTCGTCACCTGTCGCCGTCGGCCGGCTTGGCTGTACGGATGGCTGTACCGTCGCTGCGTGAAGCGCGAGGAGTTGATCTCTCTGCTTGCCGGCGAGAGCCCAGCCAACAAGGCGTGCCGTGAGGCCCTTGAGCGGGGAGCGTCCTTCCGCGTCTGGGACGGTGCGCACGGATTGGTCCCCGCCAACAACCTTGCGTCCACGTACCGGGCGCGGGAGTCGATAACCAGGAATCGAGGCATCCCGACGCTCGGTTTCGCGTTGGCCGTCGAGACGCTCCATGCGCTCGGTGAACAGCCTGTGCGACTTGGCGGGGTGACGCAGCCCGACCCTCCGTACTACTTTCAGCTCTTTTTGACGGCCGACGTGGCGTCAGTCCTCGCGTGTATTGGGGTGGATCAGAAACATCAAGAGCGGGATTAGTGCTCCTGACTGGTAGCGGGGCGGAGGTGTTCCCACTGCGGGTCGTAGCAAATAAGGCCGTGGTCGGCGGCCATTTGTGCTGCTGCGGCTGAAACCTCGTCGGCCCGGTTGAACGGGATCGTGAAGTAGACCATCGGGCCGGATGCCTCATCGATGAGCCCGTCCGACAGGGGGTAGAGCTGGGCGTCGTGGCCATAGAGGTCGGGCCATCGTTCCGCTACGGCATCGACGTAGGCGCGGATTCGGGGCGTGGGCGGCTGTTCCTCGTTCTCAAAGTACTGCTGGTACAGGGCTTCGTACGCCTCAACGGCCGATTCGTCGCCGGCGGGCATGTCGCCTTCCCACACCGCCAGGTCGTAACTCATGCGGGGAGTGTGCCAGTGCCTGCGGATCTCCTCCTCGGCGAGTCAGCAGATCGTCCAGATCCCCCGGCAGAAGGTGGTCGCCCAGGCTGTCCCCATCCCCCGGATAGGTGCTAAAGACTGCGGCGCCCGGTCGGGGTCAAGGGTGGCCGTAGGCCATCAGCGTGCCGACGCGCAGCGCCCTTGACGCCGGGCGGGTGGCGTAGAGGATCGGGCATCCGGGGGTGGGTCAGCCCTGGTCCTCGTCGTTATCGAACCGCCGACAGTGCCCGCGTGACTCGGGGGCAAGCAGCTCTGCTGCGCGGCAGCGATCGCCCCGCCCTCGAAGGTCAGCAACCCCGATGGCGATCGTCCCACCTAAGCCTCTCGTCCATGACTCCCCGCGGCCGGCCGGCCGGCTCGGCCGATGCCGGCCGCAGGTCGCTGCCGCTCCTCGTCCCTACATGTCTGCCGGCTTGGCTGTACTGATGGCTGTACGGTCGATCAACCAAAAGATCTCTTGGAGGTGCCGTGGACCGGGCAGACGATGATGCAGACGTCGACTACCTCCAGTCGGTCGAACGTCTCGCCCATGCGGTTGTTGAAGAGGCCGCTCAGGAAGGCTGGCTGGCCTTCATCGTGGACGAAGAAGTTGGCCAGACACAGCTCCAGCGGGCCATCAACGCGCTTGCTCGTGAGCTGCGCTTCGTTGCACTTCGACGGTGACGGCTGCCTCGACCACCCATAGTCGGTGTCTCCGACTGAGCTTCAGTTTGGAAGAGCGTGCTCAAGCGGTCGTGATGTCCAAAACGCCTGCGGGTGGCAGTCGGCCCGGTTGCGTCTCGTGCCCGCTGCGTGCCACGGTTACTGGCCCACCGATGGCCCGGCGGCTGACCGGCCACACGATGGCTGTGCGGCAGACTTGGGCCTTGTGCCAACTCAGCCGCTGATTCGCAAGGTTCGCTTTGAGGTCCGTCCGTGGGGCCATGGTCCCGACCCGGCACGCGAGTTATTGCCGTACGTCGACAATGTGAGCCTGGTGGACCTGGTCTCGGGCTTCGAGCGCGCGGCCGGCCACGATGTGCCCGGAGCGTATGCCGGGATCGTTCTCGATCACTTCAACTTCGGTGACCTGGGTGCCTACCTCACCGGACGCCCAGACTCCGCCTACTGCGGGAAAGGCGTCATCGCCCTACTCGGTTGCGACTGCGGCGAGGTCGGCTGCTGGCCTCTGGAAGCCCAAGTGATTACTACCGAGGAATCGGTGATCTGGCGCGGCTTCTCCCAGCCCTACCGCCCCCAGCGCGACTATGGGGACTTCGGTCCATTTGTGTTCCGTCGGAACCAGTACGAGCGCGCAGTTCGCGCGGCGGTGGCCGCCAGTCTGCCCGCATCCCCCTGATAGGTGCCATGGACTGCGGCGCCCGCTCGGAGTCAAGGGTGGCCGTAGGCCATCGGCGTGCCGACGCGCAGCGCCCCTGACGCCAGGCGGGTGGCGTAGAGGATCGGGCACCCGGGGGATGGGTCACGTCCTGGTCCTCGTCCTCATCGAGCCGCAGGAAGTGCCCACGAGAGTCCGGAGGCAAGCAGCTCTGCTGCGCGGCAGCCGATCGCCCCACCGTCGACGGGGAGCAACCCCGATCGCGATCGTCCCGCCTCAGCCCTTCATGCCCTTGATTCCGTCCGCCAGCGTGGCCGGCCGGAGGTCGCCAGCAGGCCGGGGCCGGTGCGGCGCGGCCCGCTTGCGGGCCGCCTTGGCTGTACGAGTGGCTGACTCGGGACCGAGATCAACCGAGGAAAGTGCTGGTGGAGCCCAGGGGACTCGAACCCCTAACCCCTGCCTTGCAAAGGCAGTGCTCTGCCAGTTGAGCTAGGGCCCCGGGGGCGGGCGGAGCCGCCCGGTGCTGGCAGTCGAAGGGACGGTCAGCGCAGGTCGGGCGAGGTGGTCGCCTCGTGCCAGAGCGCCCGCTCGTCGTTCGCGGCCTTCACCTTCTTGGCCACGACGGCGGCCACGCCGACGACGCCGACCAGGATCAGGAGCTTCTTGAACATTGGGGCGACCCCTTGCGCTCGACTACCGTCGGACGTTGCGGTGGGGCTAGCTGGAATCGAACCAGCGACCTCAGAGTTATCAGCTCTGCGCTCTAACCGACTGAGCTATAGCCCCGCGTAGCGACGAGCAAGGTTAACCCATCGCCGCCGCCGCTCCCAAATCGGGGTCGATGGCGCTGCCCGCGTGTCTTCGACCGTACCGGCAGCCAACCGGAGCGGCTACCGCTTTCCCCCGCCAGCCATGATCCACTCACTTTGCCGCAACCCGTGCCATCGACCGCCAGCGAAGGCCCAACCTGCCGCGACCCGGCCCATCACCCGCCGACGAAAGCCCAACCCGCCGCGACCCGGCCCATCACCCGCCGACGAAAGCCCAACCCGCCGCAACCCGGCCCATCACCCGCCGACGAAAGCCCAACCCGCCGCAACCCGGCCCATCGACCACGGACGAAAGCCCAACCCGCCGCAACCCGGGCCGGCCACCACCTGTCGGTGGATACGGCGACGCCGGGCGGCCGCGGTCGGCGGCTGCCCGGCGTCGGGTCGTCGTTCAGTCCCGCTCGGCGAGGGTCAGCTCGATCCCGCCGACCAGGTCGGCGCAGACGTTGTAGACGAAGGCGCCGAGGGTGGCCAGCGCGGTGAAGAGCACGACGTTGACCAGCCCGATCAGCGCGGAGCTGAGGATCACGCCCTTGGCGGTGATCCGGAAGCCGCCGCCGCCGGACTGGCCGCCGGCGTTCACCAGGTCGGTCAGGCTGTCGTTGACGCTCTTGAACACGCCCATCGCGTCCAGGGCCAGGTAGAGCACCGAGGTGGCGACGACCACCACGATGAAGAGCACCACCGAGACCGCGAACGCGAACTTCATCACCGACCACGGGTCGATCCGCTTGAGGTTCAGCCGGGCCCGGCGCGGTCCGCGCGACGCGGCCGAGCTGACCGAGGTACGCGCGGCGCGTACCGCCTCGCCGACGCGGGCGGCGCCGACGGCCGCCGCGCCGCTGATGCCCGGCGGCAGGCCGCCCCCGTTGGCGGGGCGGCCGGCGGTGCCGGGGGTGCCGGGGCGGGCGCCGTCCGGCGAGGGCTTCGGGGCGGTGCCGAGGCCGGCGCCGACGCGCGGCTGGGTGCCGGTGGTGCCGGTCGACGGCTTCGCCGTACCCGTGGGCTTGATCGGCTGGGTGGCGGTGACGGGCTTGGTGGCGGTGACCGCGGGGGCGGCCGCCGTGCCGTCGGCGGACGCCGGGGCGTCGGCCGTGGCCTGCTCGGGCGGGTCGCCGGCGGCCGAGTCCTCCCCGGGCTTGTCCGGTGGCGGAGCCATGCCGGGGGCCCGGGTGAACTTCGGGGCAGGCGCGTCGGCGGGGACCGTGGCCCGGCCCACGGCCGCGCGGCCGGTCGCTGGTGTACCGCCCTGCGCGGCCTCCTCGTCGACCGGGTTGGCCGAGGTCCCCTTGTTCCCCGACTTCGCCTGTGTCTCCGTCATCAACTAGTCCTGTTCGTCAGGCTCGTCGGCATTGCGAGCAATCGCCACGATAGTCACGCCGTCCGGGAGGTCCATCAGCTTGACCCCCATTGTGTTCCGGTCACGCGTACGGCGTACAGGCTTCACCGGAGTCCGGATGACGCCGCCGTTGCTGGTGATGGCAAACAGCTCGTCGTCCGGACTGATCACCACCGCACCGACCAGACCACCGCGTCGCTCGGTGATCTTCGCAGTCAGCACGCCCTTACCTCCCCGGCCCTGGACCGGGTATTCCTCGATCGGGGTACGTTTCGCGTATCCCCCGTTCGTCGCTACCAGCACGTCCTTCTCTTCCATGCCCTCACGGTGGATGACCTCCATGGCGAGCAGGACGTCTTCCTCGCTGAACCGCATGCCGATCACGCCGGAGGTGGCCCGGCCCATCGGCCGCAGCGTCTCGTCCGTGGCACCGAAGCGGATGGCCTGGGCGTTCTTCGACACCAGGAGCAGGTCGTCCTCCGGGCCCACCAGGGCAGCACCGACCAGCTCGTCCTCATCGCGCAGGTTGATCGCGATGATGCCGCCGGAACGGTTGGAGTCGAACTCCTCGAGCCGCGTCTTCTTCACCAGGCCGTTCTTCGTGGCCAGTACCAGGTAGGGCGCCACCTGGTAGTTCGGAATCTCGATGATCTGCGCGATCTGCTCGTCCGCTTGGAAGGCGAGCAGGTTGGCCACGTGCTGGCCCTTGGCCACCCTACTGGCCTCCGGAAGCTCGTACGCCTTCGCCCGATAGACCCTGCCCTTGTTGGTGAAGAACAGGATCCAGTCGTGGGTGGAGCATACGAAGAAGTGGCTGACAATGTCGTCCTGCCGCAGGGTCGCCCCGCTGACCCCCTTGCCGCCCCGCCGCTGCGAGCGGTACAGGTCGACCTTGGTGCGCTTGGCGTAGCCGGTGCGGGTGATGGTGACCACCACGTCCTCGCGGGCGATGAGGTCCTCCATGGAGACCTCGCCGTCGAACGGGATGATCTTGGTGCGCCGCTCGTCGCCCCACTTGGCGACGATCTCGCCCAGCTCGTCGGAGACGATCTTCCGCTGCCGCTCCGGCTTGGCCAGGATGTCCTTGAGGTCGGCGATCTCCAGCTCGAGCTTGGCCAGGTCGTCCAGGATCCGCTGGCGCTCCAGGGCGGCCAGCCGGCGCAGCTGCATGTCCAGGATCGCGGTGGCCTGGATCTCGTCGATCTCCAGCAGCCGGATCAGGCCCTGCCGGGCGTCCTCCACCGTGGGCGAGCGCCGGATCAGGGCGATGACCTCGTCGAGCGCGTCCAGTGCCTTGGCCAGGCCGCGCAGGATGTGCGCCCGCTCCTCCGCCTTGCGCAGCCGGAACGCGGTCCGCCGGCGGATGACCTCGATCTGGTGCTCGACGTAGTAGCGGAGGAACTGGGCCAGGTTGAGCGTGCGCGGCACTCCGTCGACCAGCGCCAGCATGTTGGCGCCGAAGGTCTCCTGGAGCTGGGTGTGCTTGTAGAGGTTGTTCAGCACCACCTTGGCGACCGCGTCGCGCTTGAGCACCAGCACGATCCGCATGCCGGTACGCCCGGAGGACTCGTCGCGGATGTCGGCGATGCCGGCGAGCTTGCCCTCCTTGATCAGCTCGGCGATCCGCTCCGCCAGGTTGTCCGGGTTGACCTGGTACGGCAGCTCGCTGACCACGAGCGCCGGCCGGCCCCGCTTGTCCTCCTCGACCTCGACCACGGCACGCATCCGGATCGAGCCGCGCCCGGTCCGGTACGCGTCCTGGATGGCGGCCTGGCCGACGATCAGGCCGTGGGTCGGGAAGTCCGGGCCCTTGACGATCTCCAGCAGCGCCTCGAGGGTGGTCGCCTCGTCGGCCTCCGGGTGCTCCAGGCACCACTGCACGGCCGCGCCGATCTCCCGCAGGTTGTGCGGCGGGATCTTGGTGGCCATGCCGACCGCGATGCCCTCGGAGCCGTTGATCAGCAGGTTGGGGATGCGGGACGGCAGGATGGTGGGCTCCTTGGCCCGGCCGTCGTAGTTGTCCTGGAGGTCGACGGTGTCCTCGTCGATGTCCCGCAGCATCTCCATGGCCAGCGGGTCGAGCTTGCACTCGGTGTACCGCATGGCCGCGGCCGGGTCGTTGCCCGGCGAGCCGAAGTTGCCGTTGCCGTCCACCAGCGGGTACCGCAGCGACCAGGGCTGCGCCATCCGGACCAGCGCGTCGTAGATCGCCGAGTCGCCGTGCGGGTGGAACTGGCCCATCACGTCGCCGACGACCCGGGAGCACTTCACGTAGCCGCGGTCCGGCCGGTAGCCGGAGTCGAACATGGCGTAGAGGATCTTGCGGTGGACCGGCTTGAGCCCGTCCCGGACGTCCGGCAGGGCCCGCCCGACGATCACGCTCATCGCGTAGTCGAGGTACGAGCGCTGCATCTCGACCTCGAGGCCGACCGGCTCGATCCGGTCGTGCTGGACGACCGCGGCCAGTGCCTCCGGGGTCTCCGGCTCTTTCGGGGTGGACTCGGGAGTATCGGTCACTGTTAACCCTTATCAGACTCAGAGTCGTGTTCGTGCTGTGGATAACGGCTGTGGAAACCGGCCTGGCTGTGGATAACTCTGTGGACCGCCGGGCCGACCGGTGGATCTCCGGCCGGCCCGGCGTGGTCCGTCAGATGTCCAGGAACCGCACGTCCTTGGCGTTGCGCTGGATGAAGGAGCGGCGCGCCTCGACGTCCTCACCCATCAACACGCTGAACAGCTCGTCGGCGGTTGCGGCGTCGTCGAGGGTCACCTGGCGCAGCGTGCGGGTGGCCGGGTTCATGGTGGTCTCCCACAGCTCGGGATAGTTCATCTCGCCGAGACCCTTGAACCGCTGGATGTCGTCCGGCCGGGCGTTGGCCTTCTTCTGCTGGCGCAGCGCGATCAGCCCGTCCCGCTCCCGGTCCGAGTACGCGTACTGCGCGTCGTCGCCCTTCTTGTTCCACTTGATCTTGTAGAGCGGCGGGGCGGCCAGGTAGACGTGCCCCAGCTCGACCAGCGGCCGCATGAAGCGGAACAGCAGGGTGAGCAGCAGCGTCTGGATGTGCTGGCCGTCGACGTCGGCGTCGGCCATCAGCACGATCTTGTGGTAGCGCAGCTTCTCGATGTCGAAGTCGTCGTGGATGCCGGTGCCCAGCGCGGTGATCAGCGCCTGGACCTCGTTGTTCTTCAGCACCCGGTCGATCCGGGCCTTCTCCACGTTGAGGATCTTGCCGCGGATCGGCAGGATCGCCTGGGTGCGCGGGTCGCGGCCCTGCTTGGCCGAGCCGCCCGCCGAGTCGCCCTCGACGATGAACACCTCGGACTCGCGCGGGTCGGTCGACTGGCAGTCGGCCAGCTTGCCCGGCATCGAGCCGGACTCCAGCAGCGACTTGCGTCGGGCCAGCTTGCGCGCCTGCTGCGCGGCGATCCGGGCCCGGGCGGCCTGGGACGCCTTGGTGATGATGATCTTCGCTTCGGCCGGGTTCCGGTCGAACCAGTCGACCAGCGACTCGTTGCAGACCCGCTGCACGAAGCTCTTCACCGGGGTGTTGCCGAGCTTGGTCTTGGTCTGGCCCTCGAACTGCGGGTTGGTCAGCTTGACCGAGATGATCGCGGCCAGCCCTTCCCGGATGTCCTCGCCGGAGAGCCGCTCGTCGCCCTTGAGCAGCTTCTTCTCCGCGCCGTAGCGGTTGACGACGCTGGTCAGCGCGGCGCGGAAGCCCTCCTCGTGGGTGCCGCCCTCGTGCGTGTTGATGTTGTTGGCGAAGGTGTAGACCGACTCGCCGTACGACTCGTTCCACTGCATGGCGATCTCGACGGACATCCCCTCCTCCTCGGCGGAGAACTCGACCACCGTCTTGTGGATCGGGTTCTTCGAGGCGTTGAGGTGCCGGACGAAGTCGGCGATGCCGCCCTCGTAGCGGAAGGTGACCTCGCGCGGCTTGCCCTCCTCGGTATCCGGGACCCGCTCGTCGAGCAGGTGGATGGTGAGGCCGCGGGTGAGGAAGGCCATCTCCTGGAGCCGGCGGTAGATGGTCTGGAAGTCGAAGTCGACCGTCTCGAAGACGTCCGAGTCGGGCCAGAAGGAGACCGCCGAACCGGTACGGTCGGTCGGCTCGCCCTTCTCCAGCGGGGTCGGCTTGGAGTTGTGGTACTGCTGCCGCCAGACGAAGCCGTCCTTGTGGATCTCCACGGCCATCTTGGTGGAGAGCGCGTTCACCACGGACACGCCGACGCCGTGCAGGCCGCCGGAGACCGCGTACGCCTTGCCGTCGAACTTGCCGCCCGCGTGCAGCACGGTCAGCGCGACCTCGACACCGGGCTTCTTCAGCTTCGGGTGCAGGTCGACCGGGAAGCCACGGCCGTTGTCGGTGACCTTGACGCCGCCGTCGGCCAGCAGCACCACGTCGATGGTGTCGCAGTATCCGGCCAGCGCCTCGTCCACCGCGTTGTCGACGACCTCCCACACGAGGTGGTGCAGACCGCGCTCACCGGTGGACCCGATGTACATACCGGGCCGCTTCCGGACCGCTTCCAACCCCTCGAGGACGGTGATCGACTCCGCGCCGTACTTCTTGTTGTCCTCCGCTGCCACCCTCGGCCACTTTCTCGCACCGGCCGCGCCAAGGCGCGGGGCGCGGGTTCGGCGGACAGGACGCGACGTCGGCGCACAAACCGGTCCCCGGGCGTCCAGGTCGCGGATCGCTGCGCCGGTCGCCGCGGTTGCCCGCGGATCGCGATCGGCTCGACCCGATCCGGGACAATGATCAAGGGCCCTGCGGGCCCGTGTCCGTCGCTCCGTGTCGGGTCTTTCGTCTCGCCTCCAATCTTACTGTGCGCAGCCGACCAAACCGCCACTCGGCACCCCTGCGGGGCGGCTGAGAACTCCGTAGCCGGCCGAACCGCGCTGTCCGCGACTCCCCCTACACGCCACGGAGGGCTTCCGGTCGGGGCGGGGCGTCAGACCCGGCCCGACGGATCGGTACCGGCAGTTGACCGACCGGGGGTCGCGGCGGGATCGGCCGTGCCGTACCTTTGCGGCGCCGCCGCTGCGGCCTTGATCTTTCACGGACCGAACCGGGACGATCGACCCGATCGGTGGTGAACGCGCTTGGTGAGAGGTGACGCGAGATGGGGCTGGACAACGTCGCGGTGCACTGGCCGCGGACCGGCCGCTTCTACGACCCGGTCGCGCCGGCCGAGTTCGTGGACTTCGGCGAGATCGTGGACCTGCCACGGATCTCCGCGCCCACGGCGGCGCTCGCCGAGCTGATCGCCAAGACCGGCACGGTACGCGCCACCGCGTACACCGAGCTGGTCGACCTGATCCTCGGCCTGGAAAATGTGCTCTACGCCACGGAGAACGCGGCCGAGGACGAGGACCCGGTGATCGACCCGGACGGGTGCTCCTGGATCGCCGACGGCGTGGAGAAGTTCATCGCCCGCCACCGGCCGATCGGCGAGTCGGTGACCTTCGAGTCGGTGAGCGAGGTGCTGCGCTCGCTGCTCGGCGACGGCCGGCTGGCCGAGCAGCAGCTGCGCTGGCTGGACACCCGGCTGGACCGGCTGCGCGACGAGAACGGCGAGCCGCCGCAGTGGAACTTCACCTGCGCCGAGCTGAGCGTGCTGGCCGCCTTCTACCGGCGCTGCGCCGACCGGGGCTTCGCGGTCTACGCCGACGTCTGACCGGGCCGGTCGGCCGGGGCGGCCACCGCCCGGTTGGCCGCCGCGATCACGCCGGTCAGCACGGTGTGCAGGTGCCGCAGCTCGGCCAGGGGCAGGCCGAGCCGTTCGACGATCGCCGGCGGGATCTGCTCGGCGCGGGCCCGCAGCGCCTGTCCGCTGGCGGTGAGCGAGACGGCGAGGCTGCGCTCGTCCGCGGCGTCCCGTTCCCGCCGTACGTAGCCGGCGGCCTCCAGGCGCTTGAGCAGGGGTGACAGCGTGCCGGGGTCGAGTTGGAGCAGCCGACTGAGTTCCCGGACCGAGAGCGGCGCGTACTGCCACAGCGCGAGCATGACCAGGTACTGCGGGTGGGTGAGCCCCATCGGCTCGAGCAGCGGCCGGTAGACGGCGACCACCCCGCGCGCCGCCACGGAGAGCGCGAAGCAGACCTGCTCCTCCAGCGCCAGCGGATCCCCGTCGAGCTGGTCGGACACCGGACGCCTCCTCCTGGTCGTTGCGATCGTAGCAATGATTGGGGTACAAACAGTTTGCACACCAACTTTATCCCCGTGGCGGAGGAGAGACGAGCCCGATGAGCGAGGAGAAGCAGGCGGACGCGAGACCCGGCGAGGGCGGCCGGCTCATGGGCTGGGTCTTCCGCAACCTCGCCGGCCCGTCCGACGTGCACGGCGCGGTGCAGGGCGGCTCGCAGCAGGCCCGGGAGGCCTGGAAGCGGGACCTCGAACTCCGCAAGCAGTGGAGCCGGGAGCAGCGGGAACGCCGGCGCGCGGAGCGGGCGGCCCGGCGCGGCGGTGACGGTCAGCCGTAGGTGTCGCGCGGGCCCCGGCCCCGGACCCGCCGCGGCCCGCGCGCCCAGGACGGCGCCGCCGGGCCGTGGATGTGCAGCTTGCGCACCACGTTGTGGCCGACCTCGCGGCCGATCTGCTGCAGCAGCGAGCCGGCCAGCAGCCGGAGCTGGGTCGCCCACGCCGTCGAACGGGCCTCCACGGTCAGCTCGCCGTTCTCCAGCTTCACCGGGCGGCTGTGCTGCGCCACCTCCGGCCCGACCACCCGCTCCCAGGCCCCGAAGACCGTCGCCTCGGCCGCCGGCTGCTGCCAGCCCCGCGCCTTGACCAGCTTGTCCAGCACCGCGCCGAGCGGCTGCGGATCGCGCGGGTCCGGCCCCGGGCCGGAGTAGCCGCGCAGCCGCTTTTCGCCCTCGCCCCGCACCGCGCTGCGCCGCCGGGTGCCCGCCGCCGCCTGCCGGCGGGCCTTCGCCGCGTCCAGCACCGCCCGGGCCAGCTCCGGCCCGGCCGCCCCGTTGGGCGGATCACCGCCGGCCGCGCCGCCCGGCGCCGGTTCCGGCCCCTCGGGGGTACGGGCCCGACCGGCCCCCTCCGGGGTACGGGCCCGACCGGCCCCGTCCGCCCCCTCCGGGGTACGCGCACCGCGTCCCGGCCCCAGCCGGGCCGGCGGGAGCTGCACCTCATCCGACACGGCGCACCGTCCCTTCGCCCACCGCGTACCGGGCCCCGCGCAGCGCGGTCGGCACGTCGTCGTCCACCGCACAGGTCACCAGCAACTGGCTGGCCCCGCCGACCAGCTCGGCCAGCCGCTCCCGGCGCCCGGCGTCCAGCTCGGCGAAGACATCATCCAGCACCAGCACCGGCTCGATGCCGTCGGCGCGCAGCAGGTCGTACCCGGCCAGCCGCAGCGCGAGCGCGTACGACCAGGACTCGCCGTGGCTGGCGTACCCCTTGGCGGGCAGCGGGCCGAGGGTGAGGGCGAGATCGTCGCGGTGCGGACCGACCAGGGTGGTGCCGCGTTCGATCTCCGCCGAGCGCTGCTCGGCCAGCGCGGACGCCAGCGCCTCGGTCAGCACCGCCCGGTCCGTGGTCGGCTCGGCCAGCGGCACCGACGGCCGGTACGCGATCCCCGCCGCGCCCCGCCCCGCCGCCACCGCGTCGTAGGCCTTCGCGACGTGCGGGGTGAGCGCGGCGACCAGCTCCAGCCGGCCGGCGAGCAGCTCCGCCCCGTGCTGCGCGAGGTGGGTGTCCCAGACCGCGAGGGTGGACAGGTCCCCGCCCCGCGACCCACCGGTCTTGCGGGCCAGATACGCCGTGCGCAGCAGCGCGTTGCGCTGCTTGACCACCCGCTCGTAGTCGGCCCGCACGCCGGCGTACCGGGGCTGGCGGGTGACCAGCAGGTCGTCCAGGTAGCGGCGGCGCTCCGCCGGGTCGCCCCGGACCAGTTCCAGGTCCTCCGGGGCGAAGAGCACCAGCCGCAGCGCGCCGAGCACGTCCCGGGCACGCCGGGCCGGCGAGCGTCCCAGCCGGGCCCGGTTGGCCTTGCCGGGCACGATCTCCAGCTCGATCAGCAGCTCGCGCCCCTCGTGCACCACCGCGCAGCGGATCACCGCGGCGGCCGCGCCCAGCCGGACCAGCGGGGCGTCCGTGGCGACCCGGTGCGAATCCAGGGTCGCCACGTAGCCCAGCGCCTCGACCAGGTTGGTCTTGCCGACGCCGTTCGCGCCGATCAGCACGTTCGGGCCCGGCTCCAGGTCGACGCCGACCCGCTCGTACGAGCGGAAGTCGACCAGTTCGAGCCGGCGGACGTACACAGGCGGGTGGCTGCCGTCAGCGCTTGTGGACGGCGTGCCCGCCGAACTGCTGGCGCAGCGCGGCCACGGCCTTCATCGCCGGCGAGTCGTCCTGCCGGGAGGCGAACCGGGCGAACAGCGAGGCGGTGATGACGTTCAGCGGCACGGCCAGCCGGACCGCCTCGTCGACGGTCCAGCGCCCCTCGCCGGTGTCCTCGGTGTAGCCGCTCAGCTCGGCCAGCTCCGGGTCCTCGTCCAGCGCGCGGTCCAGCAGGTCGAGCAGCCAGGACCGGACCACGGTCCCCTCGCGCCACGACTTGAACACGCCCGGCACGTTGGTCACCAGCTCGGAGGCGGCCAGCAGCTCGTAGCCCTCGGCGTAGGCGTGCATCAGGCCGTACTCGATGCCGTTGTGCACCATCTTGGCGTAGTGACCGGCGCCGACCGGGCCGGCGTGCACGAAGCCGAACTCGCCGGCCGGCTTGAGCGCCTCGAAGATCGGCATGAGCCGCTCGACGTGCTCCTGGGCGCCGCCGACCATCAGGGCGTAGCCGTTCTGCTTGCCCCAGACGCCGCCGGAGACGCCGACGTCGATGTAGCCGATGCCCTGCTCGTTGAGGCGCTCCGCGCGCGGGGCGTCGTCGCTGAACCGGGAGTTGCCGCCGTCGATGATGATGTCGTCCGCGCCGAGGACGCCGGCCAACTCGTCGATGGTGGCGTCGGTGACCCCGGCCGGCACCATCACCCAGACCGCCCGCGGCGACTCGAGCTTCTCGGCCAGCTCCGCGAGGCTCGCGACGTCGCTCAGCTCCGCGTTGCGGTCGTAACCGACCACCTCGTGACCGGCGGCGCGCAACCGTTCGCGCATGTTGCCGCCCATCCGGCCGAGTCCTACCAGGCCGAGCTGCATCTGCTCCTACCTCCGTACGTCTGGGTGGTGCTGCGTGCGATCAGCGGGACACGCGGATCGGCATGATGAGGTACCGGTACCCGGGGATGACCTCGCCATCCTCACCGGCGGGGGAAATCACCGCGGGCTTGAAGGCGTCGACGAAGCGCAGCAGGGCGTGCTGGGCGCCCAGGTTGGCCAGGCCGTCGATCAGGTACTGCGGGTTGAAGCCGATGGTGAGCGGGTCACCGGTGAAGGTGGCCTCCATCGCCTCGCTGGCCCGGGCCTCCTCGGTGCCGCCGGCCTCGACGACCAGCCCGTCCGCGCTGAAGCTGAGCAGCACCGGGGTGGTCCGCTCGGCGACCAGGGCGACCCGCTTGACCACCTCGATGAGCGTGGCGACCGGCACCCGGGCCTCGGCGTTGTGGTTGGCCGGGAAGAGCGAGCGCACCGGCGGGTAGTTGGCGCCGTCCAGCAGCCGGCTGGTGGTCCGGCGGGTGCCACCGGAGAAGCCGATCATGCCTTCGCCGGCGCCGCCCTGGGAGAGGGCCATGGTCACCTGGCCGCCGAGCGGGCCGAGAGCCTTGGCGGTGTCGTGCAGCGTGCGAGCGGGCACCAGGGCGTTGATGCTGATCTCGGGATCGTCCGGGTTCCACTCCATCTCGCGCAGGGCGAGCCGGTAGCGGTCGGTGGCGAGCATCGCCAGGGTGCTGCCGGAGAGCTCGATCCGGACGCCGGTCATCATCGGCAGCGTCTCGTCCCGGCCGGCGGCGACGGCCACCTGGGCCACCGCGGCGGCGAAAGCGGCGGCGTCGACGGTGCCGGCGCTCTCCGGCATCTCCGGCAGGCTCGGGTAGTCCTCGACCGGCATGGTCGGCAGGGTGAAGCGGGCGCTGCCGCAGACCAGTTCCAGGTGCGCCCCGACGGCCGCGATGTCCACCGGCTTGGCCGGGAGCGCCTTGGTGATCTCGGCGAGCAGGCGGCCGGAGACGAGAGCGGCGCCGTCGGCGTCACCCTGCACCTCGACGGTGACCTGGCTGGAGACCTCGTAGTCGAAGCCGGAAACCTGGAGGTTGCCGTCGGTGACCCGGAGCATCACCCCGGCCAGCACCGGCACGGAGGGTCGGTTGGGCAGGCTCTTGGCGGTCCAGGCGACCGCCTCGGCGAGCGCGTCGCGCTCCACTCGGAACTTCATCAATGCCTCCGCGTCGACGTCAGCGACAACTCTCTCATGCCGACCGCTGCCACCCGCCCCGCCCGACCGTGCGGGTACCCATCGCACCTTAGGGCGCGTGGGCATCGGCTGTGCGCCCGACCCCGTGGATCCAGGTGCCCCGGGCGACTGCCGGCGGCAGTGCACGGCCCGATCCACAGGAAGTCCAACGGTGATGATTGGTTTTTGTTGTTTAGAAGAGATAACTCATCGTCTTCATCGCACCTGTGCAAACTGTGGAGAACCGACGTCCGCGCAGCTCAGACAGGTTATCCACCGGTGGTTTGACTGTGGAGAACCAGGGGTAGAACCCGTGTCGCGGTCCACAGACGGGCGCTGCCCCCAGGTTGTCCACGGTTGTCCACCGGTTGTCCACCGCTAATCCACCGGGTTTCTCCCCAGCGTTGTGGACGACGCGGAGCGAGTCGGCCCGCGTCATCCCCAGAACCTTCAACAGGTAGCCCACAGGTCGACCGTCGGCGGTGGACAACCGACCCGTCGTCCCCAGGCGTCCACAGCACCGTCCCCAGGGTTTGTCCACAGTCTGTGGGTAACCGGCCCGGGACGGAGCGTGGTTATCCACCGCCTGTGACACAGGGGATGTGGACAACCGGGCGATGCTGTGGACGAACACGACACCGATGGTGGGCCCTGAACCGGGTTGAGGGTCAAGTCGCGGCTGTCCACCGGCCCGGTGGGGAGTGCCCGCCCGCGGCCGCCGAACGCTCACAGGTCCGCCCGCGGCCGCCGGACCCGCCCAGATCCGCCTGCGGCGGCCGGACGCGCACAGGCCCGCCTGCGGCGCCCGGACGCGCGCAGGTCCCGCCTGCGGCGGTCGGACGCGCGCAGGTCCGGCCGGGCGGCGCCGCCCGGCGCGAGACGGGGTTGCGAGCTGGGGTCGCCGAGTCGGCGTCGCGAGTTGGGTTCGCGAGTTGCGGTATGTCGTGGCTTCCCGCTGCGGGGAGTCCCCGTTCTGCCGCATTCCGTGCCGTCACGCCGATGGCCGTGGCGATCACGCCGTCGGCCGTGGCGATCACGCCGTCGGCCCCGCAGCCGCGATCAGGTGGTCTGCTTGATCCGGTTGGTCAGCTCGGCGATCTGGTTGTAGAGCGACCGGCGCTCGGCCATCTGCTGACGGATCTTCCGGTCGGCGTGCATGACCGTGGTGTGGTCCCGGCCGCCGAAGGCCTGCCCGATCCGGGGCAGCGACAGGTCGGTCAGCTCCCGGCACAGGTACATGGCCACCTGGCGCGCGTTGACCAGCACCCGGGACCGGGAGTGCCCGCGCAGGTCCTCCAGGCTGACCCCGAAGTAGTCCGCGGTGGAGGCCATGATCTGGTCGGCGTTGATCTCCGGGCCGGCGCCGTCCGGCATGAAGTCCCGCAGCACCTCCTCGGCCAGCGACAGCTCGACCGAGGAACGGGTGAGGCTGGCGAACGCGGTGACCCGGATCAGCGCGCCCTCGAGTTCCCGGATCGAGTTCGACACCCGCGAGGCGATGAACTCCAGCACGTCCGGCGGGGCGTACATCCGCTCCTGCGCCGCCTTCTTCTGCAGGATCGCGATCCGCGTCTCCAGGTCCGGCGGCTGGATGTCGGCCAGCAGCCCCCACTCGAACCGGGTCCGCATCCGGTCCTCGAGGGTGGCGAGTTGGCGCGGCGACCGGTCGGAGGTGATCACGATCTGCTTGTTGGCGTTGTGCAGCGTGTTGAAGGTGTGGAAGAACTCCTCCTGGGTCCGCTCCCGGTTCTCCAGGAACTGGATGTCGTCGATCAGGAGGATGTCCACGTCCCGGTACCGGCGCTGGAAGGCGCTGGTCTTGTCGTCCCGGAGCGAGTTGATGAAGTCGTTGGTGAACTCCTCGGTCGAGACGTACCGGACCGAGCGGGCGTTGCCCAGCGTCGTGGCGTAGTGCCCGATGGCGTGCAGCAGGTGGGTCTTACCCAACCCGGAGTGGCCGTAGATGAAGAGCGGGTTGTACGCCTTGGCCGGCGACTCGGCCACCGCGACGCTCGCGGCGTGCGCGAAGCGGTTCGAGGAGCCGATGACGAACGTCTCGAACATGTACTTCGGGTTGAGCCGGTTGCCACCGCTCTCCGCCCCGCCGGGCAGCCGCCGGTCGGGCGAGCCGCCGGGGCGGTGATCCGCGCCACCGCGCCCGGGGCCCGAGTCGGTGGCCCCGTCGCCGGGCAGGCCACGCAGCGGCGGCGCGGCCGCCGGGTTCTCCCGGTACCGCGGCTCGAAGCCCCGGCCGACCGGCGCCGGCGTGTCCGCAGCGCGATCCTCGAAGCCGCGGCGCTCGGGGGCGGCCCGCATCGGGTCGCCGAAGGCGGCGCTGAACAGGGTCTCCTGGCCGTCCCGGCTGGCCGGGATGAGCGGCGGTCGGGTCGCCTCGGGCGCGCGCTGCCGGGGGCCGGACTCCTCGGCCGGCTGCTCGGCGCGCGGCTCGGGATAGCCGGCGCTGTCGGTCCGGGCCGGGAAGCCGAACTCGGGGAAGCCGGGTGGCTCCGCCGGCGGACCGGGCTGGGCGAAGCCCGCGAGCAGGTCTTGGGGGGCGTCCAGCTCGGCCGGCTCGGGGCCGCTGCGGTAGACGGTGCCGGACGGGCGGCCGTCCTCGGCGACCCGTACGGTGACGGCCACCTGGATGGGCCGGCCGAGCCGGCGGCTCAGCGCCTCGGTGATGGCCGGGCGGAGGCGGGACTCGATCACGTCCCGGGTGAAGGCGTCCGGCACGGAGAGCAGCGCGGTGTCCTCGACGATGGCCCGTAACCGGGTGAGCCGGAGGTACGCCCGCTGCTGCGCGGAGATGATCTCGTCGGCGAGTTCGTCGGTCGTCGCCGTCCACACCGCGGCAAGGTCGGTCGCTCCGGTCACCGTCGTGCCACCCCCCTCGCCTCTACTCACGCCCGCCCGGACGGCTGACCGGTCGTCATCCACAAGTTATCCACAGCCTGTGTGTACCGACCGATTGTGGCCGCCCACCGGACGCGGGTCGGACCTGCCCCCCATTTCCCGGAGGCGTTGAAGCGGGTTCACCGTGCCGAACGATTCACCACCATGTCCGGTCTTGCCGGCCGGCGACACGGACCCCCGACGCTGACCGCAATCGGGCACGCTAACAGCGCGGACCCCGCGCCATCAACCGTCGACACCGGGGCAGCCTTGTCAACATCAGTGAAAACCGCCCCTTCGGTCTTGTTCCGGGGCGGGGAACGCCCCGGCTGTGATGTTTGACGGTCATTGCCCCCCTGCGTAGGCTGGAGCGGCTGCTCTCTCGCCCTCTGCTAGGGTGACGGGTGCTTGCTGTCCGCGGTCGGCGTCCCGCATCCACGAGGACCGACGCCGCCGGACAGCACCGATCGGAGGCCACCGCCGAGGTGGCCTGAACCACCACACGACCCCGGGCGATCCCCCGCGCGGGGCCGACGACAACGGAGAGCCTGACGTGAGCAAGCGCACCTACCAGCCGAACAACCGCCGGCGCGCGAAGACCCACGGCTTCCGGCTGCGCATGCGCACCCGTGCCGGCCGCGCCATCATCTCGACCCGTCGCGCCAAGGGCCGCACCCGCCTGTCGGCCTGAGGCCGACCGGTCCGGTCCGGGGACGTGGGCAGTCGTGCTGACCGCCGCGCAGCGACTGCGGCGCAGTAGTGACTTCGCCGCAGCGGTCCGGGGTGGCCGGCGCGTCGGCCGTGGCGCCGTCGTGGTCCACCTGACCCTCCCCGCCCAGACCGGAGTCACCGCGACAACCTCGCCGGAGCCGGCGCGGAACAGCGGTGCGGAGACCTCCGCACCGACCCGCGCCGGCTTCGTCGTGTCCAAGGCGGTCGGCAACGCCGTGGTCCGGAACAAGGTCCGCCGACGGCTGCGGCACCTGGTCCGCGAGCGCCTCGCCGAGCTGCCCGTCGGGAGCACCCTCGTGGTGCGGGCCCTGCCGCCGGCCGCCGAGGCGTCGTACGCCCGGCTCGGGGCCGACCTGGACGCCGCGATCGCGGCCGCGCGGACCGCCCGGGGCCGGCGGTCCCGGTGACCCGCCCCACTGCCGCAGCGCGGCCGACAACCGGTGCCCGGATGCTGCTGGTGCCCATCATCGCGTACCGTCGGTGGATAAGTCCGGCACTGCCGGCCCGCTGCCGGTTCTACCCGTCGTGCAGTGCCTACGCCGTGGAGGCGGTGACCCGGCACGGTGCGCTGCGGGGAGCCTGGCTGACGGTCCGGCGGCTGTCGCGCTGCCACCCTTTCCACCCAGGTGGACACGACCCGGTGCCGGAGCCGGGCGGCCGCCGCCGCGTCGACGTGACTGGAGCCTGAGTGTTTAGTCTCGACTGGATCTACTACGCGATCTCGTGGATCCTGCTGACCTGGCACTCGGCCTGGGACGCCATCGGAGTTCCGGTCGGGGCCGTGATCGGCACGAACTGGGCCTGGATCCTGTCCATCATCTTCCTGGTGGTCACGGTCCGGGTGATCCTGTTCCCGGTCTTCGTCAAGCAGATCAAGTCGCAGCGGGCGATGCAGGCGCTCCAGCCCAGGGTCAAGGAGCTCCAGGAGAAGCACAAGGGTGACCGGGAGACGCTCCAGAAGGAGATGATGGAGCTCTACCGGAAGGAAAAGGCCAACCCGCTGATGGGCTGCCTTCCGATGTTCCTCCAGATCCCCGTCTTCCTGGGCCTGTTCCACACGCTCAAGCGGCTCAACCCCGACAACCAGGGCAAGACCCTGTACGGCTGGACCGTCGACCAGTTCCACAGCGCCTCCAGCGCGACGCTCTTCACCGCCCCGATCTCCGGCCGGTTCGGCTCCACCGCCGACGACCTGGCCAAGCTCGGGGCGAACGGCACGACGGTCAAGGTCGTCGCCGGCATCCTGGTGCTGATCATGATCGCCACCACCTACCTGACCAGCCGGCAAATGATCCTCAAGACCGGCTGGGCGGAGGACCCGCAGCAGCGCATGGTCCAGCGGCTGATGCTCTACGGCATCCCGGTGTCGCTCCTCGTCTCCGGCTCGATCTTCCCGATCGGTGTGATCATCTACTGGGTCACCAACAACCTCTTCACCCTCGGCCAGCAGCAGTGGGTGCTGCGGAAGTTCCCGCCGCTGGTGCCGGCCAAGAACGCCGGCAAGACCACCACCGCCGGGAAGACCACCGCCCAGCCGGCCAAGACCGGTGGCCTGCTCGGCCGCAAGACCGTGCAGCCGGCCGCCAAGGCCCCGGCGGCCGCCCCGAAGGTGGCGGCCCCGAAGCCCGGCGCCAAGCCGCTCAACCCGAAGAAGGGCAGTCGGCCCGCCAAGCGGCAGGGCTGACCCCGCCGGGCCGCCGCCGGTACCACCGGTGGCGGCCCGTTCCGGCCCCCGAGCTGCCGCCGTACGGCCGGCGCCGGGCCGGAACCGCCGCGCGGAGCGCGGTCACGGGCGAAACTGGCCCGTACAGACGTGCCCGAGGGCATCGGCGAACCTCCCGCCGGCCCCGGGAGACCAGCGGACCCGACGGTCCGGCCGAGCGAGTACGGAGATGAGACCGTGACCGACACCAGCATCCCCAGCGCCGACCAGTCCCTGGACGAGGAGACCGTGCCGGCTGCCGTCCTCGACGAGGCCGACGAGGCCGACGAGGCCGACGAGGCCGACGAGGCCGAGGAGACCGAGGCCGAGGGCGCCCGGGAGAAGAAGGCACCGGCCGAGAGCGAGCTGTTCCGGCAGAGCGAGATCGCGGCCGACTACGTCGAAGGGCTGCTCGACATCCTCGACTACGACGGCGACATCGACGAACTGGTCTCCGGCGGTCGCCCGGTCGTCGAGGTGGTCGGAGGCCGGCTGCAGAACCTGGTCGGCCAGCGCGGCGCGACGCTGGAGGCGCTCCAGGAGCTGGCCCGGCTCGCCGTCTTCCGGCAGACCGGCTCGCCGAGCCGCCTGCTGCTCGACGTTGGCGGCTACCGGGCCGCCCGGCGCAAGGAACTCGCCGCCGTGGCCCGCAACGCCGTCGAGAAGGTCAAGGAGTACGGCGAGCCGGTGCGCCTGGAGCCGATGTCCGCCTTCGAGCGCAAGTGCGTGCACGACGTGGTCAACGCGATGAGCGGGGTGGAGAGCGAGTCCGAGGGCGTCGAGCCGAGCCGCCGGATCGTTGTCCGGCCGGTGGCGGACTGACGGGGTGACCCACGACGAGACGCCGGCGGGTGCCGGGTCCGGCCCGGGCGGCACGCCGCCCGGGCCGTCGCCTGTGCACCCGGATCCGGCCACCGACCCGGTCTTCTCCGACCGCGACACCGGCACGGCGGCCGACCCGGTGCGCCCCGGTGCCGCGCCGGTGCCAGGTGACCCGGCCTTCTCGGCGCCGGCCGAGCCCGAGATCGAGAGGTACCCCGGAGGTGGGGACGCACCCGCCGAGGTGCCGCCGCCCTTCTCCGGCCGACATGGTCCCGGGGCGGGGGCCGGAGCCACCGGACCGTCGGACCCGGCGGGCACCCTCGCTCCGGTGGGCGACGTGGCGTCGCTGTTCGCCGCGCCTGCCGCGGAGCCGGCGCGGGCCGGCACCGCCCCACGTCCGTCCGCTGTGGACGGTGACCGCCGGGGCGAACCGCGTAAGCCTGCCGGGCGGGCCGACGCCTCCGAGTCTGGCGGCGAGGCCGAACGGTCCGAGCCTGCCGGTCCGGGCGGTGGTGCCGAACGGTCCGAGCCTGCCGCTCGTGGCGAACGGTCCGAGCCTGCCCGTCCGGCCGCTCGTGCCGAACAGTCCGGGTCGGCGGACGCTGCCGGGCCGGACCAGGTTGCCGGGTCGGATCGGGTCGCGGGGTCGGATCGGGTTGCCGGCTCCAACGGGGTCGCCGGGCCGGACGGACCGGTGGGGTCCGACGGAAGCGTCGGGTCGGACCGGGTCGCTGGGGCCGACCGGGTTGCCGGGGCGGACGGAGGCGTCGAGGCGCCGCCGCCGGCCGAGGTGACCCTCCCGCCCGAGCTGGCCCAGGCCGCCCGTACCCTCTTCGGCGACCGGCTCGACCTGGCCGCCGCGTACGCCGAACTGCTGGCGACGGACGGTGTGCTGCGCGGCTTGATCGGCCCACGCGAGACGCCGCGCATCTGGGAGCGGCACCTGCTCAACTGCGCCGCGCTGGCCGAGCGGATCCCGGACGGGGCGAGCGTCATCGACGTCGGCTCCGGTGCCGGACTGCCCGGCCTCGTGCTGGCGATCGCCCGGCCCGACCTCACCGTGACGCTCGTCGAGCCGCTTGCCCGGCGGACCGGGTTCCTTATTGAAACGGTCGAGCGGCTCGGCCTGGCCCGCACGGTCCGGGTCTTCCGGGGGCGCGCCGAAGAGGCCGCCGCCGGCAGCCGTGACACGGCACCGCTGAGCGCCGACGTGGTGACCGCACGGGCGGTCGCCGCGCTGGACCGGCTCGCCGCGTGGTGCCTGCCGCTCGCGGTGCCCGGCGGCCGGCTCATCGCGCTCAAGGGCGCCTCAGCCGCCGAGGAGATCGCCGAGCACGGCGCCGCCGTGACGCGGCTCGGCGGCGGCGAACCCGAGCTGCACCGGTGCGGGGTCGGCGTGATCGACCCGCCGGCGACCGTGGTCGAGGTGGTCCGGGAGCGGGTCGTGGGTCCGGCCCGGAAGAAGGGTCCGAAGCGCTCGCGTGGTGGGCGCCGGCGCGGCGGCCGGGACGGGGATCGCTGACCCGGCAGGGCTTCCCGGTGTCGTTTCGGCGGCCGGATCGGCCTCGGGACAGGTGATCGAGCAAACCCGACGTGGACCGGCCGCGCCCGTCCGCCGTAGGCTGACCGCGCGTCGATAGTGTGGAGCGGCGGTGCCGGGACGGCACCCGAACCCGACCGTTCCCGCCGGGCCGTGCAGAGCGCGTCGAGCGCGAGGGCCTGATTGACGGGGTGCGGACCGACCATCCGGAGCGGGCAGGGATGCAGGTGCATGACGACGGCAGGTACGACGATCCACGGGTGACCGGTTCAGGAGGACGACCCTCTGCCGACGATCCCGTTTCACGTGAAACCGACCACCCGGGCTGGCCGGTGGGCGACCCTCGCGGCCCGTCTCCCCGTGGGCCCGAGGAGGATCCGGCGGTGCGCCGGGACGTGCCCGGCCGGCCGATCTCGTCCGTGCCGGCGAACGTGCCGCTGAGCCGCGAGCCGCACGACCCGACCGACGGTCCGGCGAACGCGCCGAGCGCGCGGCCCGGCCCGGTGCGGGGCAACGCGGCCGTGCCGGCTCGGTACGAACCGCAGCCGCCGGTGTCGGGTGTGCCGCACCAGCCGGCGCCGCAGGCCGCTCCGGACGCGGTGACGGGTGTCGTGATTCCGACCGACACGCCACCGGCCGCCGGCTACAGGACCGAGGCCGCCCCCAGCACGTACGTTTCACGTGAAACCCCGACGCGCGAAGAGGATGACCCACCGTTGGCTATGGAGGCGATGCGTGCCGTGCAGATCCTGAATCCCAGTGGCGAGGTGACCATGCCTCGTCCCGCGCGGACCCGGGTGATGTGCGTCGCCAACCAGAAGGGCGGCGTGGGCAAGACCACGACCACGGTGAACCTCGCGGTGGCGCTCGCCCTGCACGGCAACCGGGTACTCGTGGTCGACCTCGACCCGCAGGGCAACGCCTCCACCGGGCTCAACGTCCCGCACCACACCGGCGTACCGGACGTCTACGACTGCCTGATCGACAGCGTGCCCCTGGAGGAGGTGGCCCAAGCGGTCGAGGGCATCCCGAACCTGTGGTGCGTGCCGGCCACCATCGACCTGGCCGGTGCCGAGATCGAGCTGGTCTCCGTGGTCGCCCGGGAGTCCCGGCTGGCCCGGGCCATCGCCGGGTACCCGGGGCACTTCGACTACGTCTTCATCGACTGCCCGCCCTCGCTCGGCCTGCTGACCGTCAACGCGCTGGTCGCCGCGCAGGAGGTGCTGATCCCCATCCAGTGCGAGTACTACGCGCTGGAAGGCCTCAACCAGCTGATCCAGAACATCAACCTGGTCCGTCAGCACCTGAACCCGAAGCTCGAGGTCTCCACCATCCTGCTGACCATGTACGACCGGCGTACCCGGCTGGCCGACGCCGTGGAGCAGGACGTCCGGAACCACTTCGGCGACAAGGTGCTCCAGGCGGTGATCCCCCGGAACGTGCGGGTCTCCGAGGCACCCAGCTACGGCCAGTCGGTGATGACCTACGATCCCGGTTCGCGGGGGGCGACGAGTTACTTCGAGGCCGCCCAGGAGATTGCCGAGCGGGGCGTCAAGGAGCCGGTGAGCCGGAATGCGTAGTGCGAAGAAGTCGCTGGGAGGCGTCGCATGAAGAACCGTCCTCGCGGCGGACTGGGCCGAGGGCTGGGTGCCCTCATCCCCACCGGGCCCGCGCCGAGCGATGCCCCGGCGGTCGCCGATTTCGAGAGCGGTACGGCGTCGACAGTCCCGGCTACCCCGGTGACCGGTGCGACCGCCGCCATCGTCGGTCCGCCCACCCCGGCGGCCGAGCCCGAGCCACAGCTGAGCCCGGTGCCCGGCGCTCGCTTCGCTGAGATCCCGGTCGACGCGATCGTGCCCAACCCGAAGCAGCCGCGGCAGGTCTTCGACGAGGACGCCCTGGAGGAGCTGAAGACCTCCATCCAGGAGGTCGGCTTCCTTCAGCCGATCGTGGTGCGCCAACTCGACAGCGAGAAGTACGAACTCGTCATGGGCGAGCGGCGCTGGCGCGCCGCCCAGGCGGTCGGCCGGGACAGCATCCCGGCGATCGTCCGGGACACCAAGGACGACGCGATGCTCCGGGACGCCCTCCTGGAGAACATCCACCGGGCCAACCTCAACCCGCTCGAAGAGGCGGCCGCGTACCAGCAGTTGCTGGAGGAGTTCGGGGCCACCCACGAGGAGCTGGCCCGCCGGATCGGGCGGAGCCGGCCGCAGATTTCGAACACCATCCGGCTGATGAACCTGCCGGCCCAGGTACAGCGGCGGGTCGCTGCCGGAGTGCTCTCCGCCGGCCACGCCCGGGCGCTGCTCAGCCTCGACGACACCGAAGCCCAGGAGCAGCTCGCCAAGCGGATCGTCGCCGAGGGCATCTCCGTACGCGCCACCGAGGAACTGGTGGCACTGGCGCTGGCCGACGGCCCGGCGAAGGCCCCGGCGGCCAAGCGCCGACCGAAGCCCCACGCGCCGGCGCTCTCTGATCTGGCGGACCGCCTCTCCGACCGGTTCGACACCCGCGTGAAGGTCGACATCGGCCGGAGCAAGGGCAAGATCACCATCGAGTTCGCGACGGTCGACGACCTGGAGCGGATCGTGGGCATCATCGGTGTAGGCCAGGAAGAGCCGCCGACGGAGTAGTCGCTCCGCCTCGACTCCGGCCGCGTGGATCCCGTACGGACCACGCGGCCGAGTCGTATCCGGGGTAGCCGGGAGCGGGCTGGCCCGGCATCGGTGCTCCCGGCCAGACGGGCCGAGCCGGCCCCTACCCCCGGCCGGGCTGGCCTGGCATTCGAGACGGCTGGCCGGGCATTCGAGACGGCTGGCCGGGCATTCGAGACGGCTGGCCGGGCATTCGAGACGGGTGGCCGGGCTGCGCCACGGCTGGCTTGCCGAGCGCCCGAGGCGGCCGCTGGCGCAAGTTGGTTGGCCGGGCTGTGCCGAGGTAGCTGCGGGACTAAGTGGTCGGCGAGCAGACGCCCGAGCTGGGTGCAGTGGGCGGCCGAGATGCGAGCGGGTCGCCGGTGTTGCGGGTCGGCCGAGCAAGTACACGAGCCGGGCGCAGTAGGGCTGGCCGAGCGGCCGCTGGCGCCGCCGGTCGGCCGACTAAGTACCCGAGCCGGGCACAGTGGGCCAGCTGGGCGGTGCCGAGCAATGCCGGGCGGTGCCGAGCAGTGCCGAGCAGTGCCGAGTCGCCGTAGGCGCAGTGGCCGGGGCGAAGCAGCGCGGCGGCGCCTCAGCCGAGTCGGCCAGACAGGCGGGCCCTTGGCACGGGGTGTGCCGCGCCCTCCCGGGCGAGCCATGCCATCCCGACGTCCGAGCCGCGTGGTCCGGATCAAGGTCGGTCGGGCCCGGTGGCCCTCAAGTGACGGTTCCGTTCGCGTCCGAGGGTGCAGCCGGGCCGCACTTGCCGCCGACGGTCGCCGGGCCGTGTTCGTCGCCGTGGAGGTGGGCGCGCCGCGGCGACCGCGGTGCGGCACCGCGACCGCAGGATTTCGTACACCGCCGCTGAGCGAGCCGGACGCACATGGACCCAGTGCCGCTGCGGGTCCACGGAACCAATGCCGTAGGACCCGCTGAGAGGCCTCCTGCCGGCCTACTGTGACCGCGCTGTCCCGGCTCCACCGGGTGGGCGCCTCGATCGGCGCTGTGGGGCTCAGGGGCGTTGGTGGTCCCCCGGGGCGCGGATGAATGAAGGCAGGCCCTGTTTCACGTGAAACGACGGCCATGGGGCCCAGCACCGCCGCCCCCCGTGCCGAGACTCAAGCCGCCACCGGCGGAGCGACGAAGGGCGATCTGGGAAGCCCACACGCCAGGTCGAGTTCGCCGGGCCGGTCACACGGCAGCAGTGGCACACCGCGTCGGTGGATCGTTCCGGAGGTAGACCGGCGGTGGATACGGCTCGATTGGAGGCCGGGCGGGCAGGGTTCTCCGGGGTCGGTTGCGACCGACGGAGATGAAGCCAGCCGCTACTCCGGTGTGGCCGGAAGCGACGACCGCGCCGGTTGGGAGTCGACTCTCGGATGGGAATCGGTAACGGGTGCGCTCGCCCGGCGCTCAAGCGGTCTGGGAGCGGGCGGCCTGCCGGGAGCCCAAACGTCTGCACCGCACCGGTCGCCGATCCCGCAGGATGTCAGCACCAAGAGGCGGAGGCTTCGATCTCGGGCCGGGTGAGTGTGCCGACGGGCACTTGACCGCCGGGGACCTGGCCGGGGGACCGAAGGCGACTGCCGGCCCCGGGGACTGCTGCCCATGACCGCGGCGTGGCCGAACCACACTGAGCCAGCGCTGCGGCCAAGCCTTAAGGCGGCTGGACAGTGCGGATTCCGGACCGAGGCGCGCCGTTTCACGTGAAACGACGCCCGAGTTGGCGCAGCGGTCCAAGCCTCGATGTAACTGGATGGGTGGCGATCGGACTGAGCCGCCGTTTCACGTGAAACAGGGCTCAGGGGGCACCGAGCGCCGGCCAACGTGCCGTCAAACCACGGGTCGGCCCGAGCCCGTGCCGAGCTGCTACAGCCAACCGGTGTTGAACCAGCGGACCCTGGAGTGCGCCGGTTCGGACGGCCGTCAGGGTCGACAATGACGCGCGGCGGAAAAGCCGGCCGACCTCACCGCGGCGTCATCGGCGCCGCCCCACGGAAAGGCGTCAGCGATCCGCCCACCGCACCCGGCGGCGATCCAGCGGCTCGATCGCAGCCGGTAGTTCGGTCGAACCCGGCTCCCGGATGTCGAGCAGCGCGACCGCCGACCTCGCCGACGCCACCGTGACGTCGACGTTGGACCGGACCTCCGGCCGGGCGGCGAGGACCGCGTCTGGGCGGGGAACGACGGCCTCGCCGCCCGACCCGTACTGAGGCGAGCCGCGGCTGACGACGACGCCATCCCGGCGGTACCACCGACTCACCGGACCGTGAGGAATGCGAGCCACCGCCGCTGGTGGTCTGGTGTCGGACGCCCTCACCCGCCGACTGCTCGCGTGAGCACCCTCCCGTGACCGCAGCGCGACCGTCGTGCCGCCGCGGTCTCAGCGCTTGCCCTTCCGGCCTGATCCGTCGGGCCTGGGGCGCTCCGGGTCTGATCCATCCGGCTCGGGGCGTCAGATCCGCGCCGGCCGGCCCGATCGCCACTTACGAAACGACCGACTAGGACCGCTCCGGCTCAACGTGAAACTTCGCCTGCGAGCTCCCGAGTCCGCCCTCGCCGGCGTGGCACCGGGTAGGCCTTCGGGTTCGGCGGAGGTCCGTAACGGCTCAGCGATGGATGGGCGATCGGGCCTCCATGGGCCGGTGCCGATGCCCGACTCCGTCGTTAGGAAGTAGGGGCCGCGTCCGGTGCAGAACGCCATCGGGCGCCGCGTCACGTTATCCACAGTTGTTTTCCACAGGGTGCCGTCGTTTCACGTGAAACAACACGCTGAAAGCCTTGCTGAGCTGTGGATGACGCGGTGTGGCGGTGACCTCAGCTGCCTGTGGACAACCCGGTGGACAACCGGTGGACGGTCATCCGGATTCCGCCGATCACCGGGGGAATCGGGTAGGGACAGGCGTCGCTGACTCGGTTAGGGTCAGCGTCGTGCAGGACACCCCTCCCTCAGTCCCGGACTTCACCCAGTGGCCCTCCTTTCCCTTCGAGGGCGATCTTCACGTCAAGCAGCTCGACGATCCGGTGCCGGTCGAACCTCCCCGCCGTGGGGAGGGCAACCGGGAGTGCACCGCCTGCGCCGCGCCGGACGAGGCGTACATCTGGGTTGGCGAACGATGGCGGGTACGGACCATGGACCGGCCCACCGGCCTGCCGATGGTGCTGATCCTGGAGTCCCGCTCGCACCTCGATCTCGGTGACCTTCCGAACCTGCTCGCCGCCGAGCTTGGCGTGATGACGGTACGGCTGGAACGCGCCATCCGGTCGCTGGACGGGGTGGCCCGCGTTCACGTCAACCGCTGGGGCGACGGCTCAGCGCACCTGCATCTGTGGTTCCTGGCGCGGCCCTACGGGCGACTGCAGTTGCGGGGCACCTTCCTGTCCCTCTGGGACTCGATTCTGCCGCCGATCTCCGAGTCGCAGTGGCGGGAGAATCTGGCTATGGTCGCCGCCTGGCTGGCCGAGTTCGGTGGCCGACCGCTCGCCGAGCCGCCGCGCATCCAGTGGCAGGCCCCGTCCCGCTTCTCCTCCTCGGCGAGCGAGAGCGTCGACAGCGTGCCGGAGGACGAGGCCGTTTCGGTGATCGAAGCCGCCGAGGAAAACCCGGAGCCGGAACCAGTTGAGCCGGCCGAGCACGCCACGCCGCCGGGGAAAGTCCCGCCGACCGACCACCCCGCATCGAGCGAGGACCCCGCGCCGACCGGCCACACCGCGCCGACCGGGCATGCGGCGCCGACCGGGCATGCCGCGTCGGTTGAGGCCCTCGCGTCGACTGAGGACACCGTGTCGACGGAGCCAGCCGAGCCAGCGGGGCGCCCGGGCCCAGCAGACCGGGCCGAGCCAGCGGGGCACGCTACGTCGCCAGGGCAGGCCACGTCGGCAGGGCGGGCCACGTCGGCAGGGCAGGTGGACAACGCGGACCAGGTCGAGCGGATCGAGGTGCCAGCGCAGCCGGATCGGTTCGAAGCGGAGCAGAGCAAGCCGGCACCGAGCGCCGGCTGACCGAGGCACCCGTCCGCCGCACCGCGGCTGGATCGCCCACTCCCTGCACGCCAGCGCGGCGGATCGAGCAGGTCGTCGCAGCCGATTTCGGTGAGGAAGCCGCCCGAGCTTCCCCCAAAGCCGCCCGCGCCGACCCGAGCCGCGCCGACCCGGCCGCGCCGACCCGAGCCGGCCGCGCCGCCCCGTGCCCGCCGCGCCGCCCCGCGCCGGCCGCGTCAGCTAGCAACAGGATCGGGAACGCGGCCGGCGGGGCGGGTGACCTGAGAGCGCGGGGAGAGCTACGGGCGACGGCCCGCTGCGCGGCTGACCAGCGACCCGAGCACCCGGCCGAAGTCGAGCCCGGCGGCCTGCACGGCCAGCGGCAGCAGGGAGGTCTCGGTCATCCCCGGTGAGACGTTGACCTCCAACACGTGCGGCTGCCCGTCCGCGTCGACGATCAGGTCGACCCGGGACAGGTCCCGGAGGCCGAGCGCGCGGTGTGCGGCGAGGGCCACCTCGGACACCCGCCGCCTGGTCTCCTCGTCGAGCCGGGCCGGCGCGTGCCAGGTGGTGCGGCCGGCGGTGTAGCGGGCCGCGTAGTCGTAGACGCCGTTGCGGGGCACGATCTCGACCGGGGGCAGCGCCTGCGGGCCGGCGCCCAGGTCGACCACGGAGACCGCCACGTCCATCCCGGGCACGTACCGCTCCACGAGCGCCGTCTGGTCGTACGCGAAGCAGCCGACCATGGCGGCCGGCAGCGACGCCGCGTCCCGCACCACGGCGGCACCCAGCCCGGAGCCACCCTGCGCCGGCTTCACCATCAGCGGCAGGCCGAGCCGGTCGACGATCCGGTCGAGCACGGCGACCGCGCCGAGCTCGGAGAAGCGGTCGTGGGGCAGGGCCACCCAGTCGGGGGTGGGGATGCCGGCCTCGCGCAGGACCGCCTTCGCCGACGGCTTGTCCCAGGCGAGCCGGGAGGCGCGCGCGTCGCAGCCCACGTAGGGGATGTCGCAGAGGTCGAGCACCCCGCGCAGCGAGCCGTCCTCGCCGGTGGCCCCGTGCAGCGCGATCACCACCGCGTCCGGCGGGTCGGCGGCCAGCGCGGGCAGCAGGGCCACGTCCGCGTCACGTAGCTCGGCTTCCACGCCCACCGCGCGCAGCGCGTCGAGTACCCGCCGGCCGGACCGTAGGGATACGTCCCGCTCGTAGGAGAGGCCGCCGGCGAGCACCAGCACGTGCAACTCGTCGGTGGCGGCGGGGTCGGTCACGGAATCCTGGGCGGCGGGGCTGACGGCCATGCCGGCATCATGCCAAGTCGGGACCGGGCGCGTCCGCGCCGCCCTGCCGGCGCCGCGGCCCGGCGCCGCCGACCGCCCCGAAGACCTTCCGCATGGCGATCTCCTGCTCCATCACGCCGGCCAGCCGGCGGACGCCCTCCCGGATCCGCTCCGGGGCCGGGAAGGAGAAGTTGAGGCGCATGTTGCCGGTGCCGGTACCGTCGGCGTAGAAGCCGGTGCCCGGCACGTACGCGACGCGGGCGGCGATGGCGCGCGGCATCATCGCCTTGGAGTCGAGGCCGTCGGGGAGGGTGGCCCAGACGAAGAGGCCACCGCCGGGGGTGGTCCAGGTGGTGCCGGCGGGCATCAGGTCCGCGAGCGCGTCCAGCATCGCGTCCCGGCGCTCCCGGTAGACCTCCCGGTAGACCTTGAGCTGCTGCCGCCACGGCATGGTGCCGAGGTACGTGGCGACGGCCGCCTGGGCGTACCCGCTGGGGCAGAGGATCTGCGCCTCGCTGGCGATCACCAGCTTGTCGCGGACGGCGTG
Source organism: Micromonospora sp. NPDC050495 (assembly GCF_040655175.1). NCBI lineage: Bacteria > Bacillati > Actinomycetota > Actinomycetes > Micromonosporales > Micromonosporaceae > Micromonospora > Micromonospora sp. NPDC050495. The sequence goes on along the minus strand of NZ_JBFAJK010000011.1, from coordinate 130,724 downwards.
CGGGGCGAGGATCCAGCCCACGCGCAGGCCCGGGGCGAAGGTTTTGGAGAAGGTGCTCAGGTAGAAGACCCCGTCGCGCCGCCGGGCCCGCAGCGGGGCCGGCGCCTCGCCCTCGAAACCGAGCTGACCGTACGGGTCGTCCTCGACCACCAGCAGGCCGGCCCGCTCGCAGATGTCGAGCACCCGCTCGCGCCGCTCCTCGCTCAGCGTCACGCCGGTCGGGTTCTGGTACGTGGGGATGGTGTAGAGGAACTTCACCCGCCGGCCGGCCCGGGCCAGGTCGGCGATGGCCGTCTCCAGCGCCTCCGGGATCAGCCCCTCGTCGTCCATCGGTACGTGGGCCACCTGGGCCTGGGCGGCCTGGAACACCCCGAGCGCGCCGACGTAGGTCGGGCCCTCGGCGAGCACCACGTCGCCCGGGTCGAGGAAGAGCCGGGCCACCAGGTCGAGCGCCTGCTGACCGCCGACGGTGACCACCACGTCCTCGGGCGAGGCGCCGCAGGCGGCGTCGATCCCGGAGAGGGACATCACCTCGCAGATCCGCTCGCGCAGCTCCGGGGTGCCCTGGCCGATGCCGTACTGCAGGGTGGTCGCGCCGTGCTCGGCGCCGAGCCGACCGAGCATCTCGCCGACCGCGTCCAGCGGCAGCGCGGCGATGTACGGTGCCCCACCGGCGAGCGAGACCACCTCCGGCCGGCTGGCCACCGCGAAGAGCGCCCGGATCTCGGAGGCGGTCATCCCGCGGACCCGGCGGGCGTACCGGTCGGTGTAGTCGTCGAGCGTCGTGCCGGTCATGACATCACCTCGATCGGGTGTCGGTGAAGCGGCCGTCCGGTGGGTACCCCCGATACCGACATCCATGGCGGCGCGGGACGGCCGGTTGGTCGATCGTAGTCCGCGGGCAGCCGACCCGGACCAGCCATCCGGGTACGTCCACATCCCGGACGGGCCGTCCCGCCGCCGGGTGGGGGTTCGCGCGTCCCCTCCCGAACCGCGGAGCGGCGGCGTACGATCGCTCGTCGGGGGCAGGGGAAAGCGGCGGAACGTGTGCACCGCGGTGGTTACCGCCCCGAGCCTATTGGTGGGGATGCGCTGATGTCGCGACGTCTGGTCAGTCTGACCCTCGACACCCTTGAGGACCTGCCCCGTCCCTGCCGGGAGTGCGTCTACTGGGAGCTGGATCCGGTTTCGGCCGATCGGGCCTGCGCGGCCGGTGACCCTGGGCTGGAGAAGGAGGCCTGGGTCTCGCAGACGCTGCTGGAGTGGGGTTCCTGCGGCAAGCTCGCGTACGTCGACGGGATGCCCGCCGGTTTCGTCATGTACGCCCCGCCCGCGTACGTTCCGCGCTCGATGGCCTTCCCGACCTCGCCGGTCTCGGCGGACGCCGCGCTGCTGATGACCGCGAACGTGGTGCCCGCCTTCGCCGGCGGGGGTCTGGGCCGGATGCTGGTCCAGGGCGTCGCCCGGGATCTCACGAAGCGCGGCATCAAGGCGATCGAGGCGTTCGGTGACGCCAAGTTCGGTGACGGCGCGGCGGACGACCCGACCCGGGCCTGTGTGGCGCCGGCCGACTTCTTTCTCTCGGTGGGCTTCAAGACCGTCCGCCCGCATCCCCGCTATCCGCGCCTGCGGCTGGAGTTGCGCACCGCGCTGAGCTGGAAGTCCGACGTCGAGTACGCGCTGGAGAAGCTGCTCGGCTCGATGAGCCCGGAGTCGCTGCTCCGCCCGGTGCGGCCGGCCCCGGCCACCCGCGCGACGAGCTGACCACCGCCCCGATCCGCCGGGCCAGGGCCGTCGGACCAACGCCACCGAGCAAGCGCCACAGCGAGCGCCACCGAGCAAGCGCCAGAGAGCGAGCGCCGACGGGGTTCAGTCCACCACCGTGCCGGCGGCGACGATCGCCCGCAGTTCGCTCACGTCGATCGAGCCGGTCGGCACGTCCCGCTCGATGGGGAAGTACATCCGCTGCACGGCGGCGACGATCGCCTCGACGATGGTGTCCCGGAACCGGGGGTCGACCAGCCGGCCCCGGTCCTCGGGCGAGGTCAGGTAGCCCACCTCGACGCGGACCGCGGGCATCCTGGTCAGCCGCAGCAGGTCCCACGACTTGGCGTGGGTACGGCAGTCACGCAGCCCGCTCCGGGCGACGATCTCCCGCTGCACCAGCCCCGCCAGGCGTTCCCCGGTGGCCGAGGTGACGCCGTTGTCGGTGCCGTAGTGGTAGGTGGCGACCCCGTTCGCCGCCGGGTTGGCGTGCCCGTCCATGTGCAGCGAGATGAAGACGTCCGCGCCCAGGGCGTTGGCGAGCTGCGCCCGGTCGGCGTCGGGCAGGCACGTCGCCGGGGACGGGCCCCGGGTGAGCTGCACCCGCACCCCGGCCGCGGCGAGCCGCCCCTCCAGGCGGCTGGCCAGGTCGTACACGATGTCAGCCTCGGTCCAGCGGAGCGGGCCGTCGGGCACCACCTCGCCCGGGTCGGTGCCCCCGTGCCCGGGGTCGATCACCACGGTGCGCCCGACCAGGGTCGGCCCGGCCTGGCGGATGGCGTCGGACTCGCGGAGCCACTGCGGGCGTCCGCCGACCACCTTGCGGCCGAGCCGGCGCAGCGTGTTCATGGTGTGCGGGCCGCAGGCCCCGTCCGGCTTCAGTCCCATCTCGCGCTGGAACTGGGCGACCGCCCGGGAGGTACGCACGCCGTAGATGGCGTCGGCGCGGCCCACGTCGTACCCCATCTCCAGGAGGCGTTCCTGGAGCGACCGGACGTCCTCGCCGATGAGCGGCTCGGGCACGGCGTGGTAGAGGGTGCGGGCGCCCAGCCGCCAGCGGGCGGCGTCCAGCGCCCGCCAGGTCTCCGCGCCCACCCGTCCGTCCACGCTGAGCCCACGGGACTGCTGGAACGCCCGGACGGCCCGTTCGGTCGCGGTGTCGAACTCGTCGCCCGGCCCGTCGGACGGGAGCAGGTCGAGGGTGGTGAGGACGGTGCGGATCTCGGCCACCGCGGGGCCCCGGTCACCGGGTCGGATCGGACGCACGACGACCCCCTCTGCGCGGATGGTGGCTGGCCGGAGACTCCGGAGGATGTGCTGCTGGTGGCTGGCCGGAGACTCCGACGGAGGTGCTGCTCCCCCGACCCGGGGGACGCCTACGGAGCGTACCGTGACCGATCACCCGGAGCTGCGGGTTCGCGGAGGTCTCCGGAGAGCCGGAACCCCGTCACCCAGGCCGGGTGACGGGGTTCCGTGGGGTACGGGGTCGGCTCAGAGCGCCGACTCGATGAGCTTGACCAGCTCGCCCTTCGGCTTGGCGCCGGCGATGGACTGCACCGGCTCGCCGTTCTTGAAGATGGTGAGGGTCGGTACGGACATCACCCGGTAGGTGCGGGCGGTCTCGGGGTTCTCGTCGATGTTCAGCTTGACGATGCTGACCTGGTCGCCCATCTCACCGGCGATCTCCTCAAGCAGCGGCGAGACCTTACGGCACGGACCGCACCATTCCGCCCAGAAGTCGACCAGGACCGGCTTGTCGGACTTGAGTACGTCGCTGGCGAAGCTGGCGTCGGTGACCGCCTTGGTTGCTCCCACTATGAATCCCTCCTCCGGGACTTGCTTCTGAGAATTGTTCAGCCGTTCAGGGTGGCGATGAAGCGCTCGGCGTCGAGTGCGGCGGCACAGCCCGTGCCGGCCGCGGTGATCGCCTGCCGGTAGGTGTGGTCCACCAGGTCGCCGGCGGCGAAGACACCCGGGATGTTGGTCCGGGTGCTGGGCGCCAGCACCTTCACATACCCCTCGTCGTCGAGGTCCACCTGGCCCTGGAAGAGCTCACTGCGCGGGTCGTGGCCGATCGCCACGAAGACGCCCGTGACGTCGAGCACCTTGGTCTCGCCGGTGTGCACGTTACGGACCCGGACCCCGCTGACCTTGCCGTCTGCGCCGAGGACCTCCTCGACCACGCTGTTCCACTCGACCTTGATCTTGTCGTTGCCCAGCGCGCGGTCGGCCATGATCTTGCTGGCCCGGAACTCGTCCCGTCGGTGGATGATCGTCACCGACTCGGCGAACCGGGTGAGGAAGCTGGCCTCCTCCATCGCCGAGTCGCCGCCGCCGACCACCACGATGTGCTGGTTACGGAAGAAGAAGCCGTCACAGGTCGCGCAGGACGACACCCCGTGGCCCAGGTACTCCTGCTCGCCCGGCACGCCCAGCGGGCGCCAGGCCGAGCCGGTGGAGAGGATGACGGCCTTGGCCTGGTACGCCGTCTCGCCGACCCAGACGGTGCTGACCGTGGGCGAGCCCACCTCGCCGGTGTCCTGCAGCTCGACCCGGGTCACGTCGTCGGTCAGGAACTCGGCGCCGAACCGCTCGGCCTGCTTGCGCATGTTGTCCATCAGCTCGGGGCCGAGAATGCCGTCCGCGAAACCGGGGAAGTTCTCCACCTCGGTCGTCGTCATCAGCGCACCGCCGGACTGCACGCCCTCGATGACGAGCGGCTTGAGGTTGGCGCGCGCGGCATAGACCGCCGCCGTGTAACCGGCCGGCCCGGAGCCGATGATGATCAGGTTGCGGACCTCGTCCACTGCCGTCTCCCGATGTGTGTGTTCGTCACCGGCCGCGTACCGATGCCGATCCCGAGTGCCGGCGGCTCAACGGCCCCGGCGCCTGACTTGCAGAACGTCATCGTACGAAGTGGGGATTCCCGAGCCGGTCATCCGGTGGGTCACGTCACGTGGCGGACACGTCCGGGTGACCGTGATCCTCACCCTACCCGGGTACGGAACCGGGTGTCCGCGCCGGAGCCCGGGACGCCACACTCGGGTCCACTCACCCACGCCCACCGCGCGCCGCCGCCGTCGACGAAGGTGACGACCAGTGCCGGCACCCCCTGGTAGGTGGCGAAGTCGACCAGGTCGACGGTGAGCGGCCCGGTCGCGTGCTCGGTGCTGATCGCGGCGAGACAGGCCGCCAGCGCCTCCGGCTGGCCCAGCCGGTCCAGCCGCGTCGCGAACGGGACGCGCTGGTCCCGCGGGGCGTCGCCGGTGGCGTCCTTGCCGCCCGCCGGGGTCGTCGGCCCGACGCTCCACTCGCGGGTCCCACCGGAGAGCCGCTCCGGGCCGTAGTCGGTGCCGCTGTGCTGCGGGGGTCCGGTCGTGCGGAACGGCGCGGCGGCCGCCATCGGCGCGGCCTCGTCGGCCGCGGGCCGGCCGCCGTCGGCCACCGAGCCGGCGAAGCCGCCGCCGGCGCCGACCAGGTTGCCGACCCCGAGACCGACCGCGGTGACCGAGGCGGCGGCCACGGCGACCGGTCCGGCGATCCGGACCCAGCGGCGCGCCCGCCGGCCGGGACCGGTGTGGTGACCGGTGCCGCCGGCCGGCCGGGTGCCACCGGTGGGCTGCGCGGGTACGGGCCCCGGCCGAGGGGCCGGCCCGCCGTCCGGTGCCCCCGAGACGCCGGCCGTGACCTCCGGCCCGGTGGCTTCCCGCTGCGCGTCGACCGGAGCCGGACCGGCACCGGCCAGCGCCGCCGTGATCCGGTCCGCCACGGCGAGCGGCAACTGCGGGGCCGGGGCGGCCGCCCAGCCGGACAGGTCGGCCCGGACCAGCTCCACCGCCCGGGCCAGCGCCGCGTACGCCTCGGCCCAGGCCGGGTCGTCATCGATCAGTCGGGCCACGGCGACCTGCTCCGGCGTACCGTCCAGCGCCCCGCCGAGGTAGTCGGCGAGCAGGTCGTGGTCGACCCCGCTGAACTCCCGGGCAGTCACGTGTCCTCCTGGCTGGCGTCCCGCCGGGACCACCCCGACGTCGATCCGACGCCCTCGGGCGGTCGCGGGTTCCCCCCGGTGACCGGGCGCACGTCCGCGGTCTCGTCGGACCCGGTCCGCAGGTGCCCGAGGAGCCCGGCGAGGCGGGCCCGGCCCCGGGCGCAGCGGCTCTTCACCGTCCCCTCGGCGACGCCGAGGATCCGCGCCACCTCGGCCACCGGATAGCCCTGGACGTCCACCAGCACGAGCGCGGCCCGCTGCTCGGCCGGCAGCTGGGCGAGCGCCTGCCGGACCACCAGGGCGGTGTCGTGGTCGTGGGTCGGCGCGGCCGGCTCCACCCCGCCGGTGTGCCGGCCGGACTCCCCGTCGCCGTGCACGCCGTCGGGCAGCGGGACCGTGGCGTGGGTCTGCCGGCGTCGGATCCGGTCCAGGCAGGCGTTCACCACGATCCGGTGCAGCCAGGTGGTCACCGCCGAGTCGCCCCGGAACCGGGCGGCCGCGCGGTGCGCCGAGAGCAGGGCGTCCTGGAGGGCGTCCGCCGCCTCCTCCCGGTCGCCGACGGTACGCAGGGCCACCGCCCAGAGCCGGTCCCGGTGCCGGTGGAACAGCTCGGTGAAGGCGTCCCGGTCGCCGGCGACGTGCGCCCGCAGCAGGTCGAGGTCGGACGTCCCGGCCAGCGGCCCGGCCCCGGTCACCGGCTCGGGCGGGTGCCCGGCGCGACCGGACATCACCACGTCCGGCGGAGGCGGTGCGTCGGCCGCGGCGGTCGGCTCACGAGCCTTGGACCGTGATCTCCTGGACCCCCAGCTTCCAGCCGTCGCCGCTGTCCTTCTGCGGCAGCTCGGTGATCCAGAAGAGGAGGTACTGGTATTTCCGCTCCGGGTCGAACCCGTTGAACGCCATCTTGGTGCCGTCGTGGTCCTCGAACGGCTGCCCGATCCGGGTGCTGTACGCGGCCACGAGCTGCTTGTCGCCCGAGGAGCTGGACGGGAACTCGGCCGTGCCGGCGAACAGCTCGGCCGAGGCGCCGGTGGAGGAGAGGGTGGCCTGGAGCGACTTGACCGTGTGCGGGGCACCCAGGTCGATCCAGATGCCCATGCCCTTCTTCAGGCCGCCGAACTTGCCGTTGTTCCGGTAGCTCTGGGTCTCCCAGCCCTCGTTCTCGTCGCCGTCGATCACCTTCTCGGCGTTGCGCACCTCGGCGCGGTCCCGGCTGTCCGGGTCGATGATCCGCACGTCCTGGATGGTCAGCTTGCGGACCGGAGCGTTGGTCGGCGTGGCGTCGCCGGCCGCCGGAGCGCTGCTGGAGGGGCGGGCCACCGGCTTGGTCTTCGGGTCCTTGTCGTCGCCCAGGACGCTGATCCCGACGAGCAGCCCGACCAGGGCCACCGCCAGCAGGCCGGCGATGCCCAGGGCGACCTTGCGGCCACCGGCGGAGGCCAGCGGCGACGGCTCCTCGCCGGTGTCCGCGGTGAACCGCAGCGGGCCGGCCTGCTCGAGGAAGTGCTCGTCGGCCGGCACGTCCAGCCGGCCGAGCTCCGCCGCCAGCACGTCCGACGACGGCGGGGCGATCTCCGGGTCGAGCAGGTCCATGGTCAGGTCGTCGAGGTACGCCGGCACGCCGGCGCGGACCTGCCGGGGCGCGGCGATCGAGCCGCTGGCGTCGCGTACCGCGTCGGGCAGGGCGGCCCGCCCGTGCCCGGCGGTGGCACCGTGCAGCGGGGCCTCGCCGTGCGGCCAGTGGCCGGTGAGCGCGAAGTAGAGCACGCCGCCGACCGCCCGGATGTCGGTCTCCTGGCTGTCCGCGCCGTCGGTCCGCGCGTCGGCGAGCACCACCCGGCCGTCGTCGCTGATCATGACGGTGCCGGGGTGGACGTTGCCGTGCACCATGCCGGTGGCGTGCACGGCGGCGAGGGCGCTGGCGACCGCGTTGCCGATGGCGGTGGCGCGCACCGGGTCGAGCGCGCCGTCGACGGCGACCAGCTCGCGCAGGGAATGCCCGTCCACCCACTCGCGGACCACGTACGCCCGGTCGGCCTCGTCGATCGCGTCGTATACGCCGACCAGGTTCGGGTGGATCACCCGGCTGGCCGCGACGGCGGCCTGGAGCATCTCGGTGGCGGAGTCACCACCCGGGTAGCGGAGGACCACCGCGACGGGACGGCGCAGCACGACGTCGACCCCGCGCCAGACCAGGCGGCCGGCGCTGTCGTTGTTGATGTGCTCGACCAGCTCGTACCGCTCGGCAAGGACCTCACCGGCCGTGGGAGCACCGAAGGTCATGACCGGAGGTGCGTTCTCCTCCGCCTCCTGACCCTCGCCGACCTGGGTCACCCGTCCTCCCTCGGTGATCGTGTCGATCGATGGACCCGTGCTGCTGGGCATGTGGCTGTCCGCTCTGCCTTCGAAGGAACCGGCAGGCCGGCGTCGACGCCCGCGTCGGCACCTGCCGTACCCGTCGAGAGCGACCTTACCCGGGATGCCCGGTTCTCCGACATGTCATCTTCCCGGCGGAGCCGGTGGGACGCCAGCGACCACGGCGGCCGGCCGCGGCCCGGTTGCGTCTCGCCGCGTCGACTGACAACACGCTCCCGCCAATCTAAAGGTTGCGGTCGGGCGGTGGACGCAGGGGCGGACCGGTGTGGCGACCCCTCCAGCGACCTGCGGTTTCCCCCGGTCCAGCTGGTCACCCTCATCCTTACGGCTGGTTGTCCACAGGCCGGTAGGCCCACTGGGCGGCGGAAGCCCGAGTTATCCACAGCCGTATCCCCAGGCTGGTGATCCTCGTTCACCCTCCGTCATAGCCGCTGGTCGGGCTCATCGACCCAGGCGACGCCGGACCATCGCGACGACCTCGGTGATCTCACCGATCCGCAGCACCATGGCCAGCCCGAGGTACGTCGCGCCGATCACCGCCCCGCCGATTACCAGCTGGACCGCCGCGGCGAGCCAGCTCAGGTGCGCCGGGTCGCCGGGGAGCAGCTTGACCACCAGCAGGCCGACCAGGGCGGCGCCGAGCGCGGCGACCACCACCCGGCCCATCGTGCGCATGATCCCGCCCAGCCCGATCCGGCCCACCCGGGGACGCAGCAGCACCGCGGAGAGGATCGCGGCCGCGACGTACGAGACGGCGTTGCCGAGCATCATGCCGGCCGCCGCGAAGGTGGCCGAGAAGGCCAGGAAGAGGCCGACCTGGAGGAGCACCCGCAGCGCCACCACCGGGATGTTGATCAGAGCCGGGGTGCGGGTGTCCGGCAGCGCGTAGAAGGCGAAGGTGAAGAGCTGGCTGATCGCGAACGGGACCAGGCCCAGCGCCGCCACCAGCAGCACGGTCGAGGTGGCCACCGCGTTGTCGCCGGTGAACGCGCCGTACCGGAAGACCACCACGGAGATCGGGCCGGCCAGCACCGCGTAGCAGACCGCGATGGGGGCGAGCACCGCGGTGACCATCCGGGTGCCCCGGGACAGGTCGGCGGTGACGTCGCCGAACCGGCCCTCGGCGGCGGCCGCGCTCATCCGGGGCATCAGCGCGGTGATGATCGAGACGGCGATGATGCCGTGCGCCATCATCAGCAGCAGGAAGACGTAGTTGTAGATCAGCAGACCGGCGTTCTTCCCGCCGCCGACCCGGGTGAGCAGGTTGACCACCACGAAGAGGCCGAGCTGGTTAACCCCCACGTAGCAGAACATCCAGCCGCCGAGCCGGGCCAGCTCGCGCAGGCCGAGCGCGCGGAAGTCGAACCGCCACTTCCACCGGAAGCCGACCTTGCGCAGCGCCGGCAGCAGGCCGGCGGCCTGCACCGCGACGCCGAGCAGGGTGCCGCCGCCGACCAGCAGGATCCGGCCGGCGTCCATCTGATCCGGCCGCAGCGCCCGGGCCCCGTACACCACGATGTACAGGCCGAAGGTGCCGGCGACCACCAGGTTGTTGAGGATCGGCGCCCACATCGGGGCGGCGAAGTGCCCCCGGGTGTTCAGCACCGCGGCGATCAGCGCGCTCAGGCCGGTGAAGAACAGCATCGGCAGCATCAGATAGGACAGGTCGTTGACCAGGCCCTTGTACGTGTCGTCCTTGCCGGCGGCGTAGATCGCGGTGATCACCGGTGCGAGCAGCACCGCGATCAGCGCGGCGGCGGCCAGGGCGAGCACGGCCAGGCTGAGCAGCCGCTGGGCGTACGCCTCGCCCCGGTCCGGGTCGATCTTGCGGCGGCGGACCAGCACCGGGATCAGGACGCTGGTGAGCACGCCGCCGAGCAGGAACTCGTACACCTGGTTCGGCAGGAACTGGGCGGTGGTGTAGACGTCGCCGACCGCGTTGCCGAGCGCGGCGCCGATCAGCAGGTTGCGGATGAAACCCGTACCCCGGCTGACCAGGCTGCCGATCGCCATCACCGCGCTGTTCGCCGCGGCGCTGGTCTCGGCGACCACCTCCTGCGGCGGCGCGGTGGCCTCGACGGCCGGTTGGTTGAGCGGCTCGGCCGAGATGAAGGTGGCCTCGTCGTCCGGTGGCTGGGCGCCCCCGTGCGCGTTGGCGCTGCGGTACAGGCCGCCGCTCATCTCCAGCCTCCCAGGGGTACGTCGCAGCCGGACCTGCGGGCCCGCACACCGAGACCTTAGTCAACCTCGGTGGCATACCCGCGCCCGGCGCAGTTGTTCCCGCCCCGGCCCGATAGGCTGGCGATCCCATGTCCGAAGCCTCCGCATCCCACGCCGCCGACCGCCGTGAGCTGACCGGCGTCCAGCGCAACGCCGTCGCCGAACTGCTCCGCGTCTCGCCGGTCGCCGACGAGCTGGGCCGCCGCTTCGCCCGGGCCGGCCACGAACTGCACCTGGTGGGTGGCTCGGTGCGGGACGCGCTGCTCGGCCGCCTCGGCAACGACCTCGACTTCTGCACCGACGCGCACCCGGACCAGACGTTGAAGATCGTCCGGGGCTGGGCCGAGTCGGTCTGGGAGACCGGCCGGGAGTTCGGCACCATCGGCTGCCAGCGCGACGGGCTCAGCCTGGAGATCACCACCTTCCGCGCCGAGTCGTACGACCAGGTCAGCCGGAACCCGGTGGTGGAGTACGGCACCAACCTCGTCGACGACCTGCAACGCCGGGACTTCACCATCAACGCGATGGCGGTCAGCGTCCCCGACCACCGGTTCACCGACCCGTACGGCGGGCTGGCCGACCTGGCCGCCAAGATCATCCGTACTCCGGGCACGCCCCAGGAGTCGTTCGGTGACGACCCGCTGCGGATGCTGCGGGCCGCCCGGTTCGCCGCCCAGCTCCGCTTCGCGGTGCACCCGGACGTCCGCGCGGCGATGACCCGGATGGCGGCGGACCTGGACCGGATCACCGCCGAGCGGATCCGGGACGAGTTCACCAAGCTGCTCTGCGGCGCCGACCCGGTCACCGGGCTGCGGCTGCTGGTCGACACCGGGCTGGCCGAACGCTTCCTGCCGGAGCTGACCGGGCTCAAGCTGGAGATCGACGAGCACGCCCAGCACAAGGACGTCTACGAGCACACCCTGACCGTGGTCAGCAACGCCATGTCGATGGAGACCGACGGCTGCGACTTCGTGCTGCGGATGGCCGCGCTCATGCACGACATCGGCAAGCCGGCCACCAAGGCCGTCGGCCCGGACGGCCGGGTCAGTTTCCACCACCACGAGGTGGTGGGCGCCCGGCTGACCAAGGCCCGGATGAAGGCCCTGCGGTACCCCAAGGACGTCACCTCCCAGGTGGTCAAGCTGGTCGGCCTGCACCTGCGCTTCTACGGCTACGGCCGGGGCGAGTGGACCGACTCGGCGGTGCGCCGGTACGTCACCGACGCCGGTGACCTGCTCGCCCGCCTGCACAAGCTCACCCGCTCCGACTGCACCACCCGAAACCGGCGCAAGGCGGCCCAGCTCGCGGCCGACTACGACGCGCTGGAGGAGCGGATCGCCCGGATCGCCGCCGACGAGGACCTGGCCCGGGTGCGCCCCGACCTGGACGGCAACGCGATCATGGAGCTGCTCGGCATCCCGCCCGGCCCGGTGGTGGGCCGGGCCTGGCAGTACCTCAAGGAGCTGCGGCTGGACCGCGGCCCGCTGGACCGCGACGAGGCCGAGGCGGAGCTGCTGCGGTGGGCCCGCGAGCAGGAGATCATCGCCTGACCGGTACGCACGAGGACGGGCCCCCGGCACAACGCGCGGCGTTGACCGGGGGCCCGTCCTTGTCGCTCAGGCCTCGACGGCCGGCTTGGTGGTGGTGCCGTTGGTGGTGTGCGCGCCGCCCAGCTTGGCGAGCAGGCCGGGCAGGTCGATGCCGGTGAGGTCGCTGCCGAGCTGGAGGCCCTGGGCCACGTTGCCGGCCACCGACTTCGTCAGCGAGGACGCGCCGTCGGTGGAGATGACGGTCATCTTGTCGATCGCGCCGATCGGGGCGCTCGCCGCCTCGACCACCTGCGGCAGCACCCTGACCAGCAGGTCCAGCACGGCGGCCTCGCCGTACGCGGCGAACGCCTCGGCCTTGCGGGCCATCGCGTCGGCCTCGGCCTGCCCCTTGGCCAGGATGGCCGCGGCCTCGGCCTGACCCTCCCGCTCGACGGCCTCGGCGATGGCGCTGCGCCGGCGCTGCTCGGCCTCACCCTCCTTGGCGCCCTCGATCGCGTTCGCCTCGGCCAGCGCGGCCCGCCGGGCCCGCTCGCCCTCACCGATGAGGCGGGCCTGCTCGGCGGCGGCCTGCGCGGCCGCGATGGTCGCCTGCCGCTGCGCGTCGGCGGTCAGCACGGCCGCGTTGCGGGCCGCCTCGGCCTCCTGCTCGACCTTGTAGCGGGCCGCGTCGGTCGGCTTGCGCACCTCGGTGTCGAGCTGGCGCTGCTTCAGCTCGGCGTTGCGCTCGGCGACCTTCTGCTGCTCGGAGAGGATCGCCTGGTCCCGCTCGGCCTGGGCGAGCGGTCCGGCCGCCGCCGACTTCGCCTTCGCGGCGTCGATCTCGGCCTGGATGGCCGCCTGCTTGAGCGACAGGTTCCGGTTCGCCTCGGCGATCGCCTCCTCGGCGAGCAGCCGCTCCTGCTCGGCCTGCTGACGGGCCCGCGCCTCGGCGATGGCCGCGTCCTTGAGCACCCGGGCCGCCTCCGGCCGCCCGAGGTCCTGCAGGTAGGAGCCCTCGGCCAGGATGTCCTGGAGCTGGAAGGTGTCCAGCACCAGGCCCTGGTTGGTCATCGAGTGCTCGGCCTCCTCGGCGACCGCGCTGGCGAACGCCGCCCGGTCCCGGATGATCTCCTCGACGGTGAGCCGCCCGACGATCGAGCGGAGCGCACCGGCCAGCACCTCGCGGGTGAAGTTGTCGATCTCCTCCTGCTGGTTCAGGAAGCGCTGGGCGGCGGCCCGGATCGCGTCCTCGGTGCCGCCGACCTTCACGATGGCGACGCCGTGCAGGTCGGTCCGGATGCCCTGCTTGCTCACCGCGCCCTTGATGCCGACGTCGATCCGCCGGCTGGACAGGTCGAGGGACTGCAGCTTCTGCACCACGGGCAGGACGAAGACCGACGCGCCGAGGACGACCTTCTGCCCGGACATGTCGGTGGACCGGCCGCCGTCGGCGGTCTGGGTGGTCCGGCCCTTGCGGCCGGTGACGATGAACGCCTGGTTCGGGCCGGCGACCTTGATCCGGGAGAGCACGAACAGGACGAGGAGGACGGCGAGGAGAACCGCGCCGCCGATGGCGACGAGCAGGGGCATGGGTGTTCCCGTCTGTGGAAGGGGGGATCAGTACGTTTCGACGTGCACGCTGGTCTCGCTGAGCGCTTCGACCACGAAGATCCGGGCGCCGACCGGGAGTGGGCGGTCGGCCCGGGCGTTGAGCTTGACCGGCTGGCCGGCGAGGCGTACCCGGACCTCGCCGTAGCCGCTCGCCGGCACCGGGGTGACCACCAGGCCGGTGGCGCCGACCAGGTGGGACCGGGTGGGGGTGGCGTCGGTGCGCATGTTGCGGGCGGCGCGGCTGAGCCGGGCCGCCAGCCACGCGGTGGGCACGGCGGCGACCAGCCCACCGGCCGCCGCCCCGGCGATCATTCCGGGGGTACGCCCGCCGAGCAGCTCATTGACGATCGCCGCGCCGAAGCCGAAGGCGCCGGTGAACCCGGCGACCGCCTCCAGCGACACCGGACCGTCGACGTCCGGGTGCCCGATGTGCAGCAGCCCGGCACCGACGAGGGCGAGGGCCAGCACGCCGACCCCCGCCCCACCGATGATCAGAAAGATGAGCGTCCCCGTGGCCACGACCTGCACGGTATCGACATCGTGCAACGTTGCGGCCCGGCCGAACGGTCAACCCGGCGCGACGGTCACCTCGAGCCAGACGTCGCCTCTCCGCGCGAGGAAGAATGGAAACCATGCGTTGGACCGTGCTCGACTCGCCGATCGGGGAGTTCTCCGTGGCCACCGACGGCGCGGCCGTCCGGGCGGCGCACTTCGGCCGGATGGAGTCGGCCACCGAGCGGCCGGGCGACCCGGTCGCCGGGCTGGCGCTGGCGGAGTTGCGCGCGTACTTCGCCGGCGAGCTGACCGAGTTCACCGTGCCGGTGCTGGTCTCCCGCGGGTCGGAGTTCGAACGCGCGGTGTGGCGGGAGATGACCCGCATCCCGTACGGCGAGACGCTCACCTACGGCGAGGTGGCGCGGGCGGTCGGCGAGCCGGGCGCGGCCCGGGCGGTCGGGGTGGCCTGCAACCGCAACCCGGTGCCGGTGCTCGTGCCCTGTCACCGGATCGTCGGGGCGGGTGGCAAGCTGGTCGGCTTCGGGGGCGGGCTGCCGCGCAAGGTGACCCTGCTGGAGCTGGAGGCCGGGGTGGCGCTGCGGCGCGCCTGGCTCTCCTGAGGAGTTGTCGCACAATTCGTCCGCCCTGGTCCGAGCGCTGCTCGCCATCATCTCCTCCGGCAAGATCCCGAGTCGTGCGGAGGAGACGTGGCGCCCAGCGTGGTTGACGTGCAGACACGCGAGTTATACAAATCTGGTATGGCCTTCACCCTGAACCTGAAGCCCGAGGTCGAGCAGCGGCTCAAGGAGCTCGCCGAGGCGGAGCACCGGTCGATGCACAAGACGGTCGAGGTGGCGGTGCAGGCGTACCTGGACCGGCACGAGCGCGACGAGTGGACCCGGCAGGCCGCCCGCCGGGTGTTCCAGGAGGACGCGGAGTTCTTTGAGATGTTGGGGGATCGGTGACCCACCCCTGGCCGGACGCGGAGGACCTGCTGACCCTGCTCGCGGAGTACACCGGCCCCCGGAGCCAGGTACGGGATGCCGGAATCCTGGTGGCGGCGACCGCCCGGCCGCACGCCCGGCTGCTCGGCCGGCCCGCCTATCCGACCGCGCTGGAGAAGGCGGCAGCCCTGCTGCACGGGTTGATGATCTGGCGTCCCCTCGACCTGTGGAACGCCGGGCTCGCCTGGGCGGCGATGCGCATCTTCCTGACCCGGTCCGGCCTACGCCTCAGCATGCCGGCCAAGGAGCGGATGGCGTTGACGGACGCGCTGACCAGCGGCGAGGTCGACTCGGTCGAGGAGCTGGCGTTGCGGCTCTCGCCGTACCTCGACATGACGGACTGAACGCGCGAGGGCCGGGTCCGTGTGGACCCGGCCCTCGTCGGTGCTGCTCGTCAGCGGGTCAGCGCTCGACCTCGCCGGCGATGAACGCCTCGACGGCGGCGTGCGCGTCGTGGTCGGCGTACTGCTGCGGCGGGGACTTCATGAAGTACGAGGAGGCGGAGAGGATCGGGCCACCGATCTTCCGGTCCAGCGCGATCTTCGCGGCCCGGACGGCGTCGATGATGACGCCGGCCGAGTTCGGCGAGTCCCAGACCTCGAGCTTGAGCTCGGCGTTGAGCGGGGTGTCGCCGAAGGAGCGGCCCTCCAGCCGGATGTACGCCCACTTGCGGTCGTCCAGCCACGGCACGTGGTCGGACGGGCCGATGTGCACGTCGCTCTTCTGCATCTCGTGCGGGATCTGCGAGGTCACCGACTGGGTCTTCGAGATCTTCTTGGAGACCAGGCGGTTGCGCTCCAACATGTTCATGAAGTCCATGTTGCCGCCGAAGTTGAGCTGGTAGGTGCGCAGCAGCTCGACCCCGCGGTCCTCGAAGAGCTTCGCGAGGGCGCGGTGCACGATGGTCGCGCCGACCTGGCTCTTGATGTCGTCACCGACGATCGGCAGACCGGCGTCGGTGAACTTCTGCGCCCACTCCGGGTCGGAGGCGATGAAGACCGGGAGGGCGTTCACGAACGCGCAGCCCGCGTCGATGGCGGCCTGCGCGTAGAACTTGTCGGCCTGCTCGGAACCGACCGGCAGGTAGGAGACGACGACGTCGACCTGCGCGTCGCGCAGCGCCTGGACCACGTCGACCGGCTCGACGTCCGATTCCTCGATGATCTCGCGGTAGTACAGGCCGAGACCGTCGAAGGTCGGGCCGCGCTGCACGGTGACGCCGGTCGGCGCCACGTCGCACAGCTTGATCGTGTTGTTCTCGCTGGCCACGATGGCCTCGGCGAGGTCCATGCCCACCTTCTTGGCGTCCACGTCGAACGCCGCGACGAACTTCACGTCGGAGACGTGGTAGTCGCCGAAGGTGACGTGCATGAGACCCGGGACGCGGTCGTTCGGGTCGGCGTTCCGGTAGTACTCCACGCCCTGCACGAGGGACGAGGCGCAGTTACCCACACCGACGATGGCGACGCGGACGGAGCCCATAACGTCTGCCTCCTTCTCTTTCATCACGGCCGCTCTTTCCTGGACTCTCCAGGCGGGGGCGGGCTGTCGTTTTCTCGTCGGCCGCCGGCTGTCCCGGGTTGCGGGACCGTCGGGGCTCGGCCGGAGCGCTCGTTGGCGATGAGCTCCTCCAGCCAGCGGACCTCGCGCTCACAGGCGTCGAGCCCGTGGCGTTGCAGTTCCAGGGTGTACGCGTCGAGCCGCTCGGCCGCCCGGCCGAGCACGTCGCGAAGGCCCTCGCGACGCTCCTCGATCTTCCGGCGACGACCTTCCAGGATCCGGAGCCGGGTGGCCTGGTCGGTCCGGGCGAAGAACGCGAAGTGCACGCCGAAGCCCGTGTCGTCGTACGTCTCGGGACCAGCCTGCGCTATGAGCTGGGCGAAGCGTTCCTTGCCCTCCGCGGTAATGGTGTAGACCACCCGACCGCGTCGGCTGGTCAGCGCGGGAACCTCCTCGGCGGTCGCGGGTGTGCCGGCGGCTTCGGTGATCCAGCCCGCCGCCTGCAGCCGGCGCAGGGTCGGGTAGAGCGTGCCGTAGCTGATCGCCGCCCGGATGGCGCCGAGTTTGGCGGTCAGCTCCTTGCGCAGCTCGTAGCCGTGCATCGGAGCCTCCTGCAGGAGGCCCAGGATGGCGAACTCGAGCACGGGCCATCCCTTCTTACCCCCGGCGCGGAGTCGTAACCGCCGCGATGTATCGGACCGATACATCGCACGTTAGCGGAGTCGCCCGACCGGGGCAAACCCCCGTTACGCGGTGCCGCGGTCACGGATCGTGACCATGGTCGCCTCGTTCGGCCGGACCGCGTACCCTTTGCCGCATGCGCACGTCTCGCCAGGTCGTCGACTACTCGCTCCAGAAGCGAGCGGTGCTGCGTGACCTCCTGGCGAACCGGATCGGCACGTATGACGTCTGCGACGCGTCGCCGTACCTGAAGAACGCTGCTCGCTTCCATGGCGAACCCACCGATGAGCGCTGCCCGATCTGCCGCAGCGAGAACCTCATCCACGTCCACTACATTTACGGGGACGAACTCAAGCAGTCGGCCGGGCAGGCGCGAAACCGGGCCGAGTTGTCGCTGCTGGCGATGACGCTGCGTGAGTTCCAGGTCTACGTGGTGGAGGTGTGCCCCGGCTGTGCCTGGAACCATCTCGTCGAGCAGTACCTGCTCGGCCGGGACGGGCTGGCCGACGGCACCGAGGACGGGTCGGAGCAGGAGGCGGCGAGCGGTTCGGCCGCGACCGGTTCCACCCCTCGTCGAAGGCGAGAGGCGCAACGGTGAACCTGGCTGTCCTGGTCGACCCCCGCGACATCGGCGAGCGGTCCACCCGACAGCTTCCACGTCTGATTGGTCCGATTAGGTCGGATCTGACGCCTGCGCCGGGGTGCGCCCACGGTGTAGCGTCTCGTGTTCCATCTCACGGCAACCCGGTGGCGGCGCGACCGCGCCCCACCGCGACCGGCAGGGTGTGAGGAATGAACTACGGCGATCCCAGTTCTTCGCGTGGGCGGGCCCAGATCCCGGGCCCGGGTGGGGACCCCGGCTCCGGCGGGGGCGCACGCGGGAACGGCTGGCCATCCGGAACGGGGGACGGTGCCTCGGCCCGCGCCTCCGTACCGCCGCGGGGCGGGCCCCCGGTCGGTGGCTCCGCCCCCGCACCGCGCGGCACCTCGGGCTCCGCATCCGCCGGGCGGTCCGGCCGGGCCTCGGTGCCCGTCTCGCCGGCGCCGGGCGGCGCCTCGGGGCGGGCCGGCGCCGGCCGCGCCTCGGTACCGGTCTCCCCGGCGGGCCCCGGCCGGGCCTCCGTCCCGGTCTCCCCGGCGGGTTCCGCCGGGCGCGCGTCGGTCGGCGCGGCCAGCGTGGGTACGGCCGGGCGGGCGAGCGTCGGCTCGGCGGCGGTAGGTGGCCGGGCCGCGGTGGCCCGCGCCGGCGTGCCCGGCCAGGCGGGCGGCGGCCCGGGTGGGCCCGGCGGCCCGACCGGTCCCGGCCGGGGCGGTCGCGGCGGTGACGACGACCCGGGCGCGGTGGCCCGGGCGAAGAAGCGCCGCCGGATCAACGTGATGATCGCCGGTTTCGCCGTCTTCATCATGCTCGCCGGCATCGGCGTGGTGACCTTCACCTGGTACTCGACCAACGTCGTCCTTCCCGAGGACACCACCCCGCCGCTGGCCACCACGATCTACGACAGGACCGGCAAGGGGGACCCGATCGCCAAGATCGGTGACCAGAACCGCACGCTGATCACGATCAAGGACATCCCGCAGTGGGTCCAGGACGCGGTCGCCGCGGCGGAGGACCGCAACTTCTACCGGCACGACGGCGTGGACTACAAGGGCATTGCCCGGGCCGCCTGGAACAACCTCACCGGCGGCGACAAGCAGGGCGCCTCGACCATCACCCAGCAGTACGCCCGCAACGCGTTCGACAACCTCAACCAGGACACGTACGGCCGCAAGGTGAAGGAGGCGATCCTCGCCTCCAAGCTGAACGACAAGTACGACAAGCCGACGATCATGCAGCACTACCTGAACGTGATCTACTTCGGCCGCGGCGCGTACGGCATCGAGGCGGCGGCGCAGACGTACTTCGGCAAGTCCACCAAGCAGCTCACCGTGGCGGAGGCCGCGGTGCTCGCCGCGCTGATCAAGCAGCCCGAGCCGAGCGCCACCCACAAGGGCTACGACCCGGCGATCAACCAGCAGGCCGCGCTGGAGCGGTGGAACTACGTCGTGCAGGGCATGATCACCGAGGGCTGGCTCGACGCTCCCGGCAAGCCGAAGCACCCCACCGAGTACCCGACCAAGACGCTCAAGAAGTACGACCCGAAGGCCACCGGTGCCTTCGGCGTCAACACCCCGTACGGCAATGTCATCAACTACGTCGCGCAGGAGATGCGCGACATGAATCTGTGCGTCGATGACGAGGCCGCGGTGACCGCGGACAAGCCGCTCTGTAAGCAGGCGCTCAGCAAGGGTGGCTACCGGATCACCACCACCCTCGACAAGGGTCTGCAGGCGAAGGCGCTCGCGGCGGCACGGCCGGCCACCAAGGGCTCCGAACTCGCCGACCAGCCCAAGACCCTGATGGCGGCCGTGGTGTCCATCGACCCCAGCAACGGTGAGGTGCGCGCCTACTACGGCGGTGACAACGGCACCGGCACGGACTTCGCCGGCAAGAACTACGACCAGAACGGCGTCGTCAGTGGCGGCCACTCGCCGGGGTCTAGTTTCAAGATCTACACCCTGGCCGCGGCGCTGGAGAATGACATCTCCATCAAGTCACGCTGGAAGGGCAAGTCGTTCAAGCCAGAGGGCTTCGACAATCCGATCAGCAACGCCGGCCACGACGCCAGCTGCGGCGACTCCTGCACCCTTGAGCAGTCGACACTGAAGTCACTCAACGTGCCGTTCTACTACATCACCGAGCAGATCGGCCCGGACAAGGTGCTCGACATGGCCAAGAAGGCCGGTGTCACGATGATGTGGAGCGACAACCCGGTGAAGGCCTACGACCTCACCAAGACCGACCCGAAGAAGCTGGCACCGGCGCCCTTCTACCACGTGCTCGGCTACGGCCAGTACCCGATCACCGTGCTGGACCACGCCAATGGCGTCGCCACCTTCGCCAACCAGGGCGTCTACAACAAGGCGCACTTCGTCAAGAAGGTCGAGAAGCAGAACCCGCAAACCGGCAAGTGGGACCTCGTGGGGGCCGCCAAGCTGAAGGGCCAGCAGCGCATCAGGAAGGAAGTCGTCGCGGACGTCACCTCGGTGCTGGAAGAATATCCGGCCGCCGTCGGCCGCCGCCTCGACAACGGCCGCAAGGCCGCCGAGAAGACCGGTACCTGGGAACTCGGCGACCCGAAGCAGCCCTTGGCCAACGGTGACGCCTGGATGGTCGGCTACACGCCGCAACTCGCCACCGCCGTCTGGGTCGGCAACAAGGGCAATCGCAAGGCAATCAAGGACAAGAACGGCAGGAACATCAGCGGCTCCAGCATCCCGGGCGCCATCTTCCAGCGCTTCATGAGCGACGCCCTCAAGGGCAAGGAGAAGTTGGACTTCCCGCCCGCCGCGCACATCGGCAAGGACGACACCGGCAACGGTGAGGCTCCCCCGCCGCCGGTCGAGCCGCCCAACTGCGACCCGCTCGGCCTGTTCTGCCCCGACGGGCCCAACGGCGGCAACCCCGGTGGTGGCGGCAACCCCGGTGGTGGCGGCAACCCCGGGCCGGGCGGCGGTGGCGGGCCGGGCGGCGGTGGCGGCGGTGGCGGACTGTTACCGACCACACCACCACGGCAGACCTACTGACGGCAGCGCCATCGACGGCGGTCGGGCCTCGGCCCGGCCGCCGTCGGCGTTCCCGGGTACCGGAAATTCGCGCTCCGGACGGGACGCGGAGGCCCGACGTACGGCAGGATGCCTCTCCATGAGCACCCAGTCGACGGCCGGCTTCGACGACCCCGGGACCACCGACCACCCGTCCCGCTCGGACGGGTTCGTTCGCGGCGCCTCCGAGCTGATCGGCGGCCCGCTCGGCGACCACGCGGTCGCCCTGGACCGGCCGGCCGGCCGCGACGGCCGGTTCTGGACCGCCGCCCGGATCGTGCTGGCGCTGGTCTGCCTCACCCTCGCCCTGCACTGGGTGCAGAAGTCGCCCTGCCAGGACGGCGCCTGGCAGAACAACAGCCAGTACACGCGGATGTGCTACACCGACGTGTTGGCGCTCTACTACGCCGAAGGGCTCAACGAGGGCAAGGTGCCCTACGTCGACCACCCGGTCGAGTATCCGGTGCTGACCGGCTACTTCATGGGGGCGCTCGGCCTGCCGGTGCACGCCCTCGGGGCCGACGATCCGGGCATCAACCAGGGCCAGTGGTTCTACAACCTCAACGCGCTCGTGCTGAGCGCGCTCGCCGTCGCCACCGTCGCCGTCATTCTGAACCTGCGCCGGCGCCGACCCTGGGACGCGGCCCTCTTCGCGCTCTCCCCCGCGCTGCTGCTCACCGCCACGGTCAACTGGGACCTGCTCGCCGTCGGGCTGGCCGCGTTCGGGCTGCTGGCCTGGGCGCGCACCGGGTCAAGCCGGACGTTGCGAATCCGCCTGCCTGGGCGATGGCTGCCGCGGCGCTGGCGCGAACGCGCAGGTCGCTTTTCCTTCGGCTTGAGCATCGGGATGTTGCTGGCTGCCCTGGCCGGGGTGCTGCTCGGGCTCGGCGGCGCGGCGAAGCTGTGGCCGCTGTTCATTCTCGGGCCGATCCTGGCGCTCGCCGTCCGCGCCGGCCGGGTCTGGACCGCCATCCTCTCCGTCCTCACGGCCGCGGTGACGGTGGTGGCGGTGAACCTGCCGGTGGCGATCCCCTATCGGAACAACTGGGGCCGGTTCTTCGAGTTGAACACCACCCGGCCGATCGACTGGGGCACCCTCTGGTACATCGGCCGGTACCTGGACGGCCGGATCAACCCGTCCAGCCCCGGTGACCTCGGGCCCTTCGAGTGGCTGAACGCGCACATCCCCACCCTGAACTGGGTGTCGTACCTCCTCTTCGGACTGGCCTGCCTCGGGGTGGCCGCGCTGGCGCTGTTCGCCCCGCGCCGGCCCCGCCTCGGCCAACTCGCCTTCCTGGTGGTCGCCGCCTTCCTGATCTTCAGCAAGGTCTGGTCCCAGCAGTTCGTGCTCTGGCTGCTCCCGCTCGCGGTGCTGGCCCGGCCCCGGTGGGGCGCCTTCCTGGCCTGGCAGCTCGCCGAGGTGGGCTACTTCGTCGCGTTCTACGGGGAGTTGCTCGGCACGGCCACCAGCCGGCCGGTGTTCCCCGAGGGGGTCTTCGTGCTCGCCGCCACCTTCCGGCTGGTCACCGTCGTGGTGCTCTGCGGCTTCGTGATCCGGGACATCCTCCGCCCCGAGCGGGACGCGGTGCGCGACACGTACGCCGACGACCCGGACGGCGGCGTCCTCGACGGCGCGGAGGACGCCGCGTGGCTGCGCCGGCTACGCCATCGCCCCACCCCGCACCCCACCGAACCCCTGCCCGCCTGACCTCGAAGGCAGGACTCACCGAACCCGGGCCACCCCTGAGCCGCGCCACGTGACGTGGCTGGGTGCGGCGAGGTTGGCGGGAGCCCAGCCGGCGCAGGGATCAAGCCTGACCGCCCGGAGCCGGCTGGGCTCCCGCCAACCCACCCCAAGAGAACCCCCGCAAGAAGTCAGAGCCGGAACACGACCGCGTCACCCACCTCCTCGCGGGTCACCCCCAACCCGTCGGAGGGCCGCTCCAGCATCCCCTCCCAGGGCGTGCCGCCGAGCCGGTCGCGGAGCACCACCACGTTCTTCACCCCGAGCTGGCGCAGGTAGTCGATGCTGGGCAGATCGGGGAAGCCGACGCTGACGTCGCGGACCTTGGCCTGGGTCTCCGGGGTGAAGCCGCTGCCGCCGTTGACCACGTCCTGGAACCGGCTGGTCGACCAGAGCATCACCGGCTGGTCCAGGTTCTGGCTGGTGGGCAGCACCAGCATCGGCCCGTCGAGGGTCCGGATCGCCACCGGCTGCGGCGGCACCACCGGGTGCGGGGTGGCGTTCAGGCCCTCCACGACCACCAGCAGCAGCGGCAGCAGGGTGGCCAGCCGCAGCCACGGGCCCGGCCACGGCGGGACCCGCTCCGCGGCGAGTTCGCGTACCCGGGCGCAGAACGCGGTCACCGCGCCGGCGGCCAGCAGGCCGAGCAGCAGGGTGGCCCAGAGCATCATCCGCCCCGGGGTGCGCAGGCCGTTCCAGCCCGGCAGGTGCTCGAAGAGCGGGACATAGGTGACGGTGCCGTGGAAGAACCGGGTGCCCATCGCCAGGACCATGCTGACCAGCACCCCGGCGAGCAGGAAGAGCCGGTGCCGGACCCGCCACACGGAGAAGAACAGCCCGCCGGCGGCCAGGGCGTAGAGCACGAAGCCCGGCAGCAGGGTCATCTCGGGGTGCCACGGCAGGGCGTTGCGCGCGCCCTCGTGCAGCGAACCCCACACCCGCGACTCGGCCGGAGCGGTGAAGAACCCGCTCACCGGCGGCGAGTAGGTGCCGATGTCGCCGAGCGTCCGCGCCGCGTTCGGGTGCAGCTCGGCGACCTTGAAGTACGGGATCGCCAGCAGC
This sequence comes from Micromonospora sp. NPDC050495, assembly GCF_040655175.1. Lineage (NCBI taxonomy): Bacteria > Bacillati > Actinomycetota > Actinomycetes > Micromonosporales > Micromonosporaceae > Micromonospora > Micromonospora sp. NPDC050495. The sequence continues at coordinate 107,105 of NZ_JBFAJK010000011.1, read as the reverse complement.
GCCCCCACCGCGGCGAAGAGAAGCGCGCCGAGCACGTCGGCGAGGAACAGCCGGCGGCCGAACGGGCGCTTCACGCGCCGGACCAGCCAGCGCCTCGCGAACCAGATCCCGGCGGAGACCAGCGCGATGCCGGCCAGCAGGTACGCGAACGGCAGGCCGATGCCGAAGCCGAGGCTGAGCTGCCACGCCGCCACCAGCCACCCGGCGAACGCCCAGCCGGGACGGCGTCGGGCCGGGCGGTAGCCGTACCGCAGGGACCAGCCGTGGCCGCGGGCGAGCATGGCCAGTGCCAGCGGGATCCCGCCGTTGGAGACGATGTGCAGGTGCCCGGCCTGGGCCAGCAGCCACGGGGCGTACGTGTAGGCGGCCCCGACCACGGCGGCACCGATCCGTCCCGACCCCAGCTGGCGGGCCAGCGCGTACGCCCCGAGCGTGGCGAGCGCGTGCGCCAGCACGAACACGATGTTGTAGCGCAGTACGGCGGCCTCGGGCCCGTGCCCGAGCATGCCGGCCGGCGCGTACCCGAGCAGCGTGTCGGAGAAGGCGAAGCTCCACCGGTCGGGGAAGAACGTGTTGGCGTTCCACAGCTGCCCCGGGTCGGTCAGCAGGATGTGCCCCGACCACGCCATCTGCCACGACTGGAGGCTCGGGTCCCAGTAGTCCTGCGGCAGCGTGTAGCCCGGGTAGCGCAGGGTGGGCCAGGTCATCAGCACGGCGAGCAGCAGGGCGCCGGCGGTGGCCAGGGTCCACTCGTGGATCAGGAATCGGCCGACCGCGCGGCCCACCCGGCGGGTACGGGTGAGCACCGGGGCCGGTGCGGGACCGAAGGCCGAGAAGGGGTCCGCCGGGTCGGTCTCCTCGCCCGCGCCGTCCTCGCCCTCGGCGGTGGTCCCGGCCGCCGCCTTCGCGGTGTCCGCGTCGGCCTTCGCGGTGCCGGCGTCGGTCTTTGTGCTGCCGGCGTCGGCCTTCGCGGTGTCGGCATCGGGCTGTGCGCTGCCGGCGTCGGCCTTCGCAGTGTCGGCATCGGTCGTGGCGCCGGCCCTGGCGGTGCCGGCGGTGGTTCCTACCGTGCTGGCCCCGGTCGCGGTGGTGGCGGTGGTCTTCGCGGCGGCGGCCTCGGTTCCCGCGGTGCCGGGTCCGGTCGCGGTGCTGGCGGCGGTCTTGGTGGCGGCGTCGGCCCGGTCGGGCGCGTCCGTGCCTCCGGTCGCCGCTCCGGCGCCGGACGCGTCCGTTCCCGCTCCGGCCTGGCCCGCCGCCGGCTCCGTTCCGGGCAGCCCGGAACCCGCGTCGGTCCTCAATCCGGCCTGGCCCGCCGCCGGCTCCGTTTCGGGCAGGCCGGAACCGGCGCCGCTCCCCGCTCCGGCCTCGCGCGCCGGTCCGGTGGCGTCGGACTGCTCGGTGGTCATGCGACCGTACCCAGCTGACCCCGCAGGAAGGCGATGTCCGCCGCCTGGCCCTCGACGCCGCCGGGGGTCTCCACGATGACCGGCGCGCCGGCCGCCCGGATGACCGCCACCACCAGCTCCGGGTCGATGGTGCCGCCGGTGAGGTTGTCGTGCCGGTCCTGGCCGGAGTTGAACGCGCCCTTGGAGTTGTTGGCGTGGATCAGGTCGATCCGGCCGGTGATGGCCTTGACCCGGTCGACCAGGCCCAGCAGCTCCTCGCCGCCGGCGAACGCGTGGCAGGTGTCGAGGCAGAAGCCGACCTCGTAGTCGCCGAGGGCGTCCCAGAGCCGGGCCAGCGCGTCGAGGTGCCTCGCACAGGCGTTGTCCCCGCCGGCGGTGTTCTCGATCAGGACCGGGAGCGGGAAGCCGCCGGAGTCCGCCGCGTACGCGAAGGTCTTGCGCCAGTTGTCGAAGCCGACGGCCAGGTCGTCACCGGCGCTCACGTGGCCGCCGTGCACGATCAGGCCCTTGGCGCCGACGGCGGCCGCGGCGTTCGCGTGGGCGATCAGCAGCTTGCGGCTGGGGATCCGGATCCGGTTGTTCAGGGTGGCCACGTTGATGACGTACGGCGCGTGGACGTAGAGATCGACATCGGCCCCGCGCAGCCGCTCGGCGTCCTCCCGGGGCTTCGGGGCCTTCCATCCCTGGGGATCGGCGAGGAAGAACTGGACGGCTTCGGCGTCCCGGGCGGTCGCCTCGGCCAGCGGGTCGGTCGGATCGACGTGGGCTCCGATTCGCATGCACGGCAGCCTACGTCGCACTGCTGACACGCGGGGTGACCGTGGCCGCCCTCGCTCGACGGGTCGGCCGGGGAGCTGTGGCGGAACGGCAGCGTCACCAGCCGGTCCGGCGCTCGTTGGTGGAGGTGGGATCGATGGTCGACGCTCCGCCCAGCGCGGTCCACAGCGCGTCCGGGCGAGGGGAGACCCCCGCCAACGGGACGCCCCGCCGTGCGGTCCCGGCACGACGGGGCGGGACCCGCTCGGCACATTGGCATTCCGTGACAAGGGATGCTGGGGCAAATTCCTCCATTTACCCCAAGAGGTGACGAGAGTCGTTGTATGGTCAGACCAGGTGACAACACGATAAAGCTCCGCGGGGCGTCCTCGATCCAACCTCATCGGTGTGGTCGTTCCTCCCCAGGTCCCACCCAAGGAATGCGGACGGGACGCCCCGCGGCCCCGTGGACAGGGGTCCACCACCGGCACCCGATGCCGGGGGTGGACCCCTGTCACCGCGTTCCGGGCCGGACGCCGGTCACCGCGCCCGGGACCGGCCGCCCGACCGGCCCGGCCATGATCGTCCGGACCGGGTATCCTGGTCCGGTTGTCCGCGTCCGGCCGGGTTCCCCCGGCACCGGTCATGGCAACGACGCACGACCTCCTGCCACGGAAGGACCGTGGCCGCTTAGCCCACAGGAGGTGAGCACGTCTTGCGTCATTACGAAGTTATGGTGATCCTCGACCCCAGCCTCGAGGAGCGCACCGTCGCCCCGTCGCTCGACACGTACCTGAACGTGATCCGGACCGCGGGTGGCTCGGTGGAGAAGACCGACGTGTGGGGCCGCCGGCGCCTCGCGTACGAGATCAACAAGAAGGCCGAGGGCATCTACGCCGTCATCGACCTCCAGGCGTCGCCGGAGGCCGTGGCTGAGCTGGACCGTCAGCTCCGACTCAACGAGTCGGTGCTGCGCACCAAGGTCATCCGCCCGGAGATGCGCTGAGCATCTAGACCCGGCACGTCCGGATCAAGCCTCATCGACGCTGTCGGAGGGCTCTGAGAGCCTGTGAGGGCGAAACGATGAGTGCGCGAGGAGATGGTCATGGCAGGAGACACCACCATCACGGTCATCGGCAACCTGACCGATGACCCCGAGTTGCGATTCACCCCCTCCGGGGCGGCGGTCGCCAAGTTCCGGGTCGCCTCGACGCCCCGCTTCATGGACAAGGCGTCCGGCGAGTGGAAGGACGGCGAGCCGCTCTTCCTCTCGTGCACGGTCTGGCGGCAGGCCGCCGAGAACGTCGCCGAGTCGCTGCAGCGCGGCGCCCGGGTGATCGTGTCCGGCCGGCTGCGTCAGCGGTCGTACGAGACCCGTGAGGGCGAGAAGCGCACCGTCATCGAGCTGGAGGTCGACGAGATCGGCCCGTCTCTGCGCTACGCCACGGCGAAGGTGCAGAAGATGTCCCGCTCGGGCGGCGGTGGCGGCGGCTTCGGTGGTGGTGGTGGCGGCGGCCAGGGCGGCGGCGGAGGCAACTTCGACGACCCCTGGGCCTCGGCTGCTCCGGCCCCCTCCCGCGCTGGTTCGGGCGGCGGCAACTTCGACGAGGAGCCCCCGTTCTAATGGCGCCGAGCGCCCGCGATCGCAAACCAGGAGCAAGAGCAATGGCCAAGGCTGCGGCACTGCGCAAGCCGAAGAAGAAGGTGAACCCGCTCGACAAGGACGGGATCACCTACATCGACTACAAGGACACCGCGCTGCTGCGCAAGTTCATCTCCGACCGCGGCAAGATCCGCGCTCGGCGGGTGACCGGCGTGACCTCGCAGCAGCAGCGGCAGATCGCCCGTGCGGTCAAGAACGCCCGCGAGATGGCGCTCCTGCCGTACACGGCTACGGCCCGCTGAGAGGAGGCACCGACATGAAGATCATCCTGACTCAGGAGGTGTCCGGCCTCGGTGCCCCGGGCGACATCGTCGAGGTCAAGGACGGCTACGGCCGTAACTACCTGCTGCCGCAGGGCTTCGCGATCGCCTGGACCAAGGGCGCGGAGAAGCAGGTCACGGTCATCAAGCGGGCCCGCTCGGCCCGCGAGATCCGCGACCTCGACCACGCCAACGAGGTCAAGGCCCAGATCGAAGGCCTGAAGGTCAACCTGAAGGCCCGCGCCGGCGACGGCGGACGGCTCTTCGGCTCGGTCACCCCGGCCGAGATCGTCGACGCCGTCAAGTCGGCCGGCGGTCCGATCCTGGACCGCCGCCGGCTGGAGACGCCCGGACACATCAAGTCGCTCGGCTCGTACCCGGTCAGCATCAAGCTGCACCCCGAGGTGACCGCCAAGTTCGACCTGAACGTCGTCAAGGGCTGACACCCGCAGCACCACGTAAGGGCCCGCACCGGACTGCCGGTGTGGGCCCTTACCGCTGCTCCGGGCTCCGTCCCGGCCCTGTCGCTCAGCCGATCGGCTGGCCGGTCACCGCGCTGATCAGCACCGTCGACAAGCCTCCGCCGACCACCGCCGCCGCGAGCGCCACCGTCGCCGACCGCCAACCCGAGCCGACCCGGCGCAGCACCACCGCCACGACCAGACTGCTCACCAGCGCCAGACCGAACCGTGGCGCGCCGTCGATCAGCGAGGCCAGCGCGTGCGTACGTGGCGAGTCACAGCCACCACCGGTGATGTCCGTGACGCAGCCCGCCGGCGGCTGCCCGTCCAGGAACAGCAACCCGACCAGCAGCAGCACCGCCGGCACCAGGTAACACGCGGCGGTGTAGACCAGCGACCGCAGCGGCCCACCCGGATCCGGATCGAGCAGGTCGTCCTCCAGCCGGCGACCCCACGTCCCGCCGCCCAGCGTCTCCGCGCGTCGGCGCAACGCCGCCGCCCCACCCCGCTCGGCGTCCACCGCCGGCATCGGGCGGCGCCGGGGCACCGCACCCGGCCGGGCGGCCGGATAACCCACCATGGGTGACCGCGGCGCCGACGGTGGGGTCTCCACCCACCGCGGATCGTCCCCGGCCAGCCGCGTCCCCGACCAGAAGCTCTCGGCCCGCTCCGCCGACGCCCAGCCCTCCCGGACCGGCGCCGGCGGCACCGTCCGGTCCCACCGGTCGACCTCGGCGTACCGGTCCCAGCCGCCCGCCTCGGCGGACCGGTCCCACCCGCCCGCGTACCGGTCCGGCCCACCGGGGTCGGGGTGCGCGTCCCACCGGCCGGTGTCCGTGACCCGGCCCAGCTCGCCGGTGTGCTCCATCCGGTCCCAGTGGGCCGGGCGGTCCGACCGGTCCCACCGCTCGCCGGCCGCCGGGCGCTGCCAGGCGTGCACCCCGGACGCGTCCCACGGGTCGACCGCCGGCGGCACCGGCTCCGACTCGGCCGCCCGGCCCCGGGCCCACGGATCGGCCGCCGGACGGGACCAGGCATCTGCCGCCGGACGGGACCAGGCATCGGTCGCCCGCCGCTCGCCCGGGCCGTCCGCCCAGCGTTCGACCTCCCCACCCCGGGAACCGGTCTCTTCCACGCCGGACCAGGTCACCTGCGGCCGTCGCGTCGGGGCACGGCGTGGTCGGGTCAGCGGCGCCGGCCCGGACACCGGCTCGTCCTCCATGGACTCGGCGCGTCGGCTCCCCACGTATCCCCGGTCCTGCGGGGCGTCGAAGGTCCACTCGGCGGTGTGCTCGACGGCCGGCCCGGCACCGATCGCCCGCAACTCGCGGCGGTCGCCGTCCGCGCGCCACCCGCTCTCCGCGCCACCGCGCCAGCCACTTCCCGAGTACGGCGGCTCGACCTCGTCCTCGTCGTCCGGGGCGGCGTGCCGGCCCCCGCCGTCCGCCCGGCGGATCCCCGACTCCAACGCCCACCGGGGCAGGTACGTCTCGACCGGCTCGTCCTGACCGCGCTCGATCGCCCGGCGGCGGCTCGGGGTGCCGTACCGCCCGGACTCGTAGGGTGACGCCTCCAGCTCACGGCGGGCCGAATGGGGACGGTCGGAGCTGGCCGGGAACCGCTCGGCGGGGTCATCCCACGAGGTGACCGGCGGCCGCTCGCGCGGGCTGCCCTCCCCGCTTGCCCAGTCCCGGTAACTCACGGCCGGAGCGTGACCCTTCTCAACCGAAATCGCAATCCGCTGTCCAGGTGTAGCCGTTCGCAGAGATAGTACGGGACGAACGGCCGCGAAGCTCCACCCGAAATCTTCCGTCCACAGGGTGGGGATTGCGTAACCGCAGGTCAGGGCGCTGTCGCGAGGAATTCCCCATTACTTGTCCACATCCTGTGCACACGCTGCGCACATTTCTGCGCCCGGCGTCCACAGGTTGTCCCGAGGCTCGTCCACCGGCATTGTTGAGGGTCTGACCTCGGGTTCCGTATCGTGGTCCCCCGACCGTCCGGGCGGTGGCCCCCGATCGACCGGAGGGTCGTCGAAGTTGTCACACCCCGGCGGTACAGCTGGAACCGATCCGACGCAGCAAGGGGGGACCCGTGTCGGTCACGGACGACACGCGGGCGGACGGGACCGGCGGGCAACCGCCGATGCCGGCCCAACGCGACGCGCAGTTCGAGAAGACCCCACCCCAGGACGTCGCCGCCGAGCAGTGCGTCCTCGGCGGCATGCTGCTCTCCAAGGACGCCATCGCCGACGTCGTCGAGATCCTCAAGTCCAACGACTTCTACCGGCCGGTGCACGCCACCATCTTCGACGCCATCCTCGACATCTACGGCCGCGGTGAGCCCGCCGACCCGATCACCGTGGCGGCCGCCCTGGCCGACTCCGGCGACCTCGCCCGGATCGGCGGCGCGCCCTACCTGCACACCCTGATCGCCAGCGTGCCCACCGCCGCGAACGCCGCCTACTACGCGCGCATCGTCGGCGAGCGGGCGGTGCTGCGCCGGCTGGTCGAGGCGGGTACCCGCATCGTCCAACTCGGGTACGGCACCGGCCAGGGCGGCAGCCGGGACGTCGACGACATCGTCGACCTCGCCCAGCAGGCCGTCTACGAGATCACCGAGAAGCGGGTCAGCGAGGACTTCGCCGTCCTGGCCGACATGCTCCAGCCGACCCTCGACGAGATCGAGGCCGTGGGGGCGCAGGGTGGGGTGATGACCGGGGTGCCGACCGGCTTCAGCGACCTCGACCGGCTGCTCAACGGCCTCCACCCGGGCCAACTCATCATCGTGGCCGGCCGCCCGGGTCTCGGGAAGGCGCTCGCGCTCGACACCCCGCTGCCCACCCCCGAGGGCTGGACCACGATGGCCGAGGTGGCCGTCGGGGACCGGTTGCTCGCGGCCGACGGCACGCCGACCACCGTCACCAACGTCTTCGACGTGATGTACGGCCGGCCGTGCTACGAGGTGGAGTTCTCCGACGGCTCGGTGATCGTGGCCGACGCCGAGCACCTGTGGAAGACCACGACCCGGGCCAGCCGGCGACAGCCGGCGGCGCGCCCGAGCCATTACTGGTCGGACGCATCGCTCGCCCGGATCCGGACGGTCGAGGCGACCGTCGATGCCGAGCCGCACCGCCTGGTCACGCTCGCGCAGGCCCTGGAGCAGGTCGGGCCCGAGTTCCGCAACGTGCTGCACACCGTCGCCCGCCAGGTGGGCGCCAACGGCCGGATCAGCCGCCCGATCACCCGGGCCGGCAAGGTACGGAACTGGACGGCCCCCGGCTACCCGGCGGGCGCGCTGCTGAGTGGCCTTCGTGAACGGGCCGAACGGCAGGTCAACGCCGGCGTCCGGGCGAACCACGACGGGGTGGTCACCACCGCGCAGATCGCCGCCACGCTGCGCACCGAGACAGCCGACCGTCGCCTGAACCACGCGGTCGAGAACTGTGCGCCGCTGCAGTTGCCGGAGCGGGAGCTCGTTGTTCCCCCGTACACCCTCGGGGTGTGGCTCGGCGACGGGCACACCGGAGCGAGCCGTTTCACCACCGCGGACGCCGAGATGGTCGACCTGGTCGCGCAGGACGGCTTCGTGGTGCGCCCCAGCGGGCGGATGGTCTTCACCATCGTGCTGCCGACTCCCGCCGCGACCCCGGACCGGACCTGCGTCGACTGCGGCCGCTCGACGCGAGCGCTGCGCGAGAACCCGACGAGCCGGCGGTGCGCGGTCTGCCACGACCGGAACGGCTCGTTCCTGGCGCTGCTCCGGCGGGCCGGAGTGGCACACCGGAAGCACATCCCGCAGGAGTACCTGCGCGCCTCGCAGACCCAGCGGCGCGCGCTGCTCGCCGGCCTGATGGACACCGACGGCACGGTGGCGCCGGCCGGGAACCTCCAGTACACGTCGACCTCGAAGCGGCTGATCGAGGACGTCCGCGAACTGGTGGTCAGCCTCGGCTACCGGTGCACCGTCAACGAGAAGCGGGTGCGCGGCCGGACCGAGGAGTCCTCGACCGCGTACACCCTGAACTTCTCCACGCCCGACCCGGTCTTCCGCCTTACGCGCAAGCGCACCGCGCACGCGGCGCGGCGAAGGACGTCGTCGGATGTCCGGACGACCGCTCGCTTCATCGTGGACGTCAGGCCGATGCCCAGCGTCCCGGTCCGGTGCGTGACGGTCGACAACCCCGAGCACCTCTACCTGGCCGGTCGGTCCATGATTCCGACGCACAACAGCACCGCGAGCATGGACTTTGCCCGAAATGCCGCTATCCGCGCCAACCACGCGTCGGCGATCTTCTCGCTGGAAATGAGCAAGGTCGAGATCGTCATGCGACTGCTTTCGGCCGAGGCCCGGGTTCCGCTGCACGTGCTGCGCAGCGGCCAGCTCTCCGACGACGACTGGACCAAGCTGGCCCGGTGCATGGGTGAGATCAGCGAGGCGCCGCTCTTCGTCGACGACACCCCGAGCATGAACCTCATGGAGATCCGGGCGAAGGCGCGCCGGCTCAAGCAGAAGCACGACCTCAAGCTGATCGTGGTCGACTACCTCCAGCTGATGACCTCGCCGAAGCGCACCGAGAGCCGACAGCAGGAGGTCGCCGACCTGTCCCGTGGCCTGAAGCTGCTGGCCAAGGAGGTCGAATGCCCGGTGATCGCGGTCAGTCAGCTGAACCGTGGCCCGGAGCAGCGCACCGACAAGCGACCCCAACTGTCCGATCTGCGTGAGTCCGGCTGCCTCACTGCCGAGACGAGGCTGATCCGGGCGGACACGAACGCCGAGGTGACTCTGGGTCAACTCTTGGCAGGCAATGTCAGGGACATCCCCGTCTGGGCGCTGGACGAAAGCCTCCGCTACACGCCGCGAACCCTTACCCATGCGTTCCCGAGCGGGATCCGGGAAGTGTTCGAGATGACCCTCGCGTCCGGAAAGCAGATCCATGCCACCGCGAACCATCCGTTCCTCACCTTCGGTGGCTGGGCACCACTGGCGGAGCTGACCGCCGGATCGCGGATCGCGGCTCCCCGGCACATCCCGCCGCCGTTGCACATCCGGCCTTGGGCTGAATCGGAGGTCGTGCTGCTGGCGCACCTGCTCGGGGACGGCTCCTTCGTGCACCGTCAGCCGATCCGCTATGCCAGCTGCGACGAGATGAACCTGCAGGCGGTGTCGGATGCTGCCATTCACTTTGGGATCACGACCGTCCGCGACGACTACCCCGCTGCCCGCGTGACCACTCTCCGGCTACCTGCGCCGTACCGGCTCGCCCGAGGTCGACGGAATCCGGTCGCGGAGTGGTTGGACGGCTTCGGCCTGTTCGGGCTGCGGTCGCACGAGAAGTTTGTGCCGCAGGAGGTGTTCGGACTCTCCAAGGAGCAGATCACCCTCTTCCTGCGGCACCTCTGGGCCACCGACGGGTCCGTGACGGTGAACAAATCCGGCCGAGGCGGGCGGGTCTATTTTTCCTCCACCAGCCGCCGGCTGCTCGAGGACGTCTCGCGACTCCTGCTCCGCTACGGCATCACGGCCCGATTGAGGCAGGTGCCGGTCGCGCGGCATCGGCCGCAGTACACGCTCGACATTTCCGGACGCGACGACCAGCTCCGGTTCCTGCGCGAGATCGGCGTGCACGGCGAGCGGGCCGCCGGGTGCGCGGCCTTGCTGACCTGTCTTGAGGCGATGGAGAGCAACCCGAATGTCGACACCGTGCCGAGAGACGTGTGGACGCGGGTGCGGGAGATCCTGGCCGAGCAGCAGATCAGCCACCGTGAGTTCGCCGCTGCGGTGGGAACCAAGTTCTGCGGCAGCACGATGTGGAAGCATGCGCCGAGCCGGTCGAGACTCGCGAAAATCGCCAAGGTTCTGGACTCCGCTGAGTTGGACCTGCACGCAACGAACGACGTCTTCTGGGACGAGATCGTCTCGATCAAGTCCGTCGGCCAACGGGATGTCTACGACGCGACGGTGCTGGGGACACACAACTTCATCGCCAACGGCATCGCCGCGCACAACTCGATCGAGCAAGATGCGGACGTTGTCATCCTGCTGCATCGCGACGACTACTACGACAAGGAGTCGCCGCGCGCCGGCGAGGCGGACTTTATTGTCGCCAAGCATCGGAATGGCCCCACCGACACGGTGACCGTGGCCGCCCAGCTACACCTGTCCCGCTTCGTCGACATGGCCATCGTCTGACTCCTCGTACGGCAGCCGCCGTTCAGGATGGTGGCTGAAGCTTCCCGACGCGCGACATCGGCACTGCTCGACCTGGTCATTTGCGAAGGGCGCAGAACGCCCGGCACGATCACGGGATGACGGGTACGACAGGCGGTCCGGTGGTACGACCCACGACCCACGACACCCGCGGTCGACCTGCGGGTGCACCGCTGGCTGATGATCGTCGGGGCGCTCCTCACCGCCGTCGCCCTTCTGCTGTTGTCGCTTCTCCCTGACCCGCCTGCCGAGGCGGTCGCGATGGCGGGGTGGGTCGAACGCGGTCACTCGTTACTGTTGTGGAGCGACGAGCTGCTGTTCTTCGCGGTCATCTGCTGGGGAGCCGGTGCTCGCGGTCTCCTCGGCGCGCGCCAGGCCGGACCGTCGGTGCGGATCAATGTGGGAGGGACCGCTCTCACCATCGCCCTCGCCGCGCTTTTCGTCGTACTGCTCGCGGTGGGGCGTCTGGTCTACCCGGTGTTTGAGATTCAACCGTCAGCCGAGGTTGTAGCCCTGGTCGTCAGCTCGGCGTTCGGCGCCCTGCATCTGGCGTTCCTAGGGTTCGCCGTTACCGCGGTCGCGCTCAACTGGTCGACACGTGCCGGGCTGATCGGACGAGTTGTGGGCATCGTTGCCGCAGCCGCATTCCTCGTAGGCTCCTTCCCCTGGCTGGCACCGAACGGGTGGAACTCTTTGGTCGCGGTACTGGTCGCCGCGTGGGGCGTGTTCCTCGGCCTTGCCTCCGGGACCGGCACCGAGAATTCCGGCGACGCTACGAGAAGGACGCATACCATCGGGTAGCTGGTACGGCAGCCGCGCGTCCGCCGCCACCCCACCTGAGCAGCAGCATCTCAAACGGCGGCCGTCGTACTAGCCGAGCAGCGGGAACCGCTCCGCGACCGGGCCCAGTTCGCGCCGGTCGGCGTCGGTGAGCGGCCGCCGGCCGGTGGCCTTGAGCAGGTAGTCCTCGTCGTCCCAGCCGGCCGGCCGGGGCGCGTCGGCGCGCAGGCCGTCCAGGGTGGTCAGCGTGACCGCGACGGCGGCGGCACCGGGTAGGGGCGCGTCCGGCAGGTCGACGATCAGGTCGAGGTGGTGCAGCACGGCCTCGGTGGTGAGGGTGGTCAGCAGATCGGGGATCCGGATGACGTGACCCTGGGTGGTGACGCACCGCTCCGGGTCGTCACCGTGTACGGCGACGCCGGCCGCGCGGACGGCGGCGGGCGCGGTGTCGGACCAGAGCCGGACCACGCCGCTCGGGCGTTCGAACGCCGAAGCCGAGCGGCGGGCCCACCAGGCGTGCCGGTCGCCGCCGGCGTCGCCGCCGGGCGGGAAGGACCGCCAGTAGCTGACCTGGTCCACGTCGGCCGGGCCGGGTGCCGGGCTGGCCAGCGCGACCAGCGCCCGCTGGGCGTCGCAGAGCACGTGGAAGAGCAGGTCGGCGACGAGCCATCCGTGGCAGCCGGTCGGTCGTTGCAGGTCGGCGTCGTCGAGATCGGCGACCACCCGGGTGATGCCGTCGTAGGCCTGCGCCAGGGCGATGTGCTGCCCGCTCGGAGTCATGAGGTGCAGACTGCCACGGTCGGGGTCCGCCGGCACGGCACCGGCCGGCCGGCCGGACACGGGGCCGGCCGACACGGGGCCGGCCGGCCGGGCGTCGGTCAGTCGAAGAGTTCGCCGAGGAAGCCGTGCCGCTTCTTGCGCCGGTAGTGGCCGTGGTAGCCGTAGTGCTGCTGGCCGTACGCGGGCTGGGCGTAGCCGTGGCCGGGCGGCGGTGGTGGCGGCGGTGGCGGCACGGCGCCGTATCCGGGCTGCTGCGGGGCGGCGGGCGGCGGCGGGGGGTAGCCGGCGGCCTGCGGTCCGGCCTGCGGTCCGGCGTGCTGCCGGTTCCAGTTCGCCTCCGCCTCGAACAGCTTCTCGAGCTCGCCGCGGTCGAGGAAGATGCCGCGACACTCGCCGCACTGGTCGATCACCACTCCGCTGCGCTCGTACTGGCGCATTTCTCCGTGACATTTGGGGCAGGTGAGCTGCATGGAACCGACGGTACCCGGTGCGGTCATGCGGTGGCGGTGAGCGCCTGCGTCACCTCGTCGTCGGAAACCTCGTGGAAGTCGTCGTAGTAGGCGCCGACGGCGGCGAAGTCGACCGGCACCTGGAGGCAGAGCAGCTCGTCGGCCTCGGCGGCGAGCATCTCGTACGCCTGGTCGGAGCCGACCGGCACGGCCACCACGACCCGGGCGGCCCCCAGTTGGCGGGCGACCTGGACGGCGGCCCGCGCGGTGGCGCCGGTGGCCAGCCCGTCGTCGACGATGACGGCGACGCGTCCGGCCAGGTCGAGTGGGGGCCGGCCGGCCCGGTACCGCTGCTCCCGGCGATCCAGTTCGGCCTGTTCGCGTTCGCGGACCTGGGCGCGGTCGGCGGGGTCGATCCGGTCGGCGACCATCTCGTTGCGCACCTGCACGCCGCCCGGCCCGAGCGCCCCGTACGCCACCTCGGGCGCCCAGGGCACGCCGAGTTTGCGGACCACCAGCACGTCCAGGGGCGCGCCGATCCGGTCGGCGATCACCCGGGCGACGGGTACGCCGCCGCGGACGAGTCCGAGGACGACGACGTCCGGCCGTCCGGCGAGGTCGGTGAGCTGGTCGGCGAGCATCCGGCCCGCCTCGGCCCGGTCGCGGTAGCTGGTCATGTTCTCAGGTGTACGCCCCGCCGGCCGGATGTGCCGGGCAGTTGCCCGGAATGCCGGTCAGCCGGCGGGGTGGTGGCGGTGTTCGGCGAGGGTGACCGCGGGGGCGAGGGTGAGCAGGGCGACCGGGTAGAGCAGGTAACCGAACCGGGTCGAGGGCATCAGCAGGATCGCGGCGAGCAGCCCGTACCCGCAGATCAGTGCGGTGGTGGCGGCGGTGCGCGGCGGGCGGCGCAGCAGCCGGAGGGCGATGGCCGCCCCCACCGCGACCAGCAGCGCGGCGGCGACGATCCGGCCGGCGGGCAGCGTGGTGGCGATCAGGTGGCCGGGGAAGGGGGACTGGGCGGGGCTGGTCACCAGGCCGTGGCCGAGCGGGAAGCGCAGCACGTTCTCCACCAGCGCGTCGCGGTCGACGAGCAGGGCGGGGAGCAGGGCGAGCACGGGCAGGCCGAGGGCGCCGACGGCGGTGCGGGAGCCGGCCCGGCGGGTCGCGGCCCAGCAGACCAGGACGACCGCCACCGGCCAGGCGAAGAGCTTGAGGGCGCCGGCCACCCCGACCGCCAGGCCCGCGCGTCCGGGCCGGCCGGCGGCGGCGAGGGCCACGGCGAGCACGCAGAGCGCGAGTACGGGCAGGTCGTCGCCGCCGGTGGCCAGGGTGAGCGCGCAGATCGGCAGCACGGTGACCGCCTGTACGGCGCGCAGCGGGGCAGCGGCGCGGTGGGGTCCGGTCGGGGCGGACGTGCCCCGCAGGGTGGCTACGGCGGCGGCCAGCGCCACGGCGGTGACCAGGGCGAACCAGACCCGCGCGTCGGTCCACCAGGCGTCGGTGGCGGCCCGGGGCAGCCCGAACAGCGCCATCCCCGGCTGGTACGGGGTGTAGCCGAGGAGTTGCTCGCCCGGCGGTAGCGCGGCGATCGCGTCGTGCCCGAGGTAGGGGGTGCCGTGCTCGGCGAGCCGTGTGCCGGCCTGCTCGACGACGAGCACCTCCTCCTGGGCCCGGTCGGTGCGGCCCGCCGCGCGCTGCACGCTCTGCGTCACGATCGGCAGCAGGGTGGTGCTGGCCCAGGTGAGCCCGGTGACCGCCCAGCGGGCGGGCAGCCCGGCCAGGGGTGCGTCGGGCCGGCGCCGGCGGGCGAGGAGTTGGCCGGTGACCAGGAGCGTCGCCAGCAGGTAGCCGATCGTGGCGGGTACGCCCCAGGCCCGGTGCGGGGCGAGGGTGGAGGTGGCCGCGGTGATCGCGGCGAAGAGCGCGGCGGCGGCGTAGAGGCCGAGGTCGAGGGCGAGGCCGCCGGCGGCGGTGTCCACGGCCCGCCAGCGGCGGGCGGGGGCGGTCGGCTCGGCGTCGACGATCACGCCGGCAAGTCTGGCAGACCCGGCTCGGGCCGCCGTGCCGCGTTCGACGGGCCGGGACCGGGGGTCGAGGGCCGGGGGTCGGGGGTGCGGGTCAGCGTCCGCCGGGTTCGCCGGTGCGGCCCGCGGCCGGGGTGCCGGTGGTGCGGTTGCGGGCGCCGGTGCGGCGGCCGGGCAGGCGGATCACCGCGCCCTCGTCGTGCAGCGGCGGCGCCAGCGCGCCGGGACGCCCGCCGGCGCCGCGGTGCAGGGCGGCGAGCAGCGCGCCGGCCGGCAGCGGCCGGGCGAACAGGTGGCCCTGGCCGGCGGCGCAGCCCAGCTCCCAGAGCGCCCGCCGCTGCGGTTCGCTCTCCACGCCCTCGGCGACCACGGTGAGGTTGAGGCTGCGACCGAGGTCGAGGGTGGAGCGGATCACGGCGGCCGCCTCGGTGGAGGTCTCCATCGCGGTGACGAAGCTGCGATCGATCTTGAGTTCGTGCACCGGGATGCGGGAGAGCAGGGAGAGCGACGAGTACCCGGTGCCGAAGTCGTCGAGGGCGAGCCGGACGCCGGAGTCGCGGAGCCGGCTGAGCACCTGGTCGACCACGTCGAGCTGGCTGAGGGTGAGGGTCTCGGTCAGTTCCAGCACGAGCCGGTCCGGCGGCAGGTCGTGCGCCCGCAGCCGGGCCAGGACCGCGCCGGGGAAGCGCGGGTCGAGCAGGCTGCGCGGCGACACGTTCACCGAGACCGGCAGGTCGAACCCGGCGGCCCGCCAGGTGCCGGCGGCGATCAGCGCCTGGTCGAGGATGGCCTCGGCGAACGCGGGCAGCAGCCCGGAGCGTTCCACCGCCTCGAGGAAGCGCAGCGGGTCGATCATGCCGTGCGTCGGGTGGTGCCAGCGGGCCAGCGCCTCGGCGCCGATGGCCGTGCCGGTGCCGAGGTCGACGATCGGCTGGAAGGTGACGGTGAACTCGTGGTCGGCGACCGCGCGGGGCAGCTCGCCGCCGAGGGTGAGCCGGCCCAGGTCGGCGGTGTCCCGGGTCGGGGCGTACGTGGAGATCCGCTGCCCGGCCCGTTTGGCCTGGTACATCGCGACGTCGGCGCGGCGCAGCAGCTCCGGCATGCCGCCGCTGGCGGGCGCCACGGCGATCCCGCCGCTGGCCTCCACGCTGATCCGCATGCCGTCCAGGTCGAGTGGTTCGTGCAGGGCGCCGAGCAGGGACTCGGCCCGGTGCGCGGCGACCGCCGGGGCGGGCAGGCCGCGCAGCAGAACGGCGAACTCGTCGCCGCCGAGCCGGGCCACCAGGTCGTCGACGCGGGCCGCGGCGCGCAGCCGGTCCGCCACCTGCATCAGCACCCGGTCGCCGGCACCGTGCCCGAGGGTGTCGTTGACCTCCTTGAAGTGGTTGAGGTCGATCAGCACCAGGGCGGTGACGCCGTCGGCGTGCCGGTTGGTGAGCTGCTCGGTGCCCTCGTCGAGCAGGTGCCGGCGGTTGGAGAGCCCGGTCAGGGCGTCGTGGGTGGCGGCGTACGCGTGCTCCTCGGCGATCCGGGCCAGCTCGGCGTACGCCTGGGCGTTGCGGACCGCGGTGCAGAGGGCGGAGGCGAAGGTGCGCAGGGTGTACTGCTCCCGCTCCGAGAGCTGCACGGGGCCGGCGAAGCGGAGCCGGAGCGTACCGATGTCGGCGTGCTGGTCGTGTCCTTCGAGGGGGGTGGACAGTGTTGAACCGGCGATCGCGCTGGGTTCGTCGGTCGCGCCCTGGAAGGTGACGGCCCCGCCGGCTCCGCGGGCGAGGCGGTTCTCCTCGCGCAGTTCGATGTCGACCTCATCGGCCGAGAAGAGTTCGGTCGCCTGGGTGACGGCCGTGTTCAGCACCTCGTCCAGATCGACCACGTTGAGCGCGTCAGTGGTGCGGGCGAGCCGTTGCCAGGCGTCCCGCTCGGCTCTGCTGCGCAGTCGTCCCGAATACGCCAGGTGCAGGCTCAGCACGACGGGCGGGACGACGATCAGGAAGGTCGGGTTGATCCGGAGGATCAGTAGGGTCGACAGGATCACCGAGAAGCGGGCGACCACGCTCGCCAACCGAAGGTCGATCTGCTGACGGAACCGGTTGCGGAGGGGGGTACGGGTGGCGAGGGCGAGGACGGGAAACATCAGCAACTCGTCCAGCACGATGATCGTCAGGTACGCCAGCACCAGCGCAGGGAGGGAGCGACTGACCGGACCGGACCAGGGCCACGTCCAGCCCGACAGGACGAGGACGATGCCGCCGACCGCGGCGAGCGTCATCTCCTTGGCGACACCGAAGGCCAACTTGATGGGCGAGAGTCGACCGAGCAACCGGATGGTCGCTACACCCACGCCGGTGCCGATGACGACCCACGGCACCGGGGCGACGGCCAGGCCTATCATCGTGGCCGCGTCCGTCCACGAGATGCCGTGCGTGGTGGCCCGGATGCGGATTCGGACGTTGACGGTGGCGGCGACGGCGACGAGGAACGTCAGGGTGGCCGCCCGAGTGAGGTCGGTCGAGGTGGCCAGGCCTTGGGTGGAGATGAGCCGCAGGCTTACCACCGACGCGATCGCGGCCGCGAACACGACGAGAGCGACAAGCAGCAACAGCCGCCGATCGCTCCCATTGTCGCGTGCGATGGTTCGGGTCACGTCTCCTGCCTCCACCGCGGTCATCCGGTAGCGGTGCGTATACCCGTACTGTACGACCTGCCCAGGAGCTCGGAAAGGTTGGTCACAGCCAGTCGTTGCCGCGCATTGGCCTCGCCCTTCACTCGATCCCGGGGGCCGCTGCTCCCGACCCCCCCGACGGAGGTCATGTTATGGCCTTTTAGGTCGAGTTAGTGACATTAGATGTCCATATGCGCATAAGGCGCAAATGTCGCTGCTCATTGTCACGCACCGTCTTTGTCTGGAGACTGAACGCGTATTCAGTGCTGCGCCTAATGGTGATTATCGAGCCCGCGATGACCGGTGTCTGCAGCCGTTCGGTGCTCGCCTGGGTCGATACTCGCTGCCGGTTGGTCGTCCCCGCTTGGAGTTAGACGGACAGAAAAAATGTCGTCGCTCTCTGATATCTTTCTGGAAGTCGCGCGGTGGATCGCGTGCAATCTGGCGTTAAGGCGCCCTCTGCGTGGCGTTGCGTTAATTGCAGAGGTATTGAAGTTTCGGCACCATTGCGGAGGAAAGGATTGGCGGAGATCCATCTCCTCGGGGCGCTCGAGGCGTGGTGCGGATCCGCCCAGGTCCCGCTGGGTACGCCCAAGCAGCGGACGGTGCTGGCCATGCTGGCCGCGCACCCCGGCCGCGTCGTCACGACCGAGTCGCTCATCGACGAACTGTGGCCCGAGGAACCGCCGCGCTCGGCCGTGGCGAACGTGCGGACGTACGCCGCGAACCTCCGCCGGACGTTCGACAAGCACGCTGGTCCCCACCTCTCCCGGCTCTCCGGCGGCTACCGGTTCGAGCTGACCGAGGACTCGGTGGACCTCCTTCGGTTCGAACGCCTCGCCCAGGCCGCGGAGAGTGCCTGGGCGCGTGGGGAGATCGACACCGTCGACCGAATGCTGACCCGCATCGAGTCGCTCTGGCGGGGCGGCCTGCTCGCCGGGCTGCCGGTCGGGCCAGTCCTTGCCGCTCGCCGGGCCGCCACGGATGAGCAGCGCCTCTCGATGACCGAGCTTCGGGCGAAGCTGGATCTGCGGGTCGGGCGCACCAGGTCGGCGATCGCCTTCCTGACCGACCACGTGGTCGTCCACCCGTACCGGGAGCAGGCACATGCCCTGCTCGTTCGCGCGCACTACGCCGACGGTGACGTTGGCGGTGCCCTGTCCACGCTGAGCCGGGCCGAGGGCGCGCTGATGGAGCAGTTGGGCATCGAGCCGGGAACGGAGCTGCGGTCGCTGCGCCGGCGCATTCTGAATCGGGAGCCGGTCGACCGGCTGATCGCGGACCCGTTGGCCCCGATGGATGACCCGGCTCCGGCTCGCGCGGCCCGTCCGACCGAAGCGCCGGCCAGGGCCGCCGGCAGCCACCTGCCTCGCCTGGTGGCAAACTTTGTGGGACGGCGGTCGCTCACCGAGCGCCTGCTGGCGGAGACCGCCGCGGTCGGCGAGCAGCAGTCGCCGGTGCGGGTGGTCGACGGGATGGCGGGCAGCGGCAAGACCACCTTCGCGGTGCATCTGGCCCGGCAGCTTGCCGACCGTCATCCCGACGCGCAGCTCTTCATCGACCTGCGCGGGCACTCCGGTGGGGCACCGATGGATCCGGGCGACGCGCTCACCGCACTGCTCCGTCAGCTCGGGGTCCCCGCTGGCCGGATCCCCACCGATCATGTACTCCGTGCCGAACTGTGGCAGCGCGAGCTGCGCGGGCGCCGCACAGTCATCGTGCTGGACAACGCCGCCAGCAGTGATCAGGTCCGGCCGCTCCTGCCCGCCGGACCGGGCTCGGTCGTGCTCGTGACCAGCCGCCGCCGGTTGTCCGCCGGCGACATCGGACCACCCGTCCCGTTGCCGACGCTGACCCCGCAGGAGGCGGTTCAACTGCTGGCCCGTACGGCCGGTGAGGACCGGGTACGCCAGGAGCCGGAGGCGGCGGCCGAGGTGGCACGTCGCTGTGGCCATCTGCCGCTCGCAATCCGCCTTGCCGGCGGACGCCTGCTGCACCGGCCCACCTGGCGGGTCGCCGACCTGGCCACGCGACTGAGCGACGGGCGGACGGTGCTGCGGCAGCTCGCGGTGGAGCAGCAGACGGTGGCCAGCGCCTTCACCGCCTCGTACGAACCGCTCGCCGAACCGGTCAGGCGCCTGTTCCGGCTCCTCAGCGTCCATCCTGGCGTTCATTTCGACGCGCCGATGGCGTCGGCTCTCGCCGACCTACCTTTGGAGGTGACCGAGACGATGCTGGACGACCTCCTCGACCAGCATCTGGTCGAGGAGGTCGCACCGGGCCGCTACCGCCTGCACGACCTGCTGCGCCAGTACTCCGCCGAGCTGTCG
Source organism: Micromonospora sp. NPDC050495 (assembly GCF_040655175.1). NCBI lineage: Bacteria > Bacillati > Actinomycetota > Actinomycetes > Micromonosporales > Micromonosporaceae > Micromonospora > Micromonospora sp. NPDC050495. Next base: position 87,324 of record NZ_JBFAJK010000011.1, on the reverse strand, counting down.
AGCGATCTTCACGAGGTGCGCGACCGCGACGAGGCCGGGGGCCGGCTCCTCGACCACGTGCTGCATGAGGTGGTCGGCCGGGCGCAGACTCTCGAACAACTCGCGCTCTCCGGCCCGCTGCGCCTGGGCCCGGCCCGGCGCCCCGACCTGTTGGGGCACTCCGATCCGGCGGACGTCGAGTGGTTGGAACGGGAACGCTCGAATCTGCTCGCCCTGATCGCCTTCGCTGAGGAGTCCCACCAGGCATACGGTTGGCGGATCGCCCGGGCGATGTGGCGGTTCTGCTACATCCGGGGCTACTTCGACGACATCCTGTTCACCCACCGCACCGGGCTGGTCGCCGCGCAGAAGGACGGCGACCAGGCGGCGCAGGCGGTCATGCACAACTATCTGGCCTCCGCGTACATCCGGACGGGCAGCTATCTGGACTGCCTGCGGCACGTTGAGGCGGCGGTGTCCATCTCCCGCGAACTCGGCGACCAGTTCAACGAGCATCGCTACCGGGCGAACCTGGTGGCCGTCAACATCCTGACCGGTAACCTGGCTCGTGCGGTCGAGCTCGGACGACAGTTGCTACGGGAGCGGCCCGGCGGTGCCGCCGTCGAAACGAGTCTGGCGATGGCGAACCTCGGGCTCGCCCTCACCGTCGTGGGACGGCACGAGGAGGCGCTCCAGGCACACCGACTGCACCTCTTCGTCGCGCGTTCCCGAGGCAGCCTGTACGACATTTCCAGTGCCCTGGGCCACATCGCGGCCGTGGAGAACCGCCGCGGGCAGTTCAGCAAGGCGGCTCGGCTCCTCAGGGCGTCACTGCGGATTCGCGATCGCACCGGGCACCGGTTCGGCGAGACAGAGGCCCGCAACGACCTGGGGATCGCGTACCGGCACCTGGGCCGGCTGGACGCCGCGCGGGCACAGCACGAGCTGGCCCTCGACCTCGCCGTGGACTCCGGGGAACGGCACGTGCAGGCGGCCATCTGGAACGACCTGGGTATCACCCTGGCGTTCGGCGGGCAGGCCGCTGACGCCGTCGCGGCTCACCGGCGCGCGCTTGAGCTGGCGACGCGCATCGCCCACCCGTACGAGCAGGGGCGTGCCCTCGTCGCGCTCGCCGACCACCTCGCCACCGACCAACCGGCGCAGGCCCGCCGTTACCGGCAGCGGGCCCTGGCCATCTTCCGTCGGATGGGTGTGCCGGAGCGGGATGGGCTGGAGCGGCTCATCGCCGAGCCGCAAGGCGGCTGAAGACTTATCGATTTCTTATCGCGGTGCCCCCTAACGTCTTGCCGGTGTCGGGGAACGGGGGAGGCGCTGCACCGGGGCAGAGCCGAGCCGACCAGACGCCCGCCGCCAGGAACCCCCAGCGACTGGACGGCGGGTAGGTGAGGGAGGAGTGCCGCGCCGCGAACGCGGCACCCGAGCGCGGCGCTCCTCCCCACCAGTCCCGGCACCACGTCGTACCCGAGGGATAGGCTCGCGCCGTGACCGAACCCGCCCAGCTCACCCACGTCGATTCCGGCGGCGCTGCCCGGATGGTCGACGTCTCCGCCAAGCCGGTCTCCGGCCGGCTCGCGGTCGCCGCCGGCCGGCTCCGCACCACGGCGGAGGTCGTCGAGCTGCTGCGCCGCGACGGGCTGCCCAAGGGTGACGCGCTCGCGGTCGGCCGGCTGGCCGGGATCATGGGGGCCAAGCGGACCCCCGACCTGATCCCGCTCTGCCACCCGATCGCCCTGCACGCCGTCACCGTCGACCTGCGGCTCACCGAGGACACGGTGGAGATCACCGCCAGCGCGCGGACCGCGGACCGGACCGGCGTCGAGATGGAGGCCCTCACCGCGGTGGCGGTGGCCGGCCTGGCCCTGGTCGACATGGTCAAGGCCGTCGACCCGGCCGCCTCGGTGGACGCGGTGCGGGTGCTGCGCAAGGAGGGCGGCAAGACCGGCGAGTGGGTGCGGCCGGAGGATCGGCCGTGATCCGCGCCCGGGTGATCGTGGCGTCCAACCGGGCCGCCGCCGGGGTGTACGCCGACACCAGCGGCCCGCTCCTGGTGGCCGGCCTGCGCGAGCTGGGCTGCCAGGTCGACGAGCCGGTGGTGGTGCCCGACGGCGAGCCGGTCGGCGCGGCCCTGCGGACGGCCCGCGACGAGGGCGTCGACGTGGTGCTCACCAGCGGCGGCACCGGCATCACCCCGACCGACCGCACCCCCGAGGTGACCCGAGCCCTGCTCGACTACGAGATCCCCGGCATCGCCGAGGCGATCCGGGCGCACAGCCGCGACGCGGTGCCCACCGCCGCGCTCTCCCGGGGCCTCGCCGGGGTGACCGGGCGGACGCTGGTGATCAACCTGCCCGGGTCGCGGGGCGGGGCGAAGGACGGGCTGGCCGTGCTCGGCCCGATCCTGCGGCACGCCGTCGACCAGCTGCACGGTGGTGACCACTGAACCGGCCGCGGGCCGCGCAGCGCCGGGGAACCCCCGGCCGCCGGTCCGGCGATAGGCTCACCGGATGAGCACGGAAACCGCAGCAAGCGCCGCGGCCGAGATCGCCGCGGCGCCGCCGGCCGGGTGGGAGGAGGCCCGCTCCCGGGCGTACGCGGTCGGCCTCGCCGCCGCGCTTCCCGCGGTGGACCGCCCGCTCGCCGACGCCGACGGGCACACCCTCGCCGAGGCGCTCACCACGCCCACCGACCTGCCGGCGTTCCCCACCTCCAGCGTGGACGGCTGGGCGGTGCGCGGGGACGGCCCCTGGCGGGTCGTCGGCCGGGTACTCGCCGGGCAGAGCCCGCCCCCGCTGACCGACGACGGCACCACCACGGAGATCGCCACCGGCGCGATGGTGCCCGAGGGGACCACGGCCATCCTGCGGATCGAGGAGTCGACCCGGACCGCCGACGGCCTCGTCCAGGGCACGCCGCGGCCGGCCCCGGAGTGGCGGAACCCGGGCGAGGAGGCGTACGCCGGGGAGGAGTTGCTGCCCGCCGGCACGCCGGTCGACCCGGCGGTGATCGGGCTGGCCGCCTCCTGCGGCCAGGACCGCCTGCGGGTGCGCCGGCTGCCCCGGGCCGCGCTGCTGGTCTTCGGCGACGAGCTGCTGACCTCCGGTCCGCCCGGCGCCGGCCGGGTCCGCGACGCGCTCGGCCCGGCCGTGCCGGCCTGGCTGCGCCGGTACGGCTGCCAGGTGCGCCCGGCCGACGTGGTCGGCCCGGTGGCCGACACCCTGCCGGCCCACGTGGCCGCGGTGCGCGGCGCGCTCGCCACCGCCGACGTCGTCTGCACCACCGGCGGCACCATGCGCGGCCCGGTCGACCACCTGCATCCCACCCTGGCGGCGCTCGGTGCCGACTACGTGGTCAACACCGTCGCGGTCCGGCCCGGTTTCCCGATGCTGCTGGCCCGGCTGGTCGGCGACGACGGCCGGGTCCGCTTCGTGGCCGGGCTGCCGGGCAACCCGCAGTCCGCCATCGTCGCGCTGGTCTCGCTGGTGGCACCGCTGCTCGCCGGGCTGGCCGGCCGGCCGATGCCGGTGCTGCCGCAGGCGGTCCTGGCCGAGCCGATCCCCGGCCGCGGCGACTACACCCACCTCGCCCTGGTCCGGTGGGACCGGGCCGCCGGCACCCTCCACCCGCTGCGGCACGTCGGCTCGGCGATGCTGCGCGGCCTGGCCGGCGCGGACGGCTTCGCGCTGATCCGGCCGGGCACCAGCGGCGAGGCGGGGGCGCGGGTGCCGCTCGTGCCGCTGCCGCTGACCGCCGGGGAGCGGGCGTGGTGAGCCCGGTCGAGGGGGTCACCCTCGGCGCGGTGACCGACCAGCCGCTCGACCTCGCCGCGCACGAGGCGGCGGTCGCCGACCGGCGGGCCGGCGCGGTCGTGTCGTTCCAGGGCGTGGTCCGCGACCACGACCACGGCCGGCTGGTCACCCTGCTGGAGTACGAGGGCCATCCCACCGCCGAGGCAGTGCTCCGCGAGGTGGCCGCCGAGATCGCCGCCGACCCCGAGGTCTACGCGGTGGCGGTGTCGCACCGGATCGGCCGGCTGGAGATCGGCGACGTGGCCCTGGTGGCGGCGGTCAGCACCGCGCACCGGGCGGCCGCCTTCGCGGCCTGCGCCCGGCTGGTCGACGAGGTCAAGGCGCGACTGCCGATCTGGAAGCGGCAGGTCTTCGACGACGGCACCGAGGAGTGGGTGAACTGCCCCTGACGGTCTAGCGCCGGGCGCTGAGCTGGGCCGACCGGGACAGCCGGTCGTGGTAGAACGCCGGCTCCGCGCCCGGGCGCCAGGGCAGCGCCGCGACCAGCACGATCAGGGCGATCGCCAGGGAGTTCTCCATCAGCGCGCCGAACAGGCCGTCCTGGTAGTGCGACACCTCCGGGAGTTGGTGCTCGTACGGCCAGATCGGCGAGATCAGGAAGAGCAGGTAGAGCCCGAGCGCGCCGATCCCGTGCCGCAGGCCGGTCAGCGTCGGGTACCAGATCGGTGGCCGTAGCGCCGGCACCCCGTTGGCCGGTGCCGTGCCGGTGATCCGGGGGAGCAGTCCACGGCTGGCCTCGCGGCGGCGTACCGCGGCGTCGGCCAGCACGATGATCGCCGGGATGACCCAGACCAGGTGGTGCGACCAGGAGATCGGGCTGATCACGTTGGCGGTGAGCCCGACCAGGGTGAACGCGGTCAGCTCGTCGCCGTCGGCGCGGGCGCTGGCGGCCCGGGACAGCCCCAGCGCGAGCACCAGCACGGAGAAGGCCAGCCAGAGCAGGCCCGGCGTCTCGATCGAGTCGTACAGCCGGGCCAGCAGGCCGGCGAGCGACTGGTTGGCGGTCATGTCCGCCGCACCGACCCGCTCGGTCTGCCAGAGCACGCCGCCGAAGTAGGCCCGCGACTCCTCGCCGACCAGCGCGAACGTGCCGACGGTCACCGCGACGGTGGTGCCCACCGCGGTCAGCGCCGCGCGCCACTGGCGGGTGAGCACCAGGTACCCGACGAAGAGCGCCGGGGTCAGCTTCACGGCGGTGGCCAGGCCGATGCCGACGCCGGCCCAGGCGCCGCTGTAGACGAACCGGGTCAGCGGCGAGTCGGCGGTGTCGAGGTGGGTGCCCCGCTTGGCCCGCCAACGCAGCCCCACCAGGTCGGCCATGATCAGCGCGAAGAGCAGCAGGTTGACCTGGCCGTAGCCGAGCGTCTCCCGGGACGGTTCGATCGCCACCGCCATCGGCGTGGCGATGCCGACGGTGAACCAGAGCGACCAGCCGAGCCGGTCGACGATCGGGCGCAGCAGCGCGGCCAGCACGACCGCGAGCGCGGCGATGCTGGCCAGCGCGTTGAGCCAGCCGGCGGCACCGACCGGCAGCCAGGACATCGGCAGCATGACCAGGCCGGCGAACGGCGGGTAGGTGAAGCCCAGGGTGGTCGACGGGGCGATGAAGTCGTACAGCTCGTTGCCGCTCGCCCACCACACCACCGCACCGTGGTAGATCTTCATGTCGAAGAAGGTGTACGGCCGCCCGAACGCGCCGATGGCCAGCCACGCGGTGTAGGCGACGGCGGCCACGATGCCGGTCCGGACGACTGTCCGGCGGTCGATGCCGCGGGCCGCGCGCTGGAGCGGGGCGAGGCGGTCCGTCCGTCTACCGACTGTCGTCGGCATGGCGTGGCCACCCCCGTACCAAGATCGTCCTACCCGTCCAGGTCCAGACCGGAGCCTAGAACGGCGCCTCACGTTGCAGCCTCCCGCGTTATGCGACCGTGTCCGATCCCACACGTGTTTTTGACATTTCCACCGCGTTAACGGGTCTCGGACGGTTCAGGTGATTACGTGGCCATGCGGGGGGTGGTGGCCGTATTGATGCAGGTCAGCCGGGCATCCGGCGGGCGGTGGCCGCCGAGCGTACGGCGATCTTCGCCTCCCGGCGGGCGGTCCGGACCGCCCGCTGCACCGAGCGGCGCGAGTGGTCGATCCGGTGGCCGGCCCGCCAGCGCAGTCCCGGCTTGCCCTCGGTGTCCGCGGCGGCGAGGAGGAGACCGCCGAAGAGCCCCAGGTTCTTCAGGAAGTGGATCTGGTTGTTGTTGCGCGCGGTCGGGTCCTCGGTGTTCCAGAAGGGATGACCGGCCGCGGTGGTCGGCACCAGGGTGGCGGCCAGGACGAGCGCGGCGGGCCGGGTGAACCGCCCGGTCGCCAGCATCAGGCCGGCCACGAGCTGGGTGGCCGAGTTCGCCCGGACCAGCGTCGCGGTGTCGGTGGGGATGCGGGGGTTGATGTTCTGGAGCAGCGGCGTGACCTTGTCGGTGATCGGCTGCGCGGCCGGGACCAGCCGTCCCGGGTTGCGCAGATTGCGGGCGCCGCTGACCACGAAGATGCCGCTCAACATGACGCGGGCGAGGGAGCGCACGGGCTTCATGGCTCAGTCATACCCCGTCACGGAGATCGCCACCCCTGCAACACCCGAAAGGGATCGGCCGACGTGGACGTCCGTCGACGCACCGATTTCAGCGACCGTCGCGGATGGACCGCCGATGCCGGGTAAGGTCGCGCGCGTGACGACCCTGCGACTCCGACCCGAGGATCCGGCGGACGAGGGGCCGGTCGCCCGGGTGCTGGCCGCCGCCTTCGCGCGCCCCGACGTGGCCACGCCCCCGCCCGAGGCGACCCTGGTCGACGAGCTCCGGCGCGATGACGCCTGGATTCCCGAGCTGTCCATGGTCGCCGAGTACGGCGGTGAGGTCGTCGGCTACGCGCTGCTGACCCGGGTCCGGGTGCGGACCGACGGCGACTCGTACCCGGCGCTGGCGCTCGGCCCGGTGGCGGTCGCCCCGCACCGGCAACGGGTCGGGCACGGCACCGCGGTGGTGCAGGCCGCCCTGGACGCCGGGACCGAGCTGGGGGAGCGGCTCGTGGTGGTGCTCGGCGCCCCGGCGTTCTACCGGCGCTTCGGCTTCGGCCCCGCCGACCGGCTCGGGTTGACCAGCCCCTGGTCCGGGCTCGGTGAGCCCTGGCAGGCGCTGGTCCTGCCGCCGTCCACCAGCGACGAGCCGGGGCCGCCCGCCGGCGAGGTCCTCTTCCCCGCCCCCTGGTCGAAGGTCTGACCCCCCGCACCGGCCCGGCGGGTCTGTCCCGCACCGGCCCGGTGGGTCTGTCCCCGCACCGGCCCGGTGGGTCCGTTCCGGCACCGCCCGGTGGACTCGTCCCGGCGGCGTTGGCAGGTGGGCTGGGCCCGGCGGCCGTCAGGCGGGCTGGGTGCGCAGGTAGCGGCCGAAGTGCGGGACGGTGAAGGCCACCGTGCCCCGCTCGCCCGAGTAGATGAGGCCCTTCTTGATCAACGCGTCCCGGGCCGGGGAGAGACTGGCCGGCTTGCGGCCGAGCGCGCGGGCGATCTCGGCGGTCGGCACCGCCGCGTCCATGTCGTCCCGGCCGCTCTCCTCCCCCTCCACCAGGGACAGCGTCGCCATCGCCCGCATGTACTCGCGTTCCGCGGGGGTGGCCCGCTCGAAGCGGGATCCGAAGAAGCCGACCGCCAGTTCGGCCTCGGCCTCGGGCGCCGCGACCCGGACGTCGGCGGCGGTGATCGGCGAGCGCGGGGCATGGTCCCAGGTCGCCTTCCCGTACGCCTGGACGAAGTACGGGTAGCCGCCGGACTTGTCGTAGAGCAGGTCGAGCGCCTTCTGCTCGTACTCGACCTCCTCCCGCTCGGCCGGCGCGCAGAGCGCCTGGTCGGCGGCGATCCGGTCGAGCCGGTCAATCCGCTGGTAGCGGAAGAGCCGTTCGGAGTACGACTTCGCGGCGCTGAGCACGGCGGGCAGGTGCGGCAGCCCGGCGCCGACCACGATGAGCGGCGCGCCGAGCTGGGACAGTTCGTGGCAGGCGGCGCAGAGCGCGGAGACGTCCTCCGCGCCGAGGTCCTGCATCTCGTCGATGAAGATCGCGATGCCGGTGCCCACGTCGGTGGCGACCGCCGCCGCGTCGGTCAGCAGCTCCACGAGGTCGATCTCGATGTCCCCGGAGTCGGCCCGGCCGCTGCTGGCCGGCACGTCGATGCCGGGCTGCCAGCGGTCGCGCAGCTTCGGCCCGGCGGCGCCGCGACCGGTGGGCGCGGAGCGCTGGGCGAACGCCTTGAGCACGCCGAGGAAGGCGTCGATCCGGTCCGGGGCGCGGTGCCGGGGGGCCAGCTCACGGACCGCCATGTGCAGCGCGGCGGCGATCGGCCGGCGCAGCGACTGGTCCGGCCGGGCCTCGATCTTGCCGGTGCCCCAGAGGTGGTTGATCGCCTCCGACCGGAGGGTATTGAGCAGCACCGTCTTGCCGACGCCGCGCAGGCCGGTGAGCATCAGGCTGCGCTCGGGGCGACCCCGGGCGATCCGTTCCAGCACCACGTCGAAGACGTCCAGCTCCCGCCCCCGTCCAGCGAGTTCGGGCGGGCGCTGGCCGGCGCCGGGGGCGTACGGGTTGCGGACCGGATCCACGAATCGCAGAGTATCGGGCTGTCTAGCTGGGAGGCTAGATATCCGTAGATGGGGCTACCGGCGTGTCGGGAACCGTCGAGCCAAAACTAGGGCTGTCTAGCTCAGACGCTAGACAGCCCTAGTTTTGGCTACGGCGAGGTCGGTTGCGTGGCGAGGTCAGCGCTGCTTCAGGCAGAGCACGAAGTCCAGGGTGTCCAGGTCGCTGTCGAAGAAGTACCAGTCGGTGTAGCCGGCCACCTTTCCGCACTTCGCCTCGGCGTCCTTCTTGCCGCTGGTCGCGCCGTCGATCCGGCGCAGCACCTGGTACGTCTTCGCGGCGCACTCGCTGATCACCAGCTTCGGCTGGCCGGTGCCCCCCTCGTTGCGGACGCACTGGCCGGCCTGCACGAACCGCGGGTCGGTCGAGGAGGCCGGGGCCGGCGTGGTGGCCACCGGGTCGCCCGGCTCGCTCGCCCCGGCCGTCGGGTCGGTGGCCCCGGTGGCCGTCCCGCCCGCGCTCGGCTCGTCCCGGCCAGCCACCCAGTACGCCGCCGCGCCGCCGAGCAGCAGCACCGCCAACACGGCCAGCACCGCGATCAGCGGACCTCGGCGGCGCTTCGGCCCCGGCCCGGGGTACGGCTGCTGCCCGTACCCGCCCTGGCCGGGCTGCGCCGGGTAGGGCGGCGGCCCACCGTCCCAGCCGCCCGGCTCGTACCGCTGCGCCGGCGCCTGGTACGGATCCCCGGCGGCCCGGCCCGGGCCGCCGCCGGCCTGGTACGGATCGACACCCTGGTACGGATCGGCGGACTGGTACGGGTCGGCGGGCTGGTACGGGTCGGCGGACTGGTACGGGTCGGCGGGCTGGTACCGGCCGGCGGACTGGTACGGGTCGGCGGACTGGTACGGCGCCGCGGGCCGGTCGTCCCAGCCGCCCGGCCGGTCGTTCCAGCCGCCCTGGCCGGCCGGGCCGGGGTCGGGGCGAGGGCCGGCGGACGGGCGGTAGCGGTCACCCGGTCGCCCCTCCCACGGGTCCGGTGCGCCGCCGACGTTCGACATGGATCGCCCTCCTGGTCCACCAGTGCTGAGAGGCCGGCCACCAACCGGGGACGCCGACGCCGTGGTCACCGTAGCGTGGTCCACCGATGAGCTCACGCCCTGCGAGTGCGACGCCGCTCGCCCACCCCGCACCGCCCACCGCGCGATCGGCGCTGATCTGGACCGCGCTGATCCTCGTCTACCTGCTCTGGGGCTCCACCTACCTGGGCATCCGGGTGGCCGTGGAGTCGTTGCCGCCGCTCACCTCGGCGGCGGCCCGGTTCGCCGTCGCCGCCGCCGTGCTCGCGCTGGTGCTGCGGCTGCGGCGGGGCCCGGGCGCCCTCCGGGTGGACCGGCGGCAGCTCCGGTCCGCCGCCCTGATCGGGGTGCTCCTGCTCGCCGGGGGCAACGGGCTGGTCGTGCTCGCCGAGTCCGGCCCGGCCGGGAAGGCGGTGCCCTCCGGCATCGCCGCGCTGCTGGTGGCCACCGTGCCGCTGCTGGTCGTGCTGCTGCGTACGCTCGGCGGCGACCGTCCCCGGCTCTGGACGTTCGCCGGGGTGGGGCTCGGCTTCGTCGGGCTCGTCCTGCTGGTGCTGCCCAGCGGCGGATCCGGGGCCGTGCCGGTGGTCGGCGCGCTCACCGTGGTCGCCGCCTCCCTCTCCTGGTCGGTCGGCTCCTACCTCTCCGGCAAGATCCGGATGCCCGCCGACCCGTTCGTGGCCACCGTCTACGAGATGGTGGCCGGCGCGGTGGTGCTCGCCGCGATCGCCGTCGGCCGGGGCGAGCTGCGCGGCTTCTCCCCCGGTCAGGTGACCGGGCGCTCCTGGGCCGCGTTGGCGTACCTGATGGTGGCCGGCTCCCTGGTGGCCTTCACCGCGTACGTCTGGCTGCTGCACCACGCGCCCATCTCGCTGGTCGCCACCTACGCGTACGTGAACCCGGCGGTCGCGGTGGCGCTCGGCGCGCTGTTCGTCGCCGAGCCGATCACCGCGCAGGTGCTGCTCGGCGGGGCGGTGATCGTCGCCGGGGTGGCGGTGGTGGTGAGCACCGAGCGACCGCGCCGACCGGTCGACGGGGCAGCCGCCGAGCACTCGCGCCGGTAGCCTCCAGGCTCGTGTCCGCCGGGGCGGTGACGGGTGTCGCGCTGCTCGGCGCGCTGGCCGGCTGGCTCGCCGTCCCGCTCGCCGGCCGCTACCTGCCCCGCGCCGCCACCCCCGCTGCATCGCCCGTGCCGCCGCCATCGCCAGCACCCGTGCCGCCGTCACCATCACCCGTGCCGCCGTCACCATCACCCGTGCCGCCGTCACCATCACCCGTGCCGCCGTCACCATCACCCGTGCCGCCGTCGTCGGCCGCTGCGGTCCGGGCGGCGGTCCGGAGCGGAGGACCGGGGCGGACACCCCGACGGGTGACCCTGACCGTCGTCGGGGCGGTGGTGTTCGGCGGGCTCGCGGCCGCCCGGGGCGGGGATCCCGCGCTGCCGGCGTACCTGCTGGTCGGGGCGATCGGGCTGGTGCTCGCGCTGGTGGACCTGGCCTGCCTGCGCCTGCCCGATCCGCTCGTGGCGCTCGCCGCCGGGTGCGGTGCGCTCGGCCTGCTCGTCGCGGCGCTGGTCACCGGGGCCGCCGGCGGGTTGCTGGCCGCGCTGGCCGGCGCCGCGCTCTCCTTCGGCTGTTACGCGCTGCTGGCCGTGCTGCCCGGCTCCCGGCTCGGCTTCGGCGACGTGAAGCTCGCCGCCGCGCTCGGCCTGCCGCTCGGCTGGCTGGGCTGGTCGGCGCTGGGCCTCGGGCTGGTCCTGCCGCACCTGCTCAACGGCGTCGTCGTGCTCGCCCTGCTGGCCACCCGCCGGGTACGCCGGGACACCGCCCTGCCGTTCGGCCCGGCGATCCTCGCGGGTGCGTGGCTCGCGGTGCTGCTGGCCTGACCGGCCGGCAGGCGCGCGGTGGGGTGGCTGGCCGGCCGCCGACGCCGGCCATCCTGGCGAAGGCGATGCTCATGACGAATATGCCGCAGCGGCATAATCATGCCGCTGAGGCATATCGCTCTCGAGCAGTCGCCCGGCTCGCAGGCCGCCGCAAGGGCGGTGCAGGGCCGGCGCCCTGGCGCTCACCCAGCATTGGCCGCGGACCAGCGCGAGGCCCCCGACCGCCACCCTCAGATCAGCCGTAGCTGGCGGTCCCGGGGCCGGCGGGCCTCGGCCTCGCCGAACCGTTCGAACAGACCCGGGTCGATCACGTCCAGGAAGGGCGAGGGGCGGCAGTCCCGTTCGGTGCCGTGCCGGCTGCGGCGCGCCGCGTGGCTGACGTACAACCGGTCCTGGGCGCGGGTGAGCCCGACGAAGAAGAGCCGGCGCTCCTCGGCGACCGCGTCGTCGTCCTCCTCCTGGCCGGGCCAGCGCAGCGGGAGCAGGCCGTCCTCGGCGCCGACCAGGAAGACCACCGGGAACTCCAGGCCCTTGGCCGCGTGCAGGGTGAGCAGGGTGACCGCCTCGGCCCGCGGGTCGAGGGCGTCCACCTCGGCGCCGGTGGCGAGCTGGGAGAGGAACAGCCCCAGGTCGTCACCGCAGCGCCGGGCCAGCGGGGTGAGCAGGTCCACCGCCGTGCGGACGTCCTCGGGGCGCACCGCGCCGGAGCCGTCGAGGGTCGGCACGGCGAAGCGTTCCGCCAGCACCTGCCCGGCCAGCCGGACCCGGGCCGGCAGCGAACCGTCCAGCCCGGCGTGCCGCAGCTCGCGGGCGAGGGCCGGCACGCCCGGCCGGTCCCGGAGCCGGTCGTGCGACCGCTTCTGCACCGGGATGTTGGCCCGGGCCAGCGCGTCCACGATCGGTGCCGCCTGCGAGTCGGTGCGGTAGAGCACCGCGATGTCGGAGAACGACAGCGAGGTCGCCCGGCCGTCGATGCGTCCCGAGTCGAGCGAGCGGTGGGACAGGCCGCCGACCAGTTCGTCGATGGTGCGTACCACGAAATCGGCCTCGTCCGCGACGGAGGCCGCGGCGTAGCGACCGACCAGCGGCGCCTCCGGGTCCAGCCGGGCCGGGTCGAGCCGGCGGCCGCGCACCAGCGACGAGGGCGCGATGGCCTGTACGGCGGCGGCCAGGATCGGTGCCGAGGAGCGGTAGTTGCGGTTCAGCCGGACCAGCCGGGCGTCGGTGAAGTCCTGGGAGAAGCGCAGGAAATAGCCGACGTCGGCGCCCCGGAACGAGTAGATCGCCTGGTCCGGGTCGCCGATCGCGCAGAGGTTGCCGTCGGCGGGGCTGAGCAGCCGCAACAGCTCGTACTGGACCGCGTCGACGTCCTGGTACTCGTCGACGAAGATCCACTTCCAGCGGTCGCGGTACTCGCGGACCAGCTTCCGGTCCGCCTTCAGCAGCGCCACCGGCACGGTGAGCAGCTCGTCCAGGTCGACCAGGTCGCGCTTGCGCAGCAACGCGGTGTACCGCTCGTCGTCCTCGCCGGCCTCCGCGCGGGCGGCCGCCCGGTCGGCGTCGTCGGCGATCCGGAAGTCCGCCGGCAGGCCGGCGGCCGTGGCGTTCTCCCGCAGGATGGCCAGGCCCAGCGAGTGGAACGTGCCCACCGTGACGTCCTCGGCCACCGGGCCGAGCAGCCCGTCGAGGCGGTGCCGCAGCTCCTCGGCCGCCCGGCGGGTGAAGGTGATCGCCAGGCACTGCTCGGGGAAGACGTTCAGCTCGGCGCAGAGGTAGGCGATCCGGTGGGTCAGCGTCCGGGTCTTGCCGGTGCCCGGACCGGCCACGATGAGCAGCGGACCGCCCGGCGCGGACGCGGCCACCCGCTGCATCGCGTCGAGCCGGTCCAGCAGGCCGGTGCCGACCTCCTCCATACCGGCCAGCATCGGCTCGAACGGCTCGTGCGGCGAGGGCGCCGGCGCGATCGGGGGCGCCGGCGGCGGGGCCGGCTTGCGCTTCGGCTCCGCCTTGACCGCCGCCGCGCGCCGGGCCTTCGGCTTGGCCGCCGGCTCCGCGGGCTTCCGCTGCGCGGGCACGGGTACGTCGAAAAGGGTCTCCTGCCCACCCGACGCGCCGCCCCCGGCGCCGCCCAGCTCGGCCGGGTCGAAGAGGGTGATGACGCCGTACTCGCCGTCGTAGCCGGGGATCCGGCGCACGTCACCGCGGCGCAGCCGGCCGATGCCCTCGGCGAGCAGCTCGCCACCGACCCGGCCGATCTCGCTCAGCGGGGTGCTGGTCAGAATCTCCAGCTCCGGGCCGAGCGCGGCGACCAGCTCGTTGAGCCTGCCCTCGACCTTCTTCGAGCGGGCGCCCACCTTGTTGATCTCACCGAGGATCTCCGCCAGCGGCACCAGATGGGTCACCGCGCGGGCGTGCCCGGGTCGGTGCCCCGCGGGCCGGTCGGCCAACTCCTCGACCCGGCTGAGTACGCCCACCGTCAGCGGCCTGCCGCACTCCGGGCAGCGACCGCCGGCCTGCCGGGTCCGCTCCGGGGACCAGTTCACCCCGCAGAGCCGGTGCCCGTCGGCGTGGTACTTGCCCTCTTCCGGGAAGAACTCGACGGTGCCGGCCAGCCCGTCCCCGGTGCGCAGCGCCTCCCGGATGGCGAAGTAGTCGCGGGCCGAGTGGAACACGGTGGCCTCGCGGGCCAGCGCGGGCGGCGAGTGCGCGTCCGAGTTGGAGACCAGCTGGTAGCGGTCGAGGCTGCCGACCCGCCAGTTCATCTCCGGGTCGGAGGAGAGCCCGGTCTCCACCGCGAAGACGTGCTCGGCCAGGTCGGCGTAGCAGTCGGCGATGGCGTCGAAGCCGGACTTCGAGCCGAGCGCGGAGAACCAGGGCGTCCAGATGTGCGCCGGCACCAGGTAGCCGTCCGGGCTGGCCTCCAGAGTGATCTCCAGCAGGTCCCGGGAGTCGAGGCCGAGGATCGGGCGCCCGTCCGAGCCGAGGTTGCCGATCCGGCCCAGCGCGGCGTTGAACCGGGCCACCGCTTCCAGATCGGGCAGGTAGATCAGGTGGTGCACCTTGCGGGTCCGGTCGCCCCGCTTGTAGATCGTGGAGATCTCCACGCTCAGCATGAACCGGACCGGGTCCGCCTCCGCCCCGGCGGCCAGCCGCGGTGGCAGCCGGCGGGCGATGTCCCGCTCCGCCTCCGGGCTGAGCCGGTAGAGGCCAGGCTCGGCCGGGTGCAGCGTCTCGCGCAGGTGGTCGTACCAGGCGGGATGGGTGAAGTCACCGGTGCCGAGCACGCCGACGCCCTTGCGCCGGGCCCACCAACCGAGGTTCGGCAGGGTCAGGTCACGGCTGCACGCGCGCGAGTACTTCGAGTGGATGTGCAGATCCGCGACGAATGGCGGGAGGCCACCGGGGGGTGCGGCGCTGAACGGAGGCACGCCGCATCCTGTCACGCCCGGTCCCCCGCCCGCCCGTCGCCACGCGTACGGGTGACCTGAGCAATGCGGTGCTGGACTGCGTGGCCATCGCGCGCTATGGGGTGCGCAGCTCCACCAGGGTCACCTCGGGCGGGGCGCCGACCCGGACCGGCGGGCCCCAGAAGCCGGCGCCGTTGGTCACGTAGACCGTGGTGCCGTCCACCTCGCCGAGCCCGGAGACCACCGGCTGCTGCAACCCGACGAGCAGGTTGAACGGCGCCAACTGGCCGCCGTGGGTGTGCCCGGAGAGCTGCAGGTCCACGCCGAACTTCGCCGCCTCGTGCGCGGCCACCGGCTGGTGGGCGAGGAGCACCACGGGACGGCTCGGGTCGCGGTCGCCGAGGGCGGCGGCGTAGTCGGCCGGAGCGGCCAGGCCGGTGCCGGCCGCGGTCACGTCGTTCACCCCGGCCAGGTCGAGCACCCCGCCCCGGGCGCGGATCTCCTGCCGCTCGTTCTGCAGCACCCGCACGCCGAGCCGGTCCACCTCGCGGACCCACTCCTCGACGCCGGAGTAGTACTCGTGGTTGCCGGTGACGAAGAAGCTGCCGTACCGGGAGCGCAGGTCGCGCAGCGGCTCGGCGGCCTCGCCCAGCTCGGCCACCGAGCCGTCGACCAGGTCGCCGACCACCGCCACCAGGTCGGCGTCCAGGCGATTGATCATCGCGACGATCCGCTCGGTGTGCGCCCGGCCGCGCAGCGGACCGAGGTGGATGTCGGAGACCGTGGCGATCCGCAGGCCGTCCATGCCGCGCGGGAGCTTCGCCAGCGGGATCTGCACCCGGTCCAGGCGGGGCGGGCCCAGCGCGGTACGGACGCCGTACCCGGTGATCCCCGCGGCGGTGAGCCCGGCGAAGATGGCGGCCCCCCGGGCGAGCAGCAACCGGCGGGACGGGTCGTGGTCGGGGCCGGCCGGCGGTGTCGCGGCGTCCCCGGTCCCCGCCTCGGCCGGTCCGGCGGCCGTCCGGCTCGCGGCGCCGACCAGTACCGGCTCGGGTGCGGCCCGGCCGTCCCGGGCGGCGCGCTCGCGGCGGCGCAGCACCACCTTCGCCACCGCCATCGGCACTTCCAGCACCAGCAGCAGCACCAGCAGGTAGAACATCAGGGCCAGCCAGAGGTAGCCCGGCCAGGCCAGCCAGTACATACCGTTGCGGGTCCCCGCCATGGTGGCCGGCACCAGCAGCGCCAGCAGCAGCGCCACGATCCCGCCGGCCCGCCGGAGTCGCCCGGGCCGGGTGGTGTCCCGGACCAGCCGCTTCCACAGGTAGAGGTGGATCAGGGCGGTGACGAGCACAGCAAAGCCCAGGAACATCGCCATCGCCAACACGCAGGTCCTCCTCAGCCACCCGCGAACGGCGGCAGCACGTCGACCGTCACGCCGGCCGGCAGCGGGGCCTGACGGTCATGACAGGCCACGCCGTCGACCAGGAAGCTCGCCGCCTTCAGCACCACGGCGAGCCGGTCACCGTGCCGCGCGGACAGCTCGTCGAGAAGCTCGTCGAGGGAGCGTCCGGCGGCGGGGACGGTCTCCTCGACGCGGCCGGCGGCGGCGCGCGCCCCGGCGAAGTAGCGGACGGTCAGCTGCACCGGGTCAGCCTCCGATCGCCGACATCGGGCGGGCGGGTTGCAGGAAGGCCGGGTCGTCGATGCCGTGCCCGGCCCGCTTGCCCCACATCGCGGTACGCCAGCGGTCGGCCAGCTCGGCGTCGTCCGCCCCGGCGCGCAGCGCACCCCGTAGGTCGGACTCCTCGGTGGCGAAGAGGCAGGCGCGGACCTGGCCGTCGGCGGTCAACCGGGTGCGGTCGCAGTCGCCGCAGAACGGGCGGGTGACGCTGCCGATCACCCCGACCCGGGCCGGCCCGCCGTCGACCAGCCAGGTCTCGGCGGGAGCCGCCCCCCGCTCGGCCGGATCGGGCGTGAGGGTGAACGCCGCGTTCAGCGCCGCGAGGATCTCCTCGGCGGTGACCATCGTGGCGCGGTCCCAGCCGTGCTGGGCGTCCAGCGGCATCTGCTCGATGAACCGCAGCTGGTAGTCGTGCTCCAGGGCGAACCGGAGCAGGTCGGGTGCCTCGTCGTCGTTGAGCCCACGCATCAGCACCGTGTTGACCTTGACCGGGGTCAGCCCGGCCTCGGCCGCGCCCGCCAGCCCGGCCAGCACGTCGGCGTGCCGGTTCCGCCGGGTCAGCTCGGCGAACCGGGCCGGGTCGAGGGTGTCCAGCGAGACGTTCACCCGGTCCAGGCCGGCGGCGCGCAGGGCCGGCGCGAGCCGGTCCAGGCCGATGCCGTTGGTGGTCAGCGAGATCCGGGGCCGGGGCTCCAGCGCGGCCACGGCGGACACGATGCGGACCAGGCCGGGCCGGATCAGCGGCTCGCCACCGGTGAAGCGGACCTCGGTGATGCCGAGCCGCTGCACCGCCACCCGGATCAGCCGGATGATCTCGTCGTCGTCGAGCAGCTGCGGGCCGGCCAGCCAGGGCAGGCCCTCGGCCGGCATGCAGTAGGTGCAGCGCAGGTTGCACTTGTCGGTCAGCGAGACCCGGAGGTCCCGGGCGATCCGGCCGTACCGGTCGACGAGGACCCCGTCGGTTCTCGTCCGGGCGGTGGTCACCCGTCGACCGTAGCGCTTCGGACCCCGCTGAGCGCGAGGTGGGCGGCGTCGGCGACCGCATCCCGGTATGCCGTCCCGAAAAGTGAGCTGTGCACCAGCAGGAGGTGCAACTGGTGCAGCGGCATCCGGTCGCGCCAACCGTCGGCGAGCGGCCACTCCTCCTGATAGCCGGCCAGGATCCGGTCGAGGTGCGGTGGACCGCCGAAGAGGGCGAGCTGGGCCAGGTCGGTCTCCCGGTGGCCGCCGTGCGCCGCCGGGTCGACCAGCCAGACCCGGTCGTCCACGCCCCAGAGCACGTTGCCGGGCCAGAGGTCGCCGTGGATCCGGGCCGGTGGCTCGTCGCCGCCGAACGCGCCGATCCAGTCGATCACCTGCTCGACCAGGCCGGCCTCCTTGGTGCCGAGCGCACCGTCGTCGACCGACATCCGCAGGTACGGCAGGAGCCGGCGGCGGGCGAACCACGCCGACCACGGGCCCGGGTCCAGCGTGTTGTCCTGGGGCAGCGCGCCGATGAAGCCGGTCCAGTCGGCGCCGAACGCCGGCGCCCCGGCCCGGTGCAGGGCGGCCAACTCCCGGCCGAACCGCTCGGCGGCCTCGGGTGTCGGCTCGCCCGGCTCGATCCAGTCGAGCGCCAGCAGCTCCGGCAGCGCCACCACCACCTCCGGCACGGCGACGGCGCCCGCCTCGCGCAGCCAGCGCAGCCCGGCCGCCTCGGCGGCGAAGAAGCCCGCCGGCGCCGGCCGCCCCACCCGCTCCGGCCAGGTCTTGGCGAAGACCGAGTGCCCGTCGTCGAGGGTGAGCCGGGACGCGGCGCAGATGTCCCCGCCGGAGACCGGCGTCTCCCGGATCCGCTGATGGGTCAGGAAGGTCGGCAGGTGCTCCGGGTGTGCCCGCAGGTACGCCAGGTCCATGAGCGCAACGTAGTCCGTCGCACCGACAGTCGCGGCCCGTGCGCGCTTCCGGGCGGTATCCGTTCCGCGCTGACCTGCGCAGATACTCTCCGTATCTGTGGACAACCAGCGTGTCGTCCACAGGGCCTGTCGCGGCACGCCCCGGCCGCCGCACGCTCCCGGCATGACTTCCACCGACCGCCCCCGGCTCGCCGTCCGCTCCCCCGCCGACCTGATCGCCGCCGTGCCGTACCTGCTCGGCTTCCATCCCGCCGACAGCGTGGTCGTGGTGGCCCTGCGGGGGCGCCAGGTCGTCTTCGCCGCCCGGGGCGACCTGCCCGAGCCGGGCGCCGACCCCCGGCCGCCCGCCCGGCACCTGGCGCAGGTGATCGCGCGGCAGGGCACCGACTCCGCCACGGTGATCGGCTACGGGCCCGCCGACCGGGTGACCGGTGCGGTCGACGCAGTGGGCCAGGCCCTGGACGCGGCGGGGCTGACCGTCCTCGACGCGCTGCGGGTGACCGACGGACGCTGGTGGTCCTACCTCTGCACCGAGCCGTCCTGCTGCCCGCCCGACGGCACCCCCTACGACCCGGCCGCCAGCGAGGTGAGCGCGGCCGCCGTCTTCGCCGGTCAGGTCGCCCTGCCCGACCGGGCCGCGCTGACCGCCCAGGTGTCCGCGCTCGGCGGGCCGGTCCGGGTGGCCATGAGCCGGGCGACCGCCCAGGCCCGCCGCCGGCTGGCCACCCTGGCCGAGGAGGCGAGCGAGACCGCGCTCGTCGGCGGCCGATCCGTACGCTCCGCCGGGGTGGCCGCCGTGCGCGTGGCGTTCCGCCGGCACCGCCGGGGCGAGCGGCTGAGCGATGACGAGGTGGCCTGGTTGACCGTGCTCCTCACCCGGCTGGAGGTTCGCGACCACGCCTGGGAACGCACCGACGGGCGGGACACCGACATCAGTCTCTGGACCGAGGTGCTGCGCCGGGCCGAGCCGGAGCTGATCGCCGCTCCCGGCAGCCTGCTCGCCTTCGCGGCCTGGCGGGCTGGTTACGGCGCCCTGGCCGTGGTCGCCCTGGAGCGGGTGCTCACCGCCCACCCGGACTATTCGCTCGCGCTGCTCCTGGACGACATGCTCCGCCAGGGGCTGCCCCCGTCCCGGCTCGACGGCTGGCCGGAGGTCGCCTTTCCCGGCGTGGTCCGCCGCCGCGCCCGCCGCCGCGACGGTCGCCGCCGCCAGACCCGCCGGAGCGCCTGATGCCGCCGTCCCGTCGGAGGGGCCATGCCGCCGTCCCGCCACGGCCGCCGATGCCGCCGTCCCGCCGCAGCCGCCGTCGCATCGGCCGGCTGATGGCGCCGTCGGGGCGGGCCGGATCAGCCGGCGGGTTCGGTGACCCGGTGCGGGCCGGTGTAGACGTTCATCGTCCGGCCGCGCAGGAAGCCGACCAGGGTCATCCCGGCCTCCTCGGCCAGTTCGACCGCGAGGGTGCTGGGCGCGGAGACCGCGGCGAGCAGCGGCACCCCGGCCATCCAGGCCTTCTGGGTCAGCTCGAAGCTGGCCCGGCCGGAGACCATCAACAGGTGCCCGGTCAGCGGCAGCCGGTGCTCCCGCACCGCCCAGCCGACCACCTTGTCCACCGCGTTGTGCCGGCCGACGTCCTCGCGCAGCACCACCTGCTGGCCGTCGGCGGTGAACAGCCCGGCCGCGTGCAGCCCGCCGGTCCGGTCGAAGGCGCGCTGCGCGGCGCGCAGCCGGTCCGGCAGGGCGGCGAGCAGCTCGGCGGGTACGCCCAGCGGGTCGTCCTCGACCCGGAACGGCGAGCGGGTCCGGATCGCGTCGATGCTCGCCTTGCCGCACACCCCGCACGAGCTGGTGGTGTAGAAGTTGCGGGCCGGGTCGGTGGTGGGTTCCGGCACACCGGGAGCGAGCACCACGTCGACCACGTTGTAGGTGTTCGGGGTCTCCGCCCCGGCGCAGAGCTGAGCGGTGTGCACGTCCTCGGCGGAGCGGATGATCCCCTCGGTGAGCAGGAAACCGATGGCCAGGTCCAGGTCGTCACCGGGCGTCCGCATGGTCACCGCGAGCGGTTCGCGTCGGCCCGGGCCGAGCCGGCCGACGCGGATCTCCAGCGGTTCCTCCACCGCGAGGGTGTCCTGCCGGCGCACCCGGGCGCGCCCGTCGGCCGCCGCGTCGAGATCGATCCGGAGCACGCCGCGCCGGTCAGTCGCCCGTCCCATCCCGCCATCCTGCCCCGCCCGCCGAGCGGTCCGCACGACGACGGCCGGTCGACCGCCGCGGATGTCGGCGAGGGGGCCGGTGCTGGCTCGGCTGGGCGGGCCGGCGCTGGTTTCGGCAGGGGGGCCGGTGCTGGTTTCGACGGGGGAGGCCGGTGCTGGTTACGGTGACCCGGTGACGGCGTACGCGGCGATCGTGCTCTCCGGTGGCGCGGCCCGCCGGATGGGCGGGGTGGACAAGCCGGCGCGCCCGGTCGGTGGCCGGCCCATGCTGCACCGGGTGCTGGCCGCCGTGGCCGATGCCGCGCCCCGGATCGTGGTGGGCCCGGCCGACCTGGTCCCGGGCGGGGTGCGGGCGACCCGCGAACGGCCCGCCGGGGGTGGTCCGGTCGCCGCCACGGCCGCCGGCCTGGCGCTGCTCGACCCCGGCGTCGGCACGGTCGCCCTGCTCGCCGGCGACCTGCCGCTGCTCACCCCGGCGGCGGTGGCCGATCTGCTGGCCGCGCTGGACGGGTCGGCCGCGGACGGCGCCTGCTACGTCGACGACGACGGTCGCCGGCAGCAGCTCTGCGGGGTGTGGCGGGTGGCCGGGCTGCGGTCCGCCGTCGACCGGCTCGCCGGGGAGCGCGGCGGCACGGTCGACGGCGCCTCGGTGCGCGGCCTGCTCGCCGGCCTGGCCGTGCGGGAGGTGTCCTGGGCCGGTGCCGGGCCGCCGCCCTGGTTCGACTGCGACACTGACGAGGACGTACGCCGGGCCGAGGAGTGGACGCGATGACGGTGATGGACGAGTGGGTCACGGCGGCCTGCGCCGAGCTGGGACTCGACCCGGCCGAGGTGCCGGTGCCGGCCGTGCTCGACCTGGCCAAGGACGTGGCCCATCAGGTGCTCCGGCCGGGCGCGCCGGTCAGCGCGTACCTGTTGGGGCTGGCCGTGGGGCGGGGCGCGGAGCCGGCCGCGACGGCCGCCCGGCTGGCTGAGCTGGCCGCCTCCTGGCCGGTCGAGCTGGACGGCAGCAGCCCCGCCGGATAGCCGGTGCGGCGCGGCCCCCGGTCGGCTGTCCGATCCCGGTCGGGCGTGATTCGACCCCCGGCGGTCGTGGGTAGGGTGGCCCATGACGGACGGAGGCGATCATGACGGCAGACCACCCCTCGTCGGCCGATGAGCCCGCCGGCGCTACGCCGGAGCTGCACGAGTCGATCCTGCTGGACGAGCCGACCACGGCCGACCTCCGGGCGAAGGTGACCGAGGCCTGGCGGGAGTTCGCGCGCGCGCTCGCCGAGCGGCTGCGGCGGCTGCCCGAGGGCGCCCACCTGGAGCTGACCCTCGACCCGACCGCCTCCGGCACCGGCGACGCCGTCTACTCGATCAGCGTGGACGTCGGGGCGGAGGGCCGGTTGTCGGCGCGGGCGGTCGGCAACGCGACCCTCCCGCAGGGGTACCGGCTGGACCGGGCCGCCGTGGCGGACATGATCGCGCTGGGCTGGTCCCCGCCCGGGGTGCTCGAGGGCTCGGGTGAGCAGTTCGGGCTGGGCTGCGCGGTCGCCGAGGCGACCCGGCTGGCCGCGGTGCTGTCCCGGACCCTGCGCGACGTGTACGGCGCGCCGCACCCCGCCTTCCTGGTCTACCTGGTGCACGACGCCGAGGGGGAGGCGCTGCCGGTGGAGCCGCTGGGCACCGCGCGCAGCGAGTTCGGGCCGGATCGCGACGTGGAGGCCGACCTCGACGAGGCGCTGGCCGCCGCGGCAACCGCGCAGAGCGCCGAGAACGATGTGCTCGCCCTGGAGGAGCGGGTCCGGACGGTCGTCTCCACCATGCTCAAGTCGAAGTCCGACCAGTTGCAGGTCGACTCGGACGGCGACATCAACATCCGGGCCGGCTCGGCGATGGTCTTCGTCCGGGTCCGCGACAACCCGCCCCTGGTGGACGTCTTCTCCCCGGTGCTCACCGAGGTGGAGCCGACCGAGCGCCTCTACGTGAAGCTCTCCGAGCTGACCAACCGGATGCCGATCGGCCGCCTCTACTGCGCCGACGACACGGTCTGGGCCTCCATCCCGGTCTTCGGCCGCAACTTCCAGGCCACCCACCTGATGCTCGCCGTGCAGGTGATGACCGGCCTGGCCGACGAACTGGACGACCGGCTGCACGGCGAGTTCGGGGGCAAGCGGTTCTTCGGCGAGGGCGACAAGCCCGCCCGCACCGAGTCCGAGCACCGCACCGGCATGTACCTCTGACCATCCCCCTCGGTCGCGCCCGGCACGAACCCCCGGAGCGACCGGCCGGCCGGCACGAATCCGCGGATCGACCGGCCGAGCGGCACGAACCCCCGGAGGGACCGGCCGGGCGGCGGGTCAGCGGACGTCGAGGAGGGTCTTGCCGATGGTCGCCCGGGACTCCATGGCGGCGTGCGCCTCGGCGGCCCGCTCCAGCGGGAAGCGCTGCCCGATCAGCGGCCGGAGCCGTCCCGCCGCCCCCTCGGCGAGCGCCAGTTCGGTGAGGGCGCGCAGCTGCTCCGGCGGGGCGGCCGGGCGGACCAGGGTGACCCGGCGGCTGGCGGCCAACCCGTCCGGGATGTCCGCCCAGGCGCCGCCGGCCAGCCCGAAGCTGACCATCCGGCCACCGGCGTCGAGCAGGTCGAAGGCGGCCCGGGCGAGCGGGCCGCCGACCCCGTCGAAGACCACGTCGACACCGCCCGTGGCGGCGTGGACCCGGTCGGTCCAGTCGGGCTCCCGGTAGTCCACCGCCAGCTCGCAGCCGCGCTCGCGGAGCAGGGCGACCTTGCGCGGGCCGCCGGCGGCGGCGACCACCCGGGCCCCGGCCGCCGCCGCGAGCTGGGTCAGCAGGCTGCCCACCCCGCCGGCCGCCGCCTCGACCAGCACCCGGTCGCCGGGGCGCAGGCCGGCCGCGCCGGCCAGCAGCAGCGCGGTGCGGCCGTCGGCGAGGAGCGCGACGGCCCGGTCCAGCGGCAGGCCGTCCGGCACCGGTACGGGTGCCGCCTGGTCGACCACCACGCGCTCGGCGTACCCGCCGGTGCCGCCGGTGGAGCTGACCACCCGGTGCCCGACGCGGGCCGGGTCGACGTCCGGGCCGACCGCGGCGATCACCCCGCCCACCCCGTTGCCGGGGATCACCGGCAGGGCCGCGCGGAACGGCCCGAACCCGGTGGCCCGGAACATCGTCTCCACGAAGGTCAGGTTGGCGTGCGCCACCTCGATCAGGACCTGGCCCGGCCCGGCCACCGGATCCGGTGCCGGTCCGGGCACCAGCGTCTCCGGCCCGCCGAACTCCCGCAGCCACACCGCGCGCATGCCGTCTCCTCACCCACCCGGGTCCCGTGCCCGGGTCATCGGCACCCAGTGCACGACGTGAAGCGGGCTTCAGGTCAAGCCCGGGAGGGCCGGGACGCCGGGCCGCCGCCGAACCGGGGACGCCACGTCGCGGACAGCCCAGGCCCGGGGAGGCCACGCGGCGGGCAGCCCAAGCCCGGGAGGTCAAGGCGGCGGGCAGGCCGGGTCCGGGGAGGTCACGGGGTGGACGGGCCGACGCCGGGGGACTCGACGAGCCGGGACAGGACGATCGTGCTGCGGGAGGAGGTGACGAAGGACTCCGCCCGCAGCCGTTCCAACGCCTCCTCCAGGTGGGCGATGTCGGCCGCGCGCAGGTGCACCAGCGCGTCCGCCTCCCCGGAGACGGTGTACGCGCCGACCACCTCCGGGTGCCGGCGGGCGGCGGCGCCGATCTGGGCCGGAGTGGTGCGGCCGGCGCAGAACAGCTCGACGAACGCCTCGGTGGTCCAGCCGACCGCGGCCGGGTCGACGACCGCGGTGAAGCCCCGGATCACGCCGGCGGATCGGAGTCGGTCGACGCGTCGCTTGACGGCGGGGGCGGAGAGTGACACCCGGGCGCCGATGTCCGCGTACGAGGCGCGGGCGTCTGCGACGAGGAGCGCAATGATTCGCTGGTCAACGGCGTCTATCTGCAACGTTCCGCCTCTGGGAAGCAATGGTTGTGGCTGTTACCAAAGTTGTACCGTACCTACTCTTGGTGACCGTGAACCAGCAGCGAGTCCCGCGAAAGCGGACATATCTCATGTGCTCGCCGGAGCACTTCGCGGTCGAGTACGCGATCAACCCGTGGATGGACGTGACCGCGCCGGTCGACGCGGAGCTGGCGGTCAAGCAGTGGGACCGCCTGCGGGAGACGCTCGTCGGCCTCGGGCACGAGGTGCACCTGCTCACCCCCGAGCGCGGGCTGCCGGACATGGTCTTCGCGGCCAACGGCGCGTTCGTGGTGGACGGCATCGTGTACGGGGCGCAGTTCAAGCACGAGCAGCGGACCGCCGAGGCCGCCGCGCACCGGGCGTTCTACGAGGAGAACGGCTGGCGGTTCATCGCGCCGAGCGAGACCAACGAGGGCGAGGGCGACTTCGCGTACCTGCCGGAGGCGCACGGCGGGCTGGTGCTGGCCGGCCACGGCTTCCGCACCGAGCTGGCCGCGCACGCCGAGGCGCAGGAGGCGCTCGCCCGGCCGGTGGTCTCGCTGCGCCTGGTCGACCCGCGCTTCTACCACCTGGACGTGGCGCTCGCCTCGATCGACGACGAGAACATCGCCTACTACCCGGGCGCCTTCTCGGCGGCCAGCCAGAAGGTGCTCGCCCAGCTCTTCCCGGACGCGGTGCTCGCCGACGACGAGGACGTGCTGGCGTTCGGCCTGAACCTGGTCAGCGACGGCCTGAACGTGGTGCTGAACAGCGACGCCACCCGGCTGGCCGGCAAGCTGAAGGCGGCCGGTTACCACCCGGTCCCGGTCGAGCTGGCCGAGCTGAAGAAGGGCGGCGGCAGCGTGAAGTGCTGCATCGCCGAGCTGCGCCACTGACCGGCGCGCCCCCACCGCACGCTGACGGGCGGCCTCCCCACCGGGGGAGGCCGCCCGTTTCGTCGGTACGGCGGCGGGTCAGCCGAGCGTGGCCAGCTCGTTGATCACCACGTTCGACAGCATCCGGCCGTCGAGCTGGACCTTGCGCAGGTACCACTTCTGCTGGGGGGTACGCGGCTGGTTGAACTGCCAGGTCCCGCGCGGGCTGTCGATCTGGCCGATCTTGCCGAGCGCCAGGTTGAGCTGCTGCGGGGTGGGGTCCGCACCGGCCTGCCGGATCGCCTTGTCCAGCACCTGGGCGGCGTCGTAGGAGGCCATCGCGTAGGTGGTCGGGGAGGCGTTGAACGTCTTCCGGTACGCCGAGGCGAACACCCGGTTGGCCGTGTTGTTCAGGTCCGGCGAGTAGTTCAGCGTGGTTTCGATGCCGTACTCGATGATCCGCTTCCGCTGCTTGCCGCCGTCGCCGTCGTCCAGCTCGCTCAGCACGGTGCCCTCGGTGAGGAAGCCGGGGGCGTAGAGCGGCCCTTCGTAGCCCTCGTCGTAGAGCTGCTTGATGAACTGCACCGCCGCGGTGCCGGCGTAGTTGCACAGGATCGCGTCGGGCCGCTGGGCCAGCGCCCGCTGGATCGCGCCGGCGTACGCGTTCTTGCCCGGGTTCGGGTCGTCCGGGGTGAAGATCGGGTCGTTGGCGAGCTGGCGGCCCTTCTCGTACCCCTTCTTGAAGCCGGCGATGACGTCGTCGCTGCTCAGACCCTCCGGCGCGATGATCGCGATGCGGGTCGACGCGTCCTTGAACTGCTCCCGCAGGTACTGCCCGAGCGCCCGGCCGGGCTCGTCGAGCACGTACGAGGTCCGCCAGATGTAGACGACGCTCGCGAGGCTGGCCGGGGAGGCGTTGGAGCTGATCAGGGGGACCCGCGCCTGCTCGACGGTGTCCCGGATGCCGGCGAGCACGGTGGAGCTGGCCACCCCGGTGAGGGCGAGCACGCCGTCCTTGACGAGCCGGTCCACGGCGGCCTTGCCGCTCTTGCCGTCGTTGCCCTCCTCGGCCGTGACGACGGTCACCGGGTGGCCGCCGAGTCGCTGGTCGTGGAGGTTCAGGAAGAGCTGGAAGCCGTGCACGAGGTCGTCGCCGATGGCCTTGTTCGGCCCGGAGCTCGGCACGATCAGGCCGATCTTGATGGGGCTCCCGGGTGCGACCGCGCCCTCGTCGTCGGTGTCGGAGCCACAGCCGGCCACCAGTCCGGTCGTACCCAGTGCGGCCAACAGTTGTAGGGCCCGCCTGCGGTTCATCTGCGACACCAGTTTCCTTCCCGAGCGGGGCCGCCAGGGTGTGGGCCCCTCCGGCGTTCTACCTGGTCCGCGACGCTGCGTCAATGGCGGGAAGATCATCGTGAAGCGACCGCAACGCCTCCAGGACGACCGGCCACGCCGGATCACCCGGCGCGATCAGCCCGAAGTGTTCGCATTTGGGCAGCTCAACCAGGGTGGCGGGGGCGCCGGCGGCGTGGGCTGCGGCGACCCACGAGCGGCTGATCGCCACCGGCACCTGCTGGTCGAGGGTGCCGTGCATCACTACTGTGCGTACTCGGACGGGCACCAATGCCGATGGATCGGCGGCCGCGTAGCGCTCCGGGACCTCCGCCGGGCCGCCGCCGAGCAGCGCCGCCACCGCGCCGTCATCCAGGTCCAGCCGGTACGCCTCGGCGAGGTCGGCCACCGGCGCGAGGGCGAGCACCCCGCCCACCGTGGCCGGCGCGGTCGCCGCCGCGTAGAGCGCGAGGTGGCCACCCGCGGAGTGGCCCACCAGGATCGGCGGCACCGGTGCCACCCGGCCGGGCAGCGCGCCGGCCGCCAACCCGGGCAGCGCGGCCACCCCGGCCAGCACGTCCTGGAGCGTGTGCGGCCAGCCACCGCCGGGCTGGCCGGTGCGCCGGTACTCGAGTTGGGCGACCGGGTGGCCGAGGGCGGCCAGCGCGTCGGCCATCGGGCCGGTGTGGGTCCGGTCGTACTCGGCCCGCCAGAAGCCGCCGTGCACCACGACGACCAGCGGCCGGGCCGGGCCGTCGCCGGCCGGCCGGCGCAGGTCCGCGACCTGTTCCGGGTGGTCGCCGTAGCGGACCGTGGCGTCCGGCGGCGGGGCCGGCCGGGTCAGCACGTCGCGCGGGTCTGCGGGCATGACCGCGACGGTAGCGCGCCCCGGGCGGGTGGTTCGGGCCCGGGAGCCGGTCCGGGCGCGTGCGTCTGGTGAGGGTGGGTAAAGATGGGTGCCATGACCGAAGCAGGTTCCGTCGGACCGGACGACGAGCAGGACCAGGATGGCCTCCCCGGCACCGTGGTGGTGGTCGGGCCGGACGGCCGGCCGGTCGGCACGATGCAGACCGAGGAGGGCCAGGGCGAGGACCCGACCCGCCTGGTCGAGCAGCCGGCCAAGGTGATGCGGATCGGCAGCATGATCAAGCAGCTGCTGGAGGAGGTCAAGGCCGCTCCGCTCGACGACGCCAGCCGGCACCGGATGCGTGAGATCCACGAACGGTCGATCGTGGAGCTGAAGGAGGGTCTGGCCCCCGAGCTCCGCGAGGAGCTGGAACGGATCTCGCTGCCCTTCACCGAGGACAAGGCGCCCAGCGAGAGCGAGCTGCGGATCGCCCACGCCCAGCTGGTGGGGTGGCTGGAAGGGCTGTTCCACGGCATCCAGGCCGCGCTGGTCGCCCAGCAGATGGCCGCCCGGGTGCAGCTGGAGCAGATGCGCTCCGGCCGGGCCGCGCTCCCCAGCGGGCCCGGTGGGGTGATGCCGGGCATCCCCGGCATGGCGCCGAACAGCGAGGGCCACACCCCCGGCCAGTACCTCTGATCCGTCCGGGCGCGTCGCCGCCGGCTCGCCGGCCGGGACGCGCCCGGGCCGTCAGGCCACCCCGAAAACCTGCTCCAGGTACGCCGCCACGCCGTCGGCGTCGTTCGGGCCGGTGACCTCGTCGGCGATCTCCAGCACGGCCGGGTGGGCGTTGGCCACCGCGACCGCCCGGCCGGCCCAGGTCAGCATCGGCAGGTCGTTCGGCATGTCCCCG
Organism: Micromonospora sp. NPDC050495; assembly: GCF_040655175.1. Lineage (NCBI taxonomy): Bacteria > Bacillati > Actinomycetota > Actinomycetes > Micromonosporales > Micromonosporaceae > Micromonospora > Micromonospora sp. NPDC050495. The sequence goes on along the minus strand of NZ_JBFAJK010000011.1, from coordinate 58,809 downwards.
AAGGCCAGCACGTCCCGCTCGCCGATGCCGAGCCGGGCGGCGTACCAGGCCAGGCCCGCCGCCTTGGTCACCCCGGCCGCGGAGATCTCCACCAGCCCGCTGTACGACGAGTGGGTGGCCTCGGCCAGCCCTTCCAGCGCCGCCGCCACCACCTGGACGAACGCGTCCGGGTCCTGTTCGCCGGCCCGGGCCAGCAGCTTCACCGCCGGGGCCGAGTGCAGCTCGTCGGGGGACTCGATGGCCCGGATGGCCTCCAGGTCGGCGTCCCAGCGCAGCGGGTAGTGCGCCTCGTGCCGCATCTGCCGGCTGTCCACGATCTCCACCGCGAAGCTCACCCCGGGCACCTCGGCGCGCAGCCGGCGGGCCACCTCGGCCAGCAGGTCGGGCGCGAGCGGGTCGGCACGCAGCACCTCGTCGGTGACCGGGTCGTACACCACCGCGCCGTTGGCGCAGACCGCGGGCAGCGGCGCCGCCAGCTGCTCGTACACCAGGGGCAGCCAGCGGATCGGGCGGCCGGTGACCAGCACCACGGGGGTGCCCGCCGCGGTGATCCGGGCCAGCGCCGCCGCGGTACGCGGGCTGAGCGTGCGGTCGTCGCGGAGCAGGGTGCCGTCGATGTCGGTGGCGACCAGCCGGGGTGGATCTCCCATCACCGGGAGAGTAGCCGGTCCAGGTAGACCGCCACACCGTCGTCGTCGTTGCGCAGGGTGATCTCGTCGGCCGCGGTCCGGACCGCCGGGTGGGCGTTGGCCACCGCGACCCGCGCCCAACCGGCCCAGCCGAACATCGGCAGGTCGTTGGGTTGGTCCCCGAACACCAGCACCTCCGCCGGGTCGACGCCGAGCCGTTCGGCGACCACGCTCAGCCCGGTCGACTTGTCCACCCCGGGCGGGGAGATCTCGATGAAACCGAGCCCGGCCTGGGTGAGCGCGGCCAGCTCCGGCGGGACGATCTGCCGGGCCACCGCCAGCAACTCGTCCACGTGGTGGTCGGCGGTCCGGGCGAACGCCTTGATCACGTCGCAGGAGAGGCAGTCCTGGCGGCTGCGCGCCTCGAACCGGTCCTGGTACGGCCAGCTCGGGTGGTAGTCGCCCCAGAGCGGCGCGTCCGGCTCGTCGGACGCCTCCACCATCACGGTCAGCGGGCCGACCGCGGCCTCCAGGTCGGCGAGCAGCCGGGCCAGCACCTGCCCGGCGAGGCGTTCGTCCCGCAGCACCAGCGGCCCGTCCGGGTCGCTCTGGTCGACCACCCGGCCCCCGCCGGCCATCACCAGGAAGTCGGCGGCCCGGATGTCGTTGCGGGTCAGCTCGGTCAGGCGGGGACCGCGGCCGGTCGCGCCGACCACCGGGATGCCGGCGGCCCGCACCCGGTCCAGCACCTCATGGGTGTACGCGGAAACCGTGTCGTCGCTGCGGACGAGCGTGCCGTCGAGGTCGGTGGCGATCAGTTTGGGCAGCCCGGGGCGGGTCATGGCTCCTCCTTCGCCCGCCGCCGTCGCGTCGGCCGCCTGGTCCTCGGTGCCGCGGCCTGAGTACGGCGGGCAGCAACCGTATCTCGCGGGGTGCGCCGCAACCACGGCTTTCCGGCGAATCCGGCACCAACCCCGGGCGGCCGCCGGGTGTCGGCCCGGCCCGGCTCAGCAGGGCGGCTCGAGGCGGCTCAGCGGGGCGGCCCGGGGCGGCTCAGCGGGGCGGCTCGGGGCGGGCGAACGGCACCGTGGGCTGGACGGTCAGGTCGGCCGGCCCGGCCGGCACCCCGTCGGCGTCGGAGTGGCGGCGCCGGCGGTTCGGGATCCGCTCCGCCGGGGCCGGATCGGCCTCGGTGTCCGCTTCGGCCGGGCCGGGCCGCCCCGCTCGGGCCCGGTCGGACAGGTAGAGGGCCGCGGTGAGCAGCACGGTGGCCGCGAAGGCGCTGACCAGGCCGCGCCCGTACTCGACCTGCAAGCCGTCCTCGGGCGAGAAGAAGAGGCTGCGCTGGCTGGTGTGGTCGAGCGAGGCGGCCGTCGCGATCAGCACCGCCAGCACGGTCGCGCCGAGACCGAGCCCGGCCACCCGGGCGTTGTGCCGGACGGCGGGCGTGCCGCGCAGCGCCAACGCCACCGCGGCGGCCAGGCCGAGCAGGCCGACCAGGTAGGCCACCCCGAAGCCGCTGACCTCCGCGACCCCGCCGGGGATCCGGACCGCGACGTTCCCCTCGGGGCCGCCGTTCGGGACGGTCATCACCAGCCACTCGCCGACCAGCGAGCCGATCGCGGCCACCGCGCCGAGCCCGACGAGCAGCGGCGGCAGGCGGTGGTCGCGGGCCAGACCGGCCAGCGAGGTGCCGAGGCGGCCGGGCGGGCTCGGCTCGGTGTCACCCCACTCCACCACGGTCGGGTCGTCGGACCGGTGATCCTGCCGGGGAATGGGGAGATCCTGGGACATGGGCCACCTTCCGCGCACGCGGGTCTGCGTCGCATCATGACACAGCCGGCGGCCCGGCACGGTAACCGTGAGTCTGGGCACGGTCGTCACTGCCCGGTGCGTCGCGCCCCGGTTTCGGTTAGCGTCGTTGTCATGCCTATCCGTACCGCTTCCGCACGTTGGCAGGGCAACCTCACCGAGGGTGCCGGCACGGTCCGCACCGGCAAGGGCGGTCTCACCGGCAACTACTCCTTCAAGTCCCGTTTCGAGGAGGGCGAGGGGACCAACCCCGAGGAGCTGATCGGCGCCGCGCACGCCGCCTGCTTCTCGATGGCCCTCTCCAAGCAGCTCGCCGACGCCGGCGCCACCGACAGTTCGGTGGAGACCACCGCCAAGGTGCACTTCGACAAGACCGACGCGGGCATGTCCGTGACCCGGATCGACCTGGAGACCGTCGGCCAGGTCCCGGGCATGGACGCGGCCCAGTTCACCAAGCTCGCCGAGGCGGCCAAGGAGAACTGTCCGATCTCCCGGCTGCTCTCCCCCGGCGCGCAGATCTCGCTGGACGCCCGCCTCGCCTGACCACGCCAGCACGGCAAGGGTGCCCGGGTGGGCACCCTTGCCGTGCTGCGTGCCGACGTGAAGGAGGGACCGGGCGGGTGGCCGTGGAGATGAGCCGGGAGCGGTTCGAGGAACTGGTCGGCGACGCCCTCGACGAGGTGCCCGAGGAACTGCTCGGGCTGATGAGCAACGTGGTCATCCTGGTGGAGGACGATCCGCCTCCGGGCGAGGACCTGCTCGGCCTCTACGAGGGGCACGCGCTCACCGAGCGCGGTTGGGACTACTCCGGCGTGCTGCCGGACCGCATCCTCATCTACCGCAACCCGATCCTGGCGATCTGCGACACCGACGAGGACGTCGTGGAGGAGGTGGCGGTGACCGTGGTGCACGAGATCGCCCACCACTTCGGCATCGACGACGACCGTCTGCACGGCCTGGGCTGGGGCTGACGGTCGCCCACCGGGCCCCGCTCGGCCGATCCCCGCCGTTGCGCGGTTCCCCTAACCTGCGGGGCAGGCACACCCCGATGCAGGAGGAAATCCATGCGCAGCGCCCTGTTCTCCGCGGAGAACCTTGAGAAGGAGTCCCAGCAGCCGGGCCTGCGGCTGCAGAACTCCAAGATGCTGAAGATCGAGCTGAACGGCGAGGCGATGGCCCGGGTCGGGTCCATGGTCGCGTACCAAGGTCAGGTGCAGTTCCAGGCGCTGGGCTCCGGCGGCGTCGGCAAGTTCATCAAGCAGCGGCTCACCGGCGAGGGCGTCCCGCTGATGAAGCTCAGCGGTCGCGGCGACGTCTTCCTCGCCGACCTCGCCAAGGACGTGCACATCATCGACCTGGAGCCTGGCGACGCGTTGTCGATCAACGGCTCCAGCGTGCTCGCCTTCGACTCGTCGCTGAGCTACGACATCAAGATGGTCAGTGGCATGGGCTTCGCCGCCTCCGGCCTGTTCAACTGCGTCTTCACCGGCCACGGCCGGATCGCCATCACCACCAAGGGCACCCCGGTGGTGCTCAACGTGGACGCGCCGACCTATGTCGACCCGCAGGCCGCCGTCTGCTGGTCGGCCAACCTGCAGACCGGCTACCACCGGGCCGAGCAGCTCGGCCTCGGCACGCTGCTCGGGCGCAGCACCGGGGAGGCGTTCACGATGAGCTTCGCCGGCCAGGGCTTCGTGGTGGTGCAGCCGTCCGAGGAGCCGCCGGTGCAGGGCAGCGGCGCGCAGCAACAGCAGCAGGGCGGCCTGCTCGGCGGCCTGCTGCAGTGACCGGGCGCCGGGGCCGCGCCGACCGGGCGTCCCCGGCGCCTCAGCTCAGCTCGCCGGCACGCAGCCGGGCCAGCCAGGCCGCCGCGTCGGCGTAGTCGGCGTCGGAGAGGCCGGCCGGCGCGGGGACCGGCCGCTCGCTCGCCGCCGGGCTCCAGCGGTGCCGGGGGTACGAGCCGAGGAAGCGGACCCCGGCGCTGACCCGGCGCAGTCCCTGCAACGCCTCGCCGAGGCGTACGTCGGCGACGTGGCCGGTGCAGTCCAGGAAGAAGACGTACCGGCCCAGCGCCTCACCGGTCGGGCGGGACTCGATCCGGGACATGTTGATGCCCCGCACGGCCAGTTCCATCAGCACCGACAGCAGCGCGCCGACCCGGTCGTGGGCGAGGTAGACCGCCAGCGAGGTGACGTCGTCCCCGGTGGGCGGGGGCGGCGGGCCGGGGCGGGAGAGCAGCGCGAACCGGGTCACCGCGTCCGGATGGTCGGCGATCTTCTCGGCGAGCACGGCGAGCCGGTGCCGGTTCGCCCCGATCGGGGCGCAGATCGCGGCGTCGTACTCGCCGGTGGCCGCGCCCGCCGCGGCGGCGCCGTTGGAGAGCACGTCGACCACCGTGGCGTCGGGCAGGTGGTCGCGCAGCCAGTTCCGGCACTGGGTGGAAGCCTGCGGGTGCGCGGCCACGCTGCGCACGGCGGCGAGCGGCGTCTCCGTGCGGGCGGCGAGCACGAACTCCACCGGCAGGATCACCTCGCGGGTGATCACCAGCGGTTCGCCCTCGGCCAGTTCGTCCAGGGTCACCCCGACGGCTCCGCCGATGGAGTTCTCCAGGGGCACCAGTGCGGCATCCGCCTCCCCGGCCCGTACGGCGTCCAGCGCCTCGCCGACGCTGCGGGCCGGCGTCCGGTCGCCCCGCTCGGCGGCGGGGACGGTACGGAGCGCCTGCTCGGCGAAGGTGCCTTCGGGACCCAGGTAGACGAAGCGGGTCGGCGGTGTTCCCGGCATGCCGACCAGCCTACGCACCCGGGGTGCCGGCGCAGGCCAGGGTACGGATGCCGGGCGGGCCGGCGGCGCGGACCTCGACCGAGCAGACGTCCGTGCCGGCGGTGACCAGCTTCAGGGCGCTCGGCCGGCCCCGGGTGACCACCTGGAGTTCCTCGTGCCCGGTCACCTCGAGCACGGTGTACTGCCAGTCGCCGGCGCAGAGCGGACCGGTGCGGACCCGGACCCGGACGTCCCGGGGCAGGACGCCGGCCGCGCCGCGCAGCAGCGACACCACCCGGTCGCCGGAGGGCCCGGCCGGGCAGGGGCTCGCGACCAGGTCGCGGGGGGTGGGCAGGGGCAGCGGGGCGGCCGGCGTGTCGACGGCCGTCGGCGGCGCGGTCGGGGTGGGGGTCGCGGTGGCCGTGGCGGTGGCGGTGACCGCCGGGGTGCTCGACTGCCGCAGCTCGGGTGGGGCACCGCAGCCGGCCAGCGCGAGCAGGGCGGCCAGCGCCGCCGGGAGGCTCAGGCGGGTGCGGACGGCGGAACAGGGTGGGGTGGGCACGGTCCGATCCTCGACATCGACGTATGTCGTTCTGGCCTGCTGGCCGAGCCCATCGTAGGAGGATCCCCGGTCGGGGTGAAGGTCACTTGTGCACCCGGTGCCCGGCCCGTTCCAGGGCGCTGGTCGCCTCCGCCAGCCGCACGGTGGGCACCAGCACGTGATCGGTGTCGTAGGTGGAGAAGGCCACCACGTTCACCCGGGCCTGGGCGAGCGGGCCGACCAGGGCGGCGAGGGTGCCGGTCAGCGGCAGCTCCTCCGGGCCGACGATCTGCAGGCAGCGCCAGTCGGTCTCGACCACCACCTGGACGGGCGCGCGGTCGACCGGGCAGATCAGCGAGATGCCCTCGGCGGTCCAGGTGACCGTCACCACGTCCCCGTCGGCCAGTCCGTCCCAGAGTTGCGGCGGCAGGGTGGAGCCGGCCGGCAGGCGGCACACGGCGTACTCGCCCGGCAACAGCGCGACATCGAGCATGAGGGCACCCTATGGCCTCGGCGCCAGCCGCCCGGTCGGCGCCCGGTGGGGCGTCCGTCAGCTGGCCGGCGGCCGGTCAGATCTTGGAGAAGAAGGTGAGGGCGCCGGCCACCTCGCCGTCGGCGAACACCGGCGTGGAGATGGCGTCGACCGTGGTGCCGGCCTCGTCCGGCCCCTTGACCCGGAGCAGGCCCCGGGCGAGCTGCTTGGAGTGCAGGGCGAGCAGCGGCGCGATCTTGTCGGTGTCCTGCTCGGTCAGCTCGCTGGGGCGGGCGGTGAAGTCGACCAGGCGCAGCCCGCCGGCGAGCAGCGGCCGCCCGATGACGTCCTCCGGCGCGCCGAGGCAGAGCAGCGCGCAACCCGCGGACGAGATGGCCAGCACGTTGGTGTCGCCGTCGATCAGCAGGCAGGGCTCGGCGGCCCGGGAAACGGTGGCCGACCACTGCCCGACATTGTCGGACTCCTGCTCGGACGAGGTCCCCGCCGTGGGCGCGAACACTTCCGAGAGCGAGAGCTCGACGTGGGCCACCGCGCCTCCTAGGTACACCGACGGTCTGTCCACGCTAGCCGGTCGTCAGGCCGCTCGCCGACCGCGTCGGGCCCGGCGGCCGTCGGTGCTGCCGGGGGCGTCGGCCGAACGGGAGACGGGTGTCGGCGCGACGGATTCCCGGTGTGGACGGCCGGCGACGGCGTGGCCGACGGAACCACCGGGGCGGATCCGCGGACCGCGTGGCGTCGCCGGAGACGTTACCGCCGGGCGGCCCGCTTGTCAGCGGCCGTTCGGCCCTCCTCATACCACCGGTAGTCGGCCGCTGGACGGTACGTGCCGTTCAGCCAGGTGTTGGGGTGCTGGGCGACCCGGGACAGCTTCTCGGCGGTGGCCGGGCTGATCCGGTTGCCGCCGGCGACGAGCAGCCGGTCCAGCTCCCGGTGGGTGGCCATGAGGCAGTCCTTGGGCAGGCCGTACACACTGATCACCCCGGAGCCGACGAAGGTCAGCACCGGGGTGACCGGGATGGGCAGGCCCACCGCGTCGGAGAGGGCCTTGCTGGCCCGCTTGGCGTCGCGCCGGGCTTCGGCCACATAGGGCGGGCGCTTGCCGTTGATCTGCACGACGTCGCCGGCGACGAGCACCCGGGCCCGGCCGTGGTCGGCGATGGTGACCGCGAAGAGCCCGCTCGGCCCGATGGCGAGGAAGCCGGCCCGGTCGTCCTGGCCGCGGTCGAGGAGGACGTCCACGGCGTCCGTGCGCGGCCATTCGATGACGTGCCAGGCGGGCCCTAGGTGGTCGAGTTGGCCGAGGGCACGGGCCCCGGCCGCCTCCAACCGGCGGGCGCCCCGCTCGGCGCGGCGGCGGCGGGCCCACTCCAGGGGCGTCGGCCGGGCCGGTTCGAGCACCGAGGTGGACTCGGCCCGAGGGTGCGGCACCGCGACGGGCGGCAGTGCCCGGGTGGGTACGGCTCGACGAGCGGGAAAGACAGTCATCGCGACCTCCGGCAAAAGGTCTCTCGAAGTTATGTCTCCACTACCCTACGTTGCCTACCCGGGGGCTCGGCAAGTTGGAGCGCCGGAATGAGTGCGGATGAATGCCATATTCATTCACACTTCTTTTCCCGGATGGTGCGGAAGCCTGTCCTACGCTGCGAAGGTGACCCACTACGTGGACAGCGAGGTCGGTCGGCTCGGCACCGTGCTGTTGCACCGCCCCGGGCCGGAACTCGCCCGCCTCACCCCACGCAACAACGACTCCTTGCTCTTTGACGCTATCCCATGGGTGGGAAGAGCACAGGAGGAGCATGACGCCTTTGCCGCCGCCCTGCGCGACCGCGGGGTGGAGGTGCTCTACCTGGCGACCCTGCTGGCCGAGACGCTCGCCGTGCCGGACGCCCGGGCCGAGCTGACCGAGCTGGTGCTCCGTTCGCCCCGGCTGGGCGACACCCTGCGCCGGCGGATCACCGACCACCTGGCCTACCTCGACCCGGCCGCGCTCGCCGACGTGTTCATCGCCGGCCTGGCCCACGAGGAGCTGCGGATCGGCCCGGACCGGCCGGGCGGTCTGGTCTGGACCCTGATGAACCGGCACGACTTCGTCATCGACCCGCTGCCCAACCTGCTCTTCACCCGGGACTCGTCGGTCTGGATCGGGGACCGGGTCGGGGTGACCAGCCTGGCCATGACGGCCCGCCGCCGGGAGACCAGCCTGACCGACGCGATCTACCGCCACCACCCGCGCTTCGCCGGCACGCGCTTCCTCTACCACCCTGAGCTGGAGCATCTGGAGGGCGGCGACGTGCTGCTGCTCGCCCCCGGGGTGCTCGCCGTCGGGGTGGGCGAGCGGACCACCCCGGCCGGGGCGGAACGGTTGGCCCGGCAGGTCTTCGCCGCCGGCCTGGCCCACACCATCCTGGTGGTGCCGGTCGCCCAGGAGCGGGCCACCATGCACCTGGACACCGTCTGCACCATGGTCGACGTCGACGCCGTGCTGATGTACCCGAACATCGCCAGCACGCTCTCCGCGTACACGGTGATCGCCGGGGCGGACGGCGACGAGCTGCGGGTGGACGGCCCGGCGCCGTTCCTGCGGGCCGCCGCCGACGCGATGGACCTGGACCAGCTCCGGGTCATCGACACCGGCCTCGATCCGGTCACCGCCGAGCGGGAGCAGTGGGACGACGGCAACAACACCCTCGCCATCGCGCCCCGGCTCTGCGTGGGCTACGAGCGCAACGTGGAGACCAACGCCCAGCTGGACCGGGCCGGCATCGAGGTGATCGCGATCGCCGGCTCGGAGCTGGGCTCCGGCCGGGGCGGCCCGCGCTGTATGTCCTGCCCGCTGGTCCGGGAGCCGCTCAGCGCAGGGTGAGCTGCCGGCCGAGCAGGCCCTGCCGGGCGCGGCGGGCGGCGGCGTCCAGCGGTTCCTTCTCCTCCAGCGCCTCGGCGTAGCGCTTGGCGAACCCGGTGACCGGCTCCTCCCAGTCGGCGGCCGGGACGTCCTCGGGCAGGTCCCAGACCGGCACCAGGCGGCCGTGCGCGCGGAACATGCCCGCGAAGCGGGTCTGCTCGCCGAGGGTCAGCGCGCCGGCGGCGCCCAGCCGGGACAGCGCGTCCAGCGCCAGGTCCTCGTCGTCCGGCAGCACCCAGCGCACGTGCGCCTTCTCCGGCACCTGGCACCAGTACGCGGCCCGCGCCGCGGCCAGCCGGACGGTCGGGTAGACGGCCGCGTTGGCCCGCTCCAGGGACGCCTGCACGGTCGGGTCGTCGGTGGCGCCCGGGTCGAGCCAGAACTCGAAGCCGTCGTGCATGCTGATCTCCAGCGGACCGTCGACCAGGATGTCCTGGAGGCGGGGGCCGGGGCCGGGCAGCGGGGCCACCGACACCTGCCCGCCCGGCTCGGCCCGCAGGGCACTGAGCAGGGCGTCGGCGAGATCCCGGGAGACGTCGCCCGACTGCTGGTGGCGCTGGAGGCCGATGAGGACCCGCCCGTCGGGCTTGGTCATCGCCGGGGCGGCCATCGGCAGCACGGTGGCCAGGGTGACCGGGCGGTCGCCGTACTCCTCGACCAGCTCCGGGGTCAGCCGCAGCGGCGCGGAGGCGGCCGGGACCAGTTCGCGCAGGGCGATCCACTCCGGCTCGTCGACCAGACCCTCGAACGGTCGGGGCACGTAGATGTCGCGCACCTTCTCCCGCTTCGGGGTGGGTTCGGCGGCCCGCTGGTTCTTTCGACGCTTGCTCACGGCGAGACAGCCTAGATGCCGGGACGGGCCGGCGTGGGTAGGACCCGTCCGGCCGGGCCGGTCAACCGGCCGGGACCAGGTCGGGCCGGGCGGAGCGGACCGGGTCGAACTCGGCCCAGACGCTCTGGCCGAGGCCGTCCCGCTCGACGCCCCAGCGGCTGGCCAGCCCGGCCACGATGTGCAGCCCGCGCCCGTCGACGGCGTCCGGGGCCGAGGGGCGGATCAGCGGGCCGGCGACCGATCCGCCGTCGGTGACCCGCAGCTGGACGGCCTGCCCGCCGTCGGAGGACGCCCGCAGTCGCCAGGCGACCCGGACCACGCCGCCGGGCAGCGGCTCGGCGTGCCGGACCGCGTTGCCGACCAGTTCGGCGAGGACCGCCACGAGGTCCGCCAGCCGGGCGGGGGAAACCAGCGCGGCCAGTTCGTCGGCGAGCCGGTGCCGGGCCAGGCGGGCGCCGGTCGCGTGGTGGGGCACCACCACGCACCACGATCGTTCGGCCCAACCCGTCGCCACCGCTGTCCCCTAACCCCCGGTCACCTGGTCAGCCCCGGGGCAGCCGCACCTCTGCGACCGTACCCCCATCGGCTCTCGGTCGGAGGGATACCCATCCATTCTGTTGTTCAACGATCTGGCGGACGAGATAGAGACCCAGCCCGGCCCCCGGATATCGGCGCCGGTCGCCGGACTCGCCCTGCCAGAACCGGTCGAACGCCCGCTCCACGTGCTCCGGCCGGATGCCGATGCCCCGGTCGGCGACCCGCAGGGAGACGGTCCGCTCGTTCGCCTCGGCGGACACCTCGATCGGGGTGTCCGGCAGCGAGTACTTGCCGGCGTTGGTGCTCAGCTCGGTCAGTACGGTGGCGACGCTGTGCCGGTCGCCCAGCGCCTTGGGCAGGTCGGCCGGGAGGTCCAGGACGACCCGGTGCCGGACGTCCGCCGGCAGGTCGGTCACCGCGGTGCGCAGCGCCTCGGCCAGGTCGAACGGGGCGGTCGACTGCTCGCCGGGCCGGTTCTCCGTGGCGGCGGTGAGCAGCCGGTCGACGAGCCGGGCCAGCTCGTTGGCGCGCTGCCCGATGATCCGGGCGGCCTGGCGCCGGTCGCCGTCGCTCAGCGACTCCCAGTGGTCGGTGAGGGTGTCCGCGTACCCCTTGATCACAGTGACCGGGGTGCGCAGCTCGTGGCTGGTCACCGCGACGAAGAGATCCCGGTCGTGGTCGCGGCGCTGCTGGTCGGTGATGTCCCGGAAGGTGACCACGCGCAGCGCGCCCGGACCGGGCAGCTCCCCGGCGGTGATCCGCAGCCAGCGACCGTCCGGCAGCCGGTGGTCGAGCACCTGGCCGGAGGGCGGGAGCGGGAACGGCAGCGGCCGGTTCAGCGCCTCGCTCACCGGCCGGCCGGCGACCTGCACGGCGGCCGGATTCCAGAGCCGTACGTGGTGCTCCCGGTCGACCACGGCGAGGCCGTCGGCCAGCGCGGCGACCACCGGGCCGTCGCCGTGGACGGGCAGGCCGGACTGGTCGCCGTACATGTGGGCGATGCAGGCGGCGACGTAGCCGATGACGGCGCGCTGGGAGGCGTCGAGCCGGTCGCCGGCCGGGTAGAGGGCGTGCAGGCTGCCGACGGTGAGGCCGCCGACCTCGGCCCGGGCGACGATCATGCGGTGCAGCCCGCGCCCGGCCAGCTCGTCGGCGAGCGAGCCGGGGATCGTGTCCACCGGGATCTCGCGCAGCGGCGGGCCGGAGAGCAGGCAGACGGTGGTCGGGTCGGTGGGCGGCAGGGGGTGCCCGATGACGAACTCGGCGCTGCCGGTGGCGGCGATGACCCGGCCGCCGGCCGGGGCGAGTTCCACCCAGACCAGGCCGGCCGCGCCGACGGCCGGCTCGACCACCCCGAGCAGCCGGTTGAGCACCGGCAGGCCGGCCTCCCCTGAGTTGATCATGGAGATGACGCGGGTGTGGCCGGCGATGAGGGCGGGGTAGTCGGTTCGCTCCGGCATGTCCCGAGTGTGCCCCGCCGCCCGGTCGCCGGACACCCCCGCCCGGCCGGGCGGGACCGGCCACCGGGTGGACCCCCCGCGCGGCAGGCGCCGGGGCGGGACCGGCCACCCGCTGGATCCGCCGCGCGGCAGGCGCCGGGGCGGGACCGGCCACCGGGCGGGCCGACGGCGCTCAGCGGCCCAACCGGGCCAGGGTCAGGGCCGGCCGGTCGGTGATCACCCCGTCCACCCCGGCGGCCAGCACCAGCTCCAGGTCCGCCGGCTCGTTGACCGTCCAGACGTAGACCTGATGGCCGGCGGCCCGCAGCGCGGGCACCAGCTGCGGCCGGGCCCGCAGCAGGCCGATGCCCGGCCCGGCGATCGGGGCGCCGAACGGCAGCCGGCCCAGCCGCAGCCAGCGCGGCAGCACCTCCAGCAGCAGCACCGTGGGCAGGGCGGGAGCCAGCTCACGGATCCGGCGGACGGCGAGCGGGGAGAACGACATCACGGTGACCCGGACCGGGTCGTCCGGGCCTGGCTCGGCCAGCCCGTACCGGCGCAGCATGCTGACCAGGCGGCGTTCCACGTCCCGCCCGTACCGGGTGGGGTGCTTGGTCTCGATCAGCAGCCGGACCGGCCGGCCGGCGGCGAGCACGGCGTCGAGGAGCCGCTCCAGGGTGAGCAGCCGGGTGTGCGACTCGTCGAGCGGTTCGTCCCCCTCGGCGAGCACGCCGGGGTGCCACGAGCCGAAGTCGAGCAGCTCCAGCTCGGCGAGGGTACGCGCGCTGACCAGGCCGTGGCCGTTGCTGGTCCGGTCCAGCCGGCGGTCGTGCACGCACACCAGGTGCCCGTCGCGGGTGAGCCGGACATCGCACTCCAACCCGTCGGCGCCCTCGTCGAGGGCGCGCAGGTACGCGGCGAGCGTGTGCTCGGGCAGGTCGTACGAGGAGCCGCGGTGCGCGAAGACCAGTGGAATGGTCATGGCCGTGGAGCCTCAGACCACCTGGCCCGGCTGCCCGTCGTCGGTGACCACGGGGCGGCCGGCGGCGGCCCACTCGCCCATCCCGCCGTCGACGTTGCGCACCTGGTCCCAGCCGTTGCGCAGGAGGTAGGCGACGACCTGGGCGGAGCGGCCACCGGAGCGGCAGATCACCGACACCTCCCGGTCGTCCGGCACCTCGCTCAGTCGCGCGGGCAGCTCGGTCATCGGCAGGTGGTGGGCGGTCGGCGCGTGGCCGGCGGCCCACTCGTCGTCCTCCCGGACGTCGAGCAGGTAGGTCTCGTCGGGCACGGCCGACGCGGGCACGCTGGGAACCTGGGGTCCGAACACGGGGACAAGCCTAGACGGCCGGTCCGCTCAGAGCCGGTTGACCCAGCGGGGATTGGCGGCGGCCCAGTCCGGCACCCGGGTGGCCCGCAGCGCGTCGAAGAGCCCGCCGCCGCCGTTGTCGAGCACCACGTACGACACCTGGTCGATGGTCTGCGGGTAGGACGGGACCTGCACCCCGCGCAGCGCGTCCGCGGGCAGCGAGCGGAGGGCGAAGAGCAGGTCTTCCAGGGGTACGCCGTTGCTGTCCAGGGTCAGCGCGCCGCCGACCGCGCGGAGCACCCGGTCCAGCTTCACCGGGTCGCTGCGCAAGTGGGTCTCGCCGGCCTTGTCGAGCACCGCCCGCAGCATCTGCTGCTGGTGCCGCTGCCGGTCGTAGTCGCCGCCGGGCAGGTCGTAGCGCTGCCGGACGTAGTCCAGCGTCCGCGCGCCGCCCATCTGCTGGCAGCCCGGCTCGAACTGGGTCTTGGTGTGGATCGACCGGACCGGGGTGTCGACGCACATCCGGATGCCGCCGAGCAGGTCGATGACCTGCTTGAAGCCGGAGAAGTCGATCAGCGCGGCGCCGTCGAAGCGGGTCCCGGTGAGCCGGGTCAGGGTGGCGGAGAGCAGCCGGGCCCCGCCCGCGCCGCCGCCGCCGTGCTCGTACGCCGCGTTGATCTTGTCCTGGCCGCCGCCGTAGCCGGGCGCCGCCGGGATGGCGACCAGCAGGTCGCGGGGGATCGAGATGAGGTACGCCTGCCGCATGCCGGCCGGCACGTGCACGATCAGGATGCTGTCCGAGCGCTGGTCCTCGGGGTTGGCGCCGGCCCGGTGGTCGGAGCCGATCAGCAGGTAGTTGAGGGCCCGCGAGAGGTCGGTCCGGGGCTGCCGGGCGCTGGCGTCGAGCAGTTGTTCCTTGGTGACCGTGCGGTCGTACCGGTTGGTGAGCCAGTGCAGCCCGGCCAGCCCGAGGGTGGCGAGCAGCAGCAGGGTGAGGCCCGCGCCGAGCAGGAACCGGCTGCGGCGGCCGGGTCGACCCCGCCCGCGTCCGGTCCGTGCTGGCTTGGACGTGACACCCTCCCCGCAGCCGTGACGACGTGAGACCCGCTCACGTCAGGCTACGGGCCGGAACTCCGGCGGTGGCCGCTTTCCCGCAGCTACCGCCGGGTCACCGGGTCACTTCCGGGTGGAGAGCACGCTCGGGTTCGCCACCACGAAGTCCGCGAGCTTGTCCTGCTTGACCGCGCGGAACATCTCCATGCTCAGCTCGTTGAGCGCTTCCCGGCCGCTGGCGTTGGTGGCGTAGGTGCCGCCGTTGGTCCGCAGCGTGACCAGGTCGTTCCCGTTGAGGCCCTTGAGGGTGTAGATGAAGTCCTCCATCGGCACCTTGCCGGTGTCGAGCATGAGCGACTCGCCGGCCGCCTTCATCATGGCGTTGAGCTTCAGCGGGTTGGTCAGCATGCCCTTCTCGGTGGCCTTCTTCGCCATCGCCTTGATCAGCTGCTGCTGGTTCTGCTGCCGGTCGTAGTCGCTGTTCGGCAGGCCGTAGCGCTGGCGGGCGAAGTCGAGCGCCTCCCAGCCCTTCATCTCCCGGCAGCCCTTCTTGTGCACCACCGGGGTCCTCGGCTTGCCGGTCTTCTTCGCGTCCGCGTTCCACATCGGCTTGCCGTCGACATACGACATGTGCTTGGAGGTGACCTTGTGGTTGACGCAGATGTGCACCGTGCCGAGCTGGTCGATGATCTTCTTGAAGCCGCCGAAGTTGATGATCGCCGCGCCGTCGAAGCTGACCCCGGTCATCGTCTTGATGGTCTTCGCCATCAACTGGGCGCCGCCCTCCCAGCCGCCCTTGTTGCGGGCGCCGATCTGGAAGGCCGCGTTGATCTTTTCCACGCCGCCGTTCCAGTCGCCCTTCGGCCAGCTCGGGATGTGCGCCTCGGTGTCCCGGGGAATCGAGATCAGGTACGCCTGGTCGTGGCTGGCCGGGATGTGCAGGATGATGATGCTGTCCGAGCGGACGTCGTCGGCCTCCCAGCTCGCCCGGGCGTCGACGCCGAGCAGCAGCATGTCGATCGGGCCTTCGAGGCTGCTGCCGCCCTCGGCGTCGCTCTTGCCGGCGTCGCCGATCAGGTTGCCCTGCTTGATGTTGCTGGTGGCCTGGCCGATCACCGCCTTGCTGCCGACGATCGCCAGACCGCTGGTCATCATCAGCACCGCACCGAAGATCACGGTGAGCTTGGCCCAGAGTGGGTCCTTGCGCCTGGTCCGCTTCCGCCCGCCACCGGCGCCGCCGGGGCCGGGCTGGGTCGGGATGACGGGGGGCACCCGGCCGGGTGCTCCAGGATCAGGTGACTGAGGGCGACGGCTGGTCTGGACCGGCATGCGTGCTCCAGCTCGGTGATCGGGGGCGGGACCACTGTACGTATCTGTTGCCGTTCTCGCGACCTCGTGTACGGGCTATTCCCACACATCTTGGCAATCGCGCCGATAAATTGACCGAACGGATGATTGAATGCAGCCGGTCGGCGGTTGGCTCAACGCCAGGCGAGCCCTGATCCGCCGACCGGTTGCGTGTTTCCCGCGCCGTCAGCCGCCGTTGCCCGGGTCGCTCTTCTGGTTGGCCCGCACCCAGTCGGCCATCGTGTCCTTCGCGATGGCCTGGTACATCGCCAGCGCCTTCTCCCGGTCGGAGACCACCACCGACTGGCCGTCGACGTCCTGGCCGCCGAGGTTCGGGCTGGTGATGAAGGTCAGGTTGTCGCCCCGGAGGCTGCGGAACTGCAGCGCCATGTCGGTCAGCGAGAAGCCCTGGTCGACGGTGGCCGCCGCGGTCACCGCCTGGAGAAAATCGTTCAACTTCTTCGGGTTGGTCAATGTCCCGGTGCTGGCCGCCTTGTCCATCAGCGCCTTGAGGAACTCCTGCTGGTGGCGCATCCGGGCGAAGTCGCCGTCGGGGAACTGCTTGCGCTGCCGCACCCAGTCCAGCGCCTCGGCGCCGTCCATGTGGTTCACGCCCTTGGTGAACGTCCGGTACGGCTTGTGGATCGAGGTGATGGTGCGCTCCACCTTCAGGTCCACCCCGCCGAGGGCGTCGGTGACCTCCTTGAAGCCGCCGAAGTCGATCGCCATCACGTGGTCGATCCGGACGTCGGTGAAGCACTCCACGGTCTTCACCGCCAGCGGCAGGCCGCCGAACGCGAAAGCGGCATTGATCTTGTTGCGCGAGCCGGAGTCGCAGGACGCGCCCGCGCTCTCCGGGATCGGCACGTACAGGTCGCGGGGGATGGAGACCAGGTAGGCCTGCTTGTGGTCGGCCGGCACATGCATGAGGATCAGCGTGTCGGCCCGCCACTTGCCGGCGCCGTCCAGCGGGGCGTCCGGGTCGCGCGAGTCGCTGCCCACCATGAGGATGTTCAACGCGCCCTCGACCTGCTTCGCCGGCCGACCGCCGGTGATCTCCGAGAACGGGTCGGTGCGGGCCAGGTCGCCGTTGAGGTTGCGGGCGTAGAACCAGGCGCCGATGCCGCCGAGCAGCGCGAGCAGCAGCACCGCGACGCCGGCCACCAGGCCGATCCGCCCCCAGCGCGGGCGCGGGCCACGCCGGCCCGGGGTGCCACCCGGTCCACCCCCCGGCCCGCGCGGACCGGCCGGTCCGCCGGGGCCACCCGGCCCGTCCGGGCCGGGCTGTTCGTCGTACGACGGGTACCAGCGGGCCCCGGTGGCGCGGGCGCGCCCGGCGGCGTCCCGGCCGGGGCCGGGGACCTGGGCGCGGCCCGAGTTCCGACTCAGGTAGGGAAACGGCGCGCCGGCAGACGTGGTGGCGGACATGTAACCGAGGGTAGGTCGGCCGAGCCACCGACGCCCTGAGGTGGCCGCGGGTGTCAGCCTCCTCCCAGGGGGAGTCAGTACCCTAGCCGGCCGCGGAAGTAGTCGATGGTGCGGCGCAGGCCCTCGTCGGGCGCCACGGTCGGCTGGTATCCGAGCAGTTCACGGGCGAGGGTGAGATCGGGCCGCCGCTTCTCCGGGTCGTCCGCGCTCCGGGTGATGTAGGTCACCTCGGACCGGCTGTCGGTGAGTGACACGATCAACTCGGCGAGTCGCCGCATGCTCAGCTCGTGCTCGGTGCCGCAGTTGATCGGCCCGGTCTCGGTCGAATCGAGCAGCAGCAGGATGCCGCGCACCAGGTCGTCGACGTAGCAGATCGAGCGGGTCTGCTCGCCGGTGCCGTGCACGGTGATCGGCTCGCCGCGCAGCGCCTGGGCGATGAAGGTCGGGATGGCGCGGCCGTCGTCCGGGCGCATCCGCGGGCCGTACGTGTTGAAGATCCGCACGATCGCGGTGTCGGTGCCCCGGCTGCGGTGGTAGCCCATGGTGGCCGCCTCGGAGAAGCGCTTGGCCTCGTCGTAGACGCTCCGGATGCCGACCGGGTTGACGTTGCCCCAGTACGTCTCCCGCTGCGGGTGCTGCTCCGGGTCCCCGTACGCCTCGGAGGTGGAGGCCATCAGGAACCGGGCGCCGTCGTCGGTGGCCCGCTCGAGCAGGGCCAGGGTGCCGACCGAGCCGACCCGGAGGATCTCCACCGGCAGCTTCTCGAAGTCGGTCGGGCTGGCCGGCGAGGCCATGTGCAGGATCGCGTCGAACCGCTCGGCCAGGGCCGGGTGGTGGGTCGCCAGCCCGTCGGAGATGTCCGCCTCGACCAGCGTGAACGCCGGGTGGCCCAGCAGGTGGGCGACGTTGTCCTTGGAACCGGTGATGAAGTTGTCCAGCGCCACCACCGTGCAGCCGCGTTCGATGAGCCGGTCGACCAGGTGCGACGGGACGAAGCCGGCGCCACCGGTGACCAGGATGCGGTGTCCGGTTCCGAAACGGGGAGCGACCTTCATGCCGGCCAGCCTATAGCGCGGGAAGGGGCCCCCTCCTGACGCCTCGCGTCGTGGAGGGGGCCCCGGTTGACCGATCCGGTGGGGTGGTGCTCAGTGCGCGCCCGCGCCGGTCAGCGAACGCACCTCCAGTTCCGCGTACTTCTCCTCGTCGTGCTCCTTGGAGAGCAGGGTGCCGATCCAGCCGCAGAGGAAGCCGACCGGGATGGAGATGATGCCCGGGTTGGACAGCGGGAACCAGTGCCAGTCGTGGTCGGGGAACATGGCCGTCGGCGCCCCGGACACCACCGGGGAGAAGAAGACCAGCACCACGGCGGCGATCAGGCCGCCGTAGATCGCCCACACCGCGCCGGAGGTGTTGAACCGCTTCCAGAACAGGCTGTAGAGGATCGCCGGCAGGTTGCCGGAGGCGGCCACCGCGAAGGCGAGCGCCACCAGGAACGCCACGTTCAGGCTCTGCGCGAAGATCGACAGCACGATCGCGATGGCGCCGATCACCAGGGCGGAGATCCGGGCCACGTTGACCTCCTGCCGTTCGGAGGCGGTGCCGTCCTTCACCACGTTGGCGTAGAAGTCGTGGGCCAGGCTGGACGACGAGGCCAGGGTCAACCCGGCGACCACCGCCAGGATGGTGGCGAAGGCGACCGCCGCGATGATCGCCAGCAGGGTCGCCCCGCCCAGATCACCGCCGAAGAAGTCCTTGCCCAGGGCCTCGGCGAGCTGCGGCGCCGCCGTGTTGCCGGCCTTGTCCTGCGCGGTGATCGCCTTGCCGCCGACCAGCGCCGCCGCGCCGAAGCCGAGGGCCAGGGTGAGCAGGTAGAAGGTGCCGATGATGCCGATCGCCCAGAGCACGCTCTTCCGGGCCGCCTTGGCGGTCGGCACGGTGTAGAAGCGGATCAGGATGTGCGGCAGGCCGGCGGTGCCGAGCACCAGCGCGATGCCGAGCGAGAGCAGGTCCATCTTGCTGTAGAAGGTCTTCAACGCGTCCCCGGGCGTTTCCACGCCGTAGCGCAGCCCCGGTTCCAGGAACGACGCGCCCTTGCCGGACTGCTTGGCCGCGTCGCCGAGCAGCGAGGAGAGGTTGAACTTGTAGTGCGCCAGCACCAGCAGGGTCATCACGATCGCGCCGGTCATCAGCAGGAAGGCCTTGACGATCTGGACGTACGTGGTGCCCTTCATGCCACCGACCGTGACGTAGATGATCATCAGGGCGCCGACCATGATGATCGTGGCCACCTTGGCGGTGTCCGCGTCCATGCCGAGGAACGTGGTGCCCGGCTTGATGCCGAGCAGCAGGGCGACCAGCGCGCCCGCGCCGACCATCTGGGCCAGCAGGTAGAAGATCGAGACGGTGATGGTGGAGACCGCCGCCGCGGTACGGACCGGCCGCTGGCGCATCCGGAAGGCCAGCACGTCGGCCATCGTGTACCGGCCGGAGTTGCGCAGCAGTTCGGCGACGAGCAGCAGCGCCACCAGCCAGGCGACCAGGAAGCCGATCGAGTACAGGAAGCCGTCGTATCCGTACAGGGCGATGATGCCGGCGATGCCCAGGAAGGACGCGGCCGACATGTAGTCGCCGCCGATGGCCATGCCGTTCTGGAAGCCGGAGAAGGACCGGCCGCCGGCGTAGAAGTCGGTGGCGGTCTTGGTCTGCCGGCTGGCCCAGACGGTGATGGCCAGCGTGATCGCCACGAAGATCAGGAAGAGCGTGATGGTGAGGTTGCGGGCGGTGGTGCTGCCCGCCTCAGCCGCGAGGACCGTGTTCATGGGTCACCTCCCCCATCTCGGCGCGGATCCGGTCGGCGACCGGGTCGATCTTCCGGTCGGCGAACCGGGAGTAGAGCCACGCGATGACGAACGTGGACACGAACTGGAGCAGGCCGAAGACGAGCGCGACGTTGACGTTGCCGAAGAGCTTCGCGCCCATGAAGCCCCGCGCGTACGCGGAGAGAATGACGTAGAGCGCGTACCACAGGAAGAACGCGACGGTCATCGGGAAGACGAAGCCGCGCAGCGCGCGCCGCAACCCGGCGAACTCGTCCGAGCGTTGTACGGCGAGGTACCGCTCGGCCGGGGACTCGGCCGGCGCGGAGGCAGGCGTGTCCGTGGACATCTGTGGATCACCACCTTCACAGGCGTCGGGGATTTTCGCGCACGGTAGAGAGCGCGCTCCCCTCCGGGGAAGGCTCGGATCGGCCACGGTCAGCGGCTGCGCCGAACGGCACTCCGGCTGCGCCGAGTGACCCAGGTCACTCCGTTCAACGGCACGTCAATTCGTGAGTTCGCGGTACCGACCCCGGTAGTGCAGCAGCGGAGCGGTCTCCTCGGCCAGCTCGACGGCCTCGACGGTGGCCTCCACCAGCAGGCCCCAGCCGTACTCGCGGGCCGCGTCGAGCCGGCAACCGGCCCACCCGCCGGCGTCCGACGGCACCGGCCCGTACGGGGTGTCGGTCCACGAGCCGATCGCGAAGAGGCCACCCGGTGACGGGAAGAGCCCGGCGAAGCGGTCGGCGAGCTGCCGGTGCGCCGGCCCGAGCTGGGCGACGGCGAACCGCCCCGCCTCCTCGACCGCCGCCCACAGGTCGGACTCCGGGTCGACCAACCCGAGCAGCCGGTCCGGCTCGCCCTCGGCGACCAGCGTGGACGAGACGGTCAGCCCGGCCGGCCCCGGCGCGGTCCAGAGCGTCACGGGCGCCGCCAGCCGGCCGCGCAACCGGCGTGCCGGCGAGCGTTGCCCGGCGGGCACGGCGAACGGGTCGGTGTGGTGGATCTCGGCACCCGGCTCATGATTCACGTGAAACATTGTGCCGTCCCCGGCCCGCGCCCAACCCAGGAAGCGGGCGTGCAGGTCGGTGGCGCCGGGCAACTGGGTGTGCGCCTCCGCCAGCAGGCCACCCAGATAGATCAGCAGTTCCACCCGGTCGTGGCGGTACTCGGCCAGCAGCGCGAGCCGGGCCGGCTGGCACGGCCAGGGCGCCCCGCAGGCCCGGCAGCGCCACGCCGGCCGCATCGGCAGGTGCGCCCGGCCGGTGCGCCCGGCCGGTGCGCCCGGTGGTCACCACCGGCCGCCGTTGGCCCGCCAGGTCTGCGCGGGCGTCAACCAGCCGGCCCGGCCGGGGCGTGGCATGGCCACCGTCGGCTGCGTCGCCCAGGCCGGCACCGTGTTCGGCCGGGTCGGAACCGGCACGCCGCCGGGGGCGGCTCCGCCGGTCGGCGCGGCGGCCGTCGAGGGCGGGCTGCTCCTGCGGTACGCGTGCGCGGCGGCATTCCTGCGGCGGCGGAACAGGGCGAACATCCGGGGCCTCCTCTGCTCGGAAGGGGTCGCCCCGGCCGGAGGAATGGCCGGGGCGACCTGGCGCAGGACCGGCCGCCGGGTCGTCGCCTCCACCGGCCGGGCCGCGTGTCTCCACCCTGGACTCGGGGCCCCGGACAGGGGAGGATGCCAGGGCTTACTACGCAGCGCGGTCGCGTACTTACCGGAGAGGTAAGGATGAACATCGAGATGTGGATCCGGGCGCTGAAGGCCGCCCGGGCCGGCGCGGAGGTCTCCCAGGAAGGGCTGGCCGGGCTGATCAAGTGGAGCCCGTCCACGGTTGCCGCCATCGAGACCGGCCGCCGCCGGCCCACCCTGGAGTTCGCCGTCGCCGCCGACCAGGCCCTCGGCACCGGCGGCCTCCTCACACAGCTGCTTCAGGCGGCGGACCAGGAGCGCGGCCCGTCGTGGTTCGTGCCCTGGCGCGGGTACGAACAGCAGGCGGTCCGACTGCGCGCCTTCGAGACGTGCCTCGTCCCGGGCCTGCTGCAAACCGAGGAGTACGCCCGCGCCGTCATCTCCACCGGCGGCTTGCACCCCTCGGCCGTGGTCGACGAGTTGGTGGCTCTCCGGATGGAGCGGCAACTGCTGCTGCACCGCGACAACCCGCCACACTGCGTTTTCCTGCTGGATGAGACCGCCGTCCGCCGGCCGGTGGGCGGGCCGGCGGTGCTCGACCGTCAGCTGGCCCGGTTGCTGGAACTGGCTGAGCTTCCGGCAGTCCGGGTGCACATCGTGCCGCTCGCGGCCGGTGAGCATGCCGGGCTCGGCGGTGGCTTCGTGCTGGCTGAGTTGCCCGACTCCGAGCGGGTGCTGTACCTGGAGAACGCCGCGCGGGGACACGTGGTTGACGACCCCGAGACGATCGGCGTCATCGAGCGCAAGTGGGATAGCCTCCTCGGCGAAGCGCTGTCCGCGGGAGCCACACTGGATCTGATCCGGAAGCTGAAGGTGATGCCATGACGATCGAAGAGCCGTGTTGGCGCACGTCATCCCGATCGACAGACTCTGGTGGCAACTGTGTGGAGGTGGCCGGCAACCTGCCCGGGGTGGTGCTGGTCCGGGACAGCAAGGATCCGTCGGGGCCGACCCTCGCCTTCCCGCCGGCCGCCTGGCGGGCCCTGGTCACCAGCCTCCGCCGGTCCTGACCAGCCTCCGCCGGTCCGGACCGACCTCCGCCGGTCCGGACTCGACCGGAGGGCCTACTCTGCCCGGCATGTCGATGATCCCGCCCGAGCGACTCGCCAGGGAGCGGGTGGTCACCGCCGAGGCCGTCCTCGCCGGCCAGATCGACCTGCGCGTCTATCCGTACCGGCATCTCGTGGTCACCGCCCGGCGAGGCTGGGGACACAGCGGATTTCAGCCGCTGCTGGAGGCCGTCGAGCACCTGTCCAACTACGGCTGGGAACTGGTCAACATCACCACCATCGGTGACGGCCACCAGCTGTACGCGGCCGTCCGCCGCACCGCCTGAACCGCGAATCCCGGGCCACCCCGGCGCGCCGCGAGCAGGGCGGCGAGCGGCGCTGGGCGGTGAGCGGGTGCGCGTCAGGCCGGGAGCGCGCGGCGGGCGGCGGCCAGCACCTCCGGGTCGGCGCAGCCGGCCGCGTAGCCGGCGATCCGGCGGCGGATGTCCCAGCCGAGCAGGCGTACCCCGATCCACTCGGCGACCGGGCGCAGCACCGCCGGCCGGCAGCGGAAGTTGTACCGCCAGGTGGCGACCGTCGTCCCGGGATCGGGCCCCGGGGCGAACCGCCAACCGCCGCCGAACCGCTCGAAGAACCACGGACCGCGCACCATCTTCATGCCCACGTTGCTCGGCGGGGCGTACGAGACGTACTCGCTGACCATGACCAGGCCGTGCCGGGACCGGGTGAAGGTGCGTACCCCCTTGCCCGGCCGGGTGGCGCCGGCCAGGAAGCGCTGCTCCCGGACGAACGGGTCCCACCGGTAGCGGACCGGCGCCACCGTCTGCGACACGGCGAAGGCCAGCTCCGGCGGCACCGGGACGGTGACCACGGCCTCGACGACCGGCATGGTCAGCGCCTCGGGGTGACGGCGGCCAGCAGTTCCGGCTGGCGCCGGTCCAGCGCGTCGCCGGCCAGGTACGCCCCGAGCAGCGCCCCGCCCAGCCCGTACGCCGCGCCGACCGGCAGGGCCAGCCAGAGCCAGACGTCACCGAGCAGCGCCGCGGCCACCACCAGCGGCACCCCCAGCGCCGCCGAGGCGACCATGGAGACCAGGCTGAGCAGGCTCTTCGCCACCCCCGAGCCGGTGTTCATCGCGAACGGGTTGCTCGTCTCCGGCAGGGCGAAGCCGCCGAGCACCGCCACGAAGGAGTTGACCGCCAGCCCGCAGCCGTACGCGGCGAACAGGGCCCCGGCCATCACCCCGAGCCAGCCCGGCCGCCCGAGCGCGACGGCCAGCACGATCGCCACGGCGATCAGGATCGGCACCACGTAGAGCGAGAACGCGGCCATCCTGGCCCGCAGCTCCACCCGCCCCGGCACCCCGGCCACCACGTTCGCCGCGTACGCACTGCCGTCGAAACCGAACTGGTTCGCCAGGGTGACCGAGGCGAGCACACCGACGAAAAGCATCGAGAGGCTGACCAGCACCGGCGACGCGTCCGCCGCCGCCTGGCCGAACGCCTGACCGCCGTCCTCGATCAGCCGGGAGCCACCCAGGTTGACCATCACCGGCACGAACACGCCGACCACCGCGATGGTGATCAGGTTGGCCCGCCGCCGGGCGTCCCGCCACCAGTAGCGGCACTCCCGGGCGACCAGCGCGCCGAACCGGTCCCGCCGGGCCCAGCCGACCGCCCGGGGGAAGAGCTGCCCGACGGCCCCACCGATCGGGCCGCGCCGCTGCCGCGCCGGTCCGGCGCTGGTCGCGCCGACCATCGCCGACTCGAGCGTCCGCGACCACCAGAGCAGCAGCGCGCCCACCGTCAGCGCGGTGATCAGGAGCTTCAGCGCGGCGGCGCCGCCCCGGCCCTCGGCCACGTCGATGCCGACGGTCCACGGCGCCCCGAACGGCGTCCACCCGAGCACCCGGGCCACCCCGGTCAGCCGGTCCCAGTCGGCGCGCTGGACCGCCGCCGCCACGAAGATCTGCACCGGCCCGAGCAGCGCGGCCAGCACCGCGAGCAGCACCGCGGCCAGGTCGCGTACCCGGCGGGACCGCAACATGGTGGCGAACGCGCTGGTCACCGCGCGGGCGGCGGCCACGCAGAGCAGCAGCCCGCCGGCGGCGCCGAGCACCGCGACCAGCGCGGCCAGCCAGCCGCCGAGCGCCCCAGCGGTCACCACCAGCCCGGTCACCGCGAGCAGCGTCGCCAGCACCGGCACGCTGATCAGGGCGGCGGCGAACAGGCCGGTGACCAGGGTGCGCCGGGACAGCGGGAGCAGGGCGAACCGGGCCGGGTCCAGGGTCTCGTCCACGCCGAAGAAGACCAGCGGCAGCAGCAGCCAGCCCAACACCAGCAGCCCACCGCCGAACGCGGCGACCAGCAGCGCGTACCGGGACTCGCCGGCCAGGCCGGGGGCGGCCAGCGCGAAGAAGCCGCCGGCGGCGAACCAGAGCCCGAAGAACAACCCCAGCACGAAGAGCGCGACCCGCCAGCCCTGGCCCCGGAAGTTGTTGCCCATCACCCGCAGCTTGAGCCGGACGAAGTGTCGGGCCGAGACCGGCCGGGCCGGCGCGTCCGGTGCGCTCACCGGGACAGCCACGACAGCTCCTCACCGGTGGCGGTCCGGCCGCCGACCGCCGTCACGAAGACCTCCTCCAGGGGACGGCCGCCGCGCACCTCGTCGAGCGTGCCGACCCGGCTGATCCGGCCCTGGGCGAGGATCGCCACGTGCGTGCAGAGCCGCTCGACCACCTCCATCACGTGACTGGAGAAGACGACCGTGCCGCCGCCGACCACGTAGCGGTGCAGGATGTCGCGGATCAGCGCGGCCGAGACCGGGTCGACCGCCTCGAACGGCTCGTCGAGCACCAGCAGCCGGGGGCCGTGCAGCAGCGCGCAGGCCAGGCCGATCTTCTTCTTCATGCCGGCCGAGTAGTCGACCACCAGGGTGCGGCCGGCGTCGCCGAGCGCCAGCACGTCCAGCAGCTCCGCGGCCCGCTGGTCGACCACCGCCGGGTCCATGCCGCGCAGCAGACCGTGGTACGCCAGCAGCTCCGCCCCGCTGAGCCGGTCGAAGAGGCGTACCCCGTCCGGCATCACGCCGAGCAGGCCCTTGGCGCGGACCGGGTCGGCCCAGACGTCGTACCCGAGGACCCGGGCCTGGCCGGCGTCGGGGCGCAGCAGGCCGACGGCCATCGAGAGGGTGGTGGTCTTGCCGGCACCGTTCGGGCCGAGCAGTCCGTAGAACGAGCCGGTCGGCACGTCCAGGTCGACGCCGGCGACCGCCACCTTGGTGTCGAACCTTTTGACCAGGCCACGGAGGGACAGCGCGGGGTGCTCAGCCATGCCCCCGACCGTATCCCGCCCGGTCCAGCCGTCGATCCGGCCACAGGATGATCCCCGGTCCTACCTGAGCCGTACGTCAGAGCTGCAGTGTCTCCGGGGCGTGCAGGCGCAGCATGGTGACGCCGACGTCGGGCGGCAGCCGCCGTCGGGTGGCCATCGACACCGCCACCATCACGGTGAACGCCAGCGGCACCGTCCACGCGGCCGGCTGGGTGGTCAGCGTGGCCGGCCACCCGGTCAGCGGCGGGCCGAGCACGGTGAGCAGCACCGCGCCGATCGCCGCCCCGCCGCCGACCAGCACCCCGGCGGCGGCGCCCAGGTCGGTCAGGCCGCGCCACCAGATGCCGAGCACCAGCAGCGGGCAGAAACTCGACGCGGCCACCGCGAACGCCAGCCCCACCACCTGCGAGACGTCCAGCCCGGAGACGTTCAGGGCGAGGACCGCCGGCACCCCGCCCGCGATCACCGTGGCCAGCCGGAAACCGCGGACCGAGCCGCGGCCGAGCACGTCGGTGGAGATCACCCCGGCGACGCTGGTGAGCAGCCCGGACGAGGTGGAGAGGAAGGCGGCGAACGCCCCGGCGGAGACCAGCGCGGCGAGCAGCCGGCCCGCCGGGCCCGCCCCGAGGGCCGCCCCCGGCAGCAGCACCACCACCGCGTCGGTCTGCCCGGTGATCAGCAGTTGCGGGGTGTAGATCCGGCCCAGCACGCCGTAGATGGTGGGCAGCAGGTAGAAGACGCCGACCAGGGCGAGCACCACCAGCGTGGTGCGCCGGGCGGCCGCGCCGTCCGGGTTGGTGTAGAAGCGGACCAGCACGTGCGGCAGGCCCATGGTGCCGAGGAAGGTGGCCAGGATCAGCGAGTAGGTGGCGAACAATCCCCGGTCGTCGTCCCCGGCGGTGTCCGGGAGGAGCCAGTCGGCCGCGTCGGTGGCCGTGCCGGCGACCTCCGGCACCGGGTCGCCGGCGGCGAAGTCGAGCCGGTCGCCGGGGCGTACCTCCCGGATCTCGCCGTCGGGGAGGGTGAGGGTCGCGCGGTGCTCGACCACGACGGTGGTCGCGGTCCGGAACGCCGGCCCGTCGGGCGGGGTCACCGCCGGGCGGGCGTCGGCCTGCCACTGCAACGCCAGGAAGATCGCGGGTACGGCCAGCGCGGTCAGCTTGAGCCAGTATTGAAACGCCTGGACGAAGGTGATCGCGCGCATCCCGCCCAGCGCCACGTTCGCGGTCACCACCACGGCGACCAGCAGCGCCCCCACCGGGTACGGCGAGCCGGCGACCGTGTTCAACGTCAACCCGGCGCCCTGGAGTTGCGGCACCAGATAGAGCCAGCCGATGAAGATGACGAAGACGGTGGCCAGCTTGCGCAGCCGCCGCGAGCCGAGCCGCACCTCGCAGAAGTCCGGCAGGGTGAACGCCCCGGAGCGGCGCAGCGGGGCGGCCACGAAGAGCAGCAGCGCCAGGTAGCCGGCGGCGAAGCCGACCGGGTACCAGAGCACGTCGACGCCGTACTTGAGAATCAGGCCGGCCACGCCGAGGAAGCTCGCCGCCGACAGGTATTCCCCGCCGATCGCGGCGGCGTTCCAGGTCGGGCTGACCGCCCGGGAGGCGACCAGGAAGTCGGAGGTGGTCCGGGCCAGTCGCAGCCCGTAGAAGCCGATCCCGACGGTGACCAGGGTGACCACCACGATCGCCGGGACGACGTACGCGTTGCCCACGTCAGCGCTCCGGCCGCTGGACCAGGTCGGTGAAGTCCTGCTCGTTGCGTTCGGCCAGCCGCACGTACGCCCAGCCGACCCCGATCAGGAAGGGGAAGGCGGCCACCCCGAGCAGCAGCCACGGCAGGTTGACCCCGAGCACGGTGACCCGGCCGACCGAGGGCGCGATGGCGAAGAGCCAGGGCAGGCCGCCCAGCCCGATCAGCACCAGCAGGCTGAGCCGCAGCGCCAGCGAGAGCTGGGCCCGCATGAGGCCCTGCACCAGGGTCTCGCCGACCCGGGTCTGCTGGGTCAGCTCGGAGCGGGTCCGCTCGGCGCGACTGGCCGGGCGGGACACCTCGGCCAGCACGATCCGGGTCCGGCGTGACGGCCAGGGGGTGCGCGCACCGGGGGTGCGCGGCCCGGGGGTGTCCGGCTCCGGGGCGCGCGGCCCGGAGACCGGAGCGGCCACCCGCCGCCCCGGACCGTCCTGCTCCTCGGCTCCGGTCATCCCCGGCAGTCTCGCCTGCCCGGTGGGAATGTCAAGAGCACCGGGACGGTGCTGTGGACAACGTGTGGATAACGCTTCACTCCTGTGGACAACCTGGTGGATGACCGCTGCCTCGTTGTGGACGACGGATGGGGACGCAACCACCTCCGCCGGCTCCTCGACGGCCAGGCCCGGCCGACACCCTCCGGGCAGCACCAGCCGTTCCCGCTGGTGCTGCCCGTCGCCGACATCTTCTGTGGCTCAGCCGAGTCCGATCCGCACCGGATCGGCGGTTGCCGAGCCGAGCCAGGTGTGCGGGTTGCCGTGCCAGCACCAGCCCAGCTTCGGCGCGCCCTGGCTGATCCAGAGCGCCGGCACCCGCCGGTCGCCGCAGCGCGACCCGACCAGCGAGAAGCACCGGTTGCTGGCCAGCGCGGGCGGGTGCAGGGTGACGAACGCCAGCCCTTCGTCGATGGTGATCGGCAGCCGGCCGGCCGCGGTCATCTGCTCCAGCGCGGTGGCCGGCGGCAGGTTGCGGTACTCCTCGCCCCGGTCCACGTCGAAGAGCAGGTACGCCGGCCCGGCCGGCACCTCCAGCTCCTTGATCGGGTCGAACCTGGGCAGGTCGGCGGCGGGGAAGTTCCGGTCGAGGACGCCGGGCTTGCGCTTGCCGGCGAGCGTGGTCAGCGCGATCCGCTCCGGCACCGGCACCAGCTCGCGGGTGGTCACCAGCAGGAAGGGCACCCGCCCGTCGGTGGGTGCGGCCAGCCCGGCCGCCCCGGCGACGGCCGCCGCGCGCAGCGGGGTGAGCAGGTCGCGGAAGGCGTCCTCGGTCAGCCCGGCGAGGGCGGGGTAGCCGAGCCCCACCAGGCGGTCGAGCTGGCGGTCGAAGTCGGTCGCGGCGTCGTAACGGCTGTCGGGCATGCGGCCTCCACTCTGTCGTACGGCGTCCCGTACAGCGTACGACGAATGGCGCGTATTCCCGATCCGGCGGAAAAAATCTCCGCTCAGCGGTTCCAGTCCTGCTTGGCGGCCCGGACCAGCTTGTCCTTCAGCTCCCGGGTGTGCCGGCGGCTCACCGGCAACTCCGCCCCGTCGATCACCACCACGTACCCCGAGTTGACCAGCCGCAGCTCCGCGATCAGCCGCAGCTGCACCAGGTACGAGCGGTGGATCCGTACGAAACCCGCGTCCGCCCAGCGCTCGGCCAGGGTGGCCAGCGAGACCCGGACCAGGTGCGAGCCGTCCGCGGTGTGCAACCGGGCGTAGTCGCCCTGCGCCTCCACCCAGCGCACCGCCGAGCGGGGCAGCATCCGGGTCGTCCCGGCCAGCTCGATCGGGATGGTCGGGTCCTCCTCGGCCCGGGCCAGGGCCGCCGGATGCGAGGGGACCACCCGGGAGCCGATCACCCGGCGCAGCGACTCGGCCAGCCGTTCCGCCCGTACCGGCTTGCGCACGTAGTCCGTGGCGCCCAGGTCGAAGGCGTCCACCGCGCCGTCGTCGTACGCGGTGACGAAGACGATCGCCGGCGGCCGGGCGAACCGGCGCAGC
The DNA here is from genome assembly GCF_040655175.1 of Micromonospora sp. NPDC050495. NCBI lineage: Bacteria > Bacillati > Actinomycetota > Actinomycetes > Micromonosporales > Micromonosporaceae > Micromonospora > Micromonospora sp. NPDC050495. The sequence goes on along the minus strand of NZ_JBFAJK010000011.1, from coordinate 29,142 downwards.
ACCCGGGCCAGCTCCATGCCGTCCAGCCCGGGCATCCGGATGTCCAGGAAGACCACGTCCACGTCGCCGTCGCGGAGCAGCCGCAACGCCTCGGTGGCGTCCCCGGCGGTGTGCAGCCGGGCCACCCGCGGATCCGCCCGCAGGTGGTACGCCAGCTCGTCCAGCGCCGGCGGCTCGTCGTCCACCGCCAGCACGCGGAGAAACCCGGTGGCGGTGTTCATGACGTCGCCCGGACCCCGGGATGGAACTTCGGCACCCGCATGCTCACCTTCGTACCCGAGCCCAGACCCGTCTCGACGACCAGGCCGAACCGGTCCCCGAAGGCCGACCGGAGCCGCTCGTCGACGTTCGAGAGGCCGACGTGCTGCCCCGGGTCGTCGGTCGGGTCACCGCCGGCCGCGGCCAGCTCGGCGATGCCGGCGGTCAGCGTGGTCGGATCCATCCCCACTCCGTCGTCCTCCACCGTGATGTGGCACTCCGCGCCCGCGTCCCGGGCCTCGATGCTCACCATGCCGGTGCCCGGCTTGCGGGACAACCCGTGCCGGACCGCGTTCTCCACCAGCGGCTGAAGGCAGAGGAACGGCAGGGTCACCGGCAGCACCTCCGGAGCGATCTGGAGCCGCACCTGGAGTCGCTCGCCGAACCGGGCCCGCTCGATGGTCAGGTACCGGTCGATCGAGCGCAGCTCCTCGGCGAGGGTGGTGAACTCGCCGTGCGCCCGGAACGAGTAGCGGGTGAACTCGGCGAACTCCAGGATCAGCTCGCGGGCCCGCTCCGGGTCGGTCCGGACGAACGAGCCGATGGCGGTCAGCGCGTTGTAGATGAAGTGCGGGCTGATCTGGGCGCGCAGCGCGCGTACCTCGGCCCGGGCCAGGCGCTCCCGGGACGAGTCCAGCTCGGCGAGGGCGAGCTGATCGCCGGCCCAGTGCGCGGTCTCCAGGGTGGCCTGCACCAGCCCCGGGGCGGGCCGCTCGTCGGCGATCGCCACCAGCGCCCCGACCACCCGGCCGTCCGCGCTCAGCGGGGCCACCACGGCGCCGCGTACCGGGCAGTCCACCAGGTCGCACTGCAGCTCCGCGTCGTGCAGCACGGTCGACCGGCCGGTGCCGGCCGCCCGCTGGGCCGCCGCGAGCAGCTGGTCGCCGTGGTGCGCCCCGCGCCCGTCGAGCGCGAGCAGGGCCTCCCGGTCCGTCAGGGCCAGCCCGGCCGCACCCACCAGGGCCCGCAGATGGCGTACGGCCTTCGCCGCGCCCGCCGCGCTCAGCCCGGCCCGCAGCGGCTCGGCGGCCAGCCCGGCGGTGTGCAGCACCTCGTAGGTGGCGCGCTGGGTGGCGGTCGCGATGCCCCGGCGGCCGCGCAGCCGCAGCACCGCCCAGAGCGCCGCGGCGAGCGCGCTGACCAGCGAGACGACGCCGAACACGGCCGAGAGGTTGCCACCCACGCAGCGATCCTGACGGGTCCGCCTCCGTAGCGCTAGTACGCGCCCTTGCGGACGAGCACCACCCCGACGGTCCGCCACAGGATGCTCAGGTCGTACGCCAGCGACCAGTTGTCGACGTAGTAGAGGTCCAGCCGGACCGCCTCGTCCCAGGACAGGTCGGAGCGGCCGGAGACCTGCCACAGGCCGGTGATCCCGGGGCGGACCAGCAGCCGGCGCCGCACGTCGCCCAGGAAGTCGCCGTCGTCGGCGGGGAGCGGGCGCGGCCCGACCAGCGACATCTCGCCCCAGAGCACGTTGATCAGCTGGGGCAGCTCGTCCAGCGAGGAGGCGCGCAGGAACCGGCCCACCGGGAAGACCCGCGGGTCCTGCTTCATCTTGAACAGCAGGCCGTCGGTCTCGTTCTGGTCGACCAGGCTGGCCAGGCGCTCCTCGGCGTCGACGTACATGGTCCGGAACTTCCAGACCCGGAAGGTCCGCCCCTCGTGCCCGACCCGGGGCTGCCGGAAGAAGACCGGCCCGGGGTCGGAGATCCGGATGGCGAGCGCGATGGCCGCGAAGAGCGGGATCAGCAGCACCAGGCCGAGCCCGGCGGCGACCCGGTCCATCAGGTTCTTGACCAGCAGCGCCGGGCCCGACAGCGTCGGCTCCTCGACGTGCAGCAGCGGCAGGCCCTCGATCGGGCGGATGTGCACCCGGGGGCCGGCGATGTCGGTGAGCTGGGGCGCGACCACCAGGTCGACGCCGGAGCCCTCCAGTTGCCAGGCCAGCCGGCGCAGCTCGCCGGGCTCGGCGCTGGCCGAGCCGCAGACCGCGATGGTGTCCCCACCGACCTCGCGGACCAGGGCTAGCACGTCCCGGCCGGCGTAGACCGGCACGGGGGTCTCGATGCCCCGCGCGGCGGCGTACCCGTCGGTGAGGTGGATCGCCACCGGCACCAGGCCGGCGCCGGGGTTGCGGGTGACCGCGGTGTAGACCTCCAGGCACTCCGGCAGGGTGCCGATCAGCACCATCCGGTGCCCGGCCTGGCCGGCCCGGCGGCGGATCGCGTGCAGCAGGAAGCGCGCCATGAAGCGCTCCACCAGGATCAGCATCAACGCGCCGAGCAGGGCGAAGCCCACCGTGTAGCGGGAGAGGTCGGTCTTGGTGGCGAAGGCGAGGAACGACACCGTGGCGGCGACCGCCACCCCGCCCCGGACCACCCGCTTGAACTCGTCGGGGCCGAGCCCGAGGTAGCGCCGGTCGTACGCCCGGTTGCCCCAGAGCAGGACCAGCCAGCCGAGCGGCAGCAGCACGAACGCCACGGTGTAGAACCAGGTCGGGTCTTCCTGGGCGTTGTAGAAGCCAGCCCGGGCCTGGCCGAACGCCTCCTGGGCGATCCAGTCGGCCACCACCACCGCGGCGAAGTCGAGCAGGAGCAGCAGCGCGGTGTAGGGGCGGTGCCAGCGGGACACCCGCCGGCGGGCACGGGCCCAAGCCGACCGGGGTACGCCGTTGTGCGACGGCGGTGTCGGCGGCTGGATCTCGAAGCTGTCGACGTGCCGCACGCTCTTGCTCCGGCCTGTGTTGGTTACCGGGCGCTGGAGGCTTGTCGTCACCTCAACCCATGTCCTCCCGCATGACACGCGTCCTCACTCGCAGTGAGGGCCCGGGTCGCCCACCGTCCCAGTCTCCCACGTCGGGCCCGGCCGGGACGGCCTCCCGAAGGGAAGTGCGCGTCCGTCGGTGCTCGCGGGATCTGGCCGGCTCCGTATCGGTTGTGAAGCCGGGGACCGGGCCACTATACCGATGGATAGCGGGCCCGGTAGAGGAGCGGACCGGGAGCTTCGGGGATCCCGGGGCGATTCCTCTCCGTAATCGCAGGGTGGGGTTACTCACCGTACGAGGCGGGACAACCGACGGTCAGCGAGTGGCTTGCCCCCGGTCTGGCAGGTGGGGCAGTACTGGAGGCTCGAATCAGCGAACGACACCTCGCGCACCAGATCGCCACATACCGGGCAGGGCAGACCCTTCCGGGCGTGGACCTTCAGCCCGGAGCGCTTCTCGCCCTTCAGCTCGGCGGCCCGCTGCCCCATCGACCGCCGGACCGCGTCGCCGAGCACCGCCCGGGTCGCCGCGTGCAGGGTGGCGAGCTGGTCGTCGGTGAGCCGGTCGGTGAGCGCGAACGGCGAGAGCTTCGCCGCGTGCAGGATCTCGTCGGAGTACGCGTTGCCCACGCCGGCCAGCACCGCCTGGTCGGTCAGCACCCCCTTGACCTGCCCGCGCCGGCTGCGGAGCCGCTCGGCGAAGGTGGCCAGGTCGGCGCCGAGCGCGTCCGGCCCGAGCTTGGCCACCCCGGGCACCTGCGCCGGATCGGTCACCAGGTACGCGGCCAGCTTCTTCTGGGTGCCGGCCTCGGTCAGGTCGAACCCGGAGCCGTCGTCGAGCCGGACCCGCAGCGCGACCGGGCCCTTGCCGGGGCGCAGCGGGGTGGTCGACGGGAACGCCTCCCGGTAGTGCAGCCAGCCCGCGCGGGCCAGGTGCACGACCAGGTGCAGGCCGCCCTCGAAGAGCACGTCGAGGAACTTGCCGTGCCGGCCCGCGCCGGCCACGGCCCGCCCGGCCACCGCGCTCGGCGGCGGGTCGTACGTCTTCAGGGCGCTGATCGCGGTGACCTCGACGCGTTCGACGCGCCGGCCCACCGCGCGCTCGCGCAGGTAGCCGGCGAGCGCTTCCACCTCCGGTAGTTCGGGCACCGTACAACGGTAGCCTTCTTTCCCGTGAGAATCGTGGTGGCGCACAACCGGTACCGGGAAGCCCAGCCCTCCGGCGAGAACACGATCGTCGACGCCGAGATCGGGCAGCTCACCGCCGCCGGGGTGGAGGTGCTGCCGTTCCTGCGCAGCTCCGACGAGATCCCCACCATGTCGAAGGCGGCCAAGGCGCTGCTGCCGATCTCCCCGATCTGGGCCCCGCAGGCCCAGCACGACCTCGACCGGCTGCTCGTCGAGCACCGGCCCGACGTGCTGCACCTGCACAACCCGTACCCGCTGCTTTCGCCCTGGGTGGTGCGGACCGCGCACAAGCGGGGGGTGCCGGTGGTGCAGACGGTGCACAACTACCGGCAGGTCTGCTCCTCCGGGCTCTACTTCCGGGACGGCGTGATCTGCCAGGACTGCCGGGGCCGGGCGCTGGGCGTGCCGGCCATCGTGCACCGCTGCTACCGCGGCTCCCGCGCGCAGAGCGCGCTGATGGCCACCACGCTGGCCGTGCACCGCCCCACCTGGCGGTCGGTCGACCGGTTCATCGCGTTGACCAGCGCGGTCGCCGACCACCTGCGCGACTACGGCATCCCGGACGAGCGGATCGTGGTGAAGCCGAACGCGGTCCCCGACCCCGGCGCCCCGGCGCCGCTCGGCGAAGGCTTCCTCTACCTGGCCCGGCTCACCCCGGAGAAGGGGCTCGACCTGCTGCTGGAGGCGTGGCGGCGGCACCCGGTCGGCGCGCTGGGCCCGCTGCGGATCGCCGGGGACGGCGAGCTGCGCCCGCTGGTCGAGGCGGCCGCCGCCGAGCGACCCGACGTGCACTACCTGGGACAGCTCGACCGGGCCGGGGTCCGGGCCGCGATCACCTCGAGCGCCGTGGTGCTGGCCACGTCCACCTGGCACGACGTGCTGCCCACCGTGATCATCGAGGCGCTGGCCAGCGGACGGCCGGTGCTCGGCACCGCGCTGGGCGGCATCCCGTACCTGGTCGGCGCCGACACCCCGCGCGAGCCGGCCGGCACGGGCCCGGCCGAGGTGGCCTCGGCCCCCGCCGGCGCCGCTAGCGGGCCGGCGATCCCGGCGGGCATCAAGCCCGGTGCGGCGGGCTGGGTGGTGCCGCCCGAGCCGGCGGTGCTGGCCGCCGCCCTCCCGGTGGCCCGCGCCGGCGCCGGCGCCCTGGCGACCGCCGCCCGGGCCCGGTACGAGCGGCTCTTCCACCCCGACGTGGTGACCCGGCGCCTGATCGACATCTACGCCGGTGTGGCGGGCAACCGGACGACCCCTGCCCAGCCCTGACGGTCACGAAGGGTGACCGAGGTGCGTTGACCGCAGCTCGGTCACTGACCGTGACTGCCCTGCGGGTGCGACCCGCGGCGGCGCGCCCCCGATTTCGGCTCGTTGTGCCCCTGAGCTGGGCTGATGCCGGGTGGGGCTGGCGGGCTGCGGCGACCTTGTTCGGTGCCTTTGCTCTGCAGCCAGATACGCAGCAGGCAACTCTCCGTTACCGCTGCGTATCTGGCTGCAAAGCAAAGGGTGTACTGAGTCGCCCCGGCTCCGGGGCGGGCAGTCACGGACGGTGACCAGGGGTGGCCGATCTCGGCTCGCGCCCGTCCTGGGCCGCGACGGCCAGGCTCGCCCTGGCCCGCCGGCGGCCCGGCGGCATGGCCAGCACCGGATCGGGACGAGCGCGAGCCGGGCGCCGTTCACCGCCGGCACCCGAGCCGTCTGCCGGGCCCGAGCCGGACCCGAGCCGGGCCCACGGGCAAGGCCCGCGGGACCCGAGCCGGGCCCCCCGGGCAAGGCCCACGCCGGGCCGGGCCGGGCACGGCCGGGTCGGTGCCCGTCAGCGGAGGGAGGCGCGGGCGGAGAAGGCGACGCTGGCCAGCAGGAATCCGCCGTTGACGATCGTGAAGGCCACGAGCAGCCAGAGGGCCAGCGCGGGGGCGACGGTCAGCACCAGGCCGGCCAGGAGGATCACCGCGCCGTAGTCGCGGACCAGCTTGGCGAGGCGTACCGGGAGCGAGGTCGAGGTGACCATGCTGGCCGCGTTCGGCCCGGCCTGCATCACCGAGGTGACCAGGTTGACCATCCAGGTGCCGGCGAACGTCGCGACCAGCCACGCGGGCGTGCCCGGGTGTTGCGCCACGGCGGTCGCCCCGAGCGCGGCGACCAGGGCGATCTGGGCGGCCACGTCGCAGAGCACGTCGACCCGGGCGCCGGCCGCGCTGCCCTGCCCGGTCACCCGGGCGAGCTGACCGTCGGCACAGTCCAGGGCGTACGCGATCTGCCAGCCGACCAGGGCGACCAGCCCGACCGCCCAGGCCGGGACGGTGCCGGCCGCGACCGGGCCGGCGAGCGCGATCACGGTGACCGAGGCGGCCAGGCCGAGCACCAGGTTGGCGAGGGTCAACGCGGTCGGGCGCAGCCCGGCCCGCTGGGCGAGCAGGGCGAAGAACGCCCCGATCCACTGGCTCACCGACTCGCTGAACAGGCCGCCGCCCCGGTTGCGCCGGTGGAAGTCGGCGACGGTCGGGCGGGCGGGGTCAGACACGGTGATCGCGAAGTTCATCGGCGTAATCTCCCAGCCGCCGACGGGTCTCGTCGGCCGACAGCGCGAGGTGCTCGAGGATGGTGAACCGGTCCGGCCGGGTGGCCGGGGCGAACTGCACGGCCTCGACGAACTGCTCGTCGGTCAACCCCAGTTCGGCGGGCGTGGTGGCCAGGCCGTGCCGGTGCAGGCAGCGGGCGAGCTGGCCGAAGCGTTCCGTCTCGCCGCGCAGGAAGGTGCAGAAGAGCGCACCGAGGCCGACCTGCTCCCCGTGCGAACCCGTGCCGGGGAAGAGCCGGTCGATCGCGTGTGAGATCTCGTGGTCGCCCCCGCTGGCCGGCCGGGTCGACCCGCACACCGAACTCGCGATCCCGCCCAGGATGAGCGCCTCGGCCAGGGTGGTCAGGAACGCGTCGTCGGTGATCTTGCCGGGGTGGTTGATCAGGGCCTCGGCGCCGGTCCGGGCCAGGGTGAGGGCCAGGCCGTCGATCGGCTCGCCGCGCACCGCGTGGGCCAACTCCCAGTCCGCGCAGGCGCTGAGGTTGCTCACCGCGTCGCCGATGCCGGCCTGGGTCTGCCGGTCCGGGCCGCTCTCCACGAAGTCCAGGTCGACGATCACCGCGATCGGGATGTGTACGCCGTAGGAGCCCTTGCCGCCCTCGTGGTCCAGGGACGCCGTCGGCGAGGCGATGCCGTCGTTGGCCAGGCTGGTCGCGACGGTGACCATCGGGATGCCGTAACGGGTGGCCGCGTACTTGGCGGTGTCGATGGTCTTGCCGCCACCGATGCCCACCACGGCGTCGTACTGCCGGCGGCGCAGGTGGTCGCCGAGCTGGTTGGCGGCGTCGATGGTGCCGCCGGTGACCGTGAACACATCGGCCGCGCCGAGCGACGGCCGGCACAGCTCCACGATCTTCTCGCCCTGGCCGGGGCCGACCACCACCGCAACGTCCCCGCCGGCGGAGATCCGCCGGTCGGCCAGGAGCGGGCCCAGGTCGGCCACCGCGCCCCGCCGGACCTCGATGGAGAGCGGGGTGTTGACCGTCCGGGCTAGTAGCGGCACGCGATCTCCCGGGCCCGGGCGAGGTCGGCGTGGTTGTCCACCTCGACCCAGGACACGTCGCCGATCGGCGCGGCCCGCACTTCCCCGCCCCGGTCGGCGAACTCCTGGTAGCCGTCCTCGTAGTAGAGGTTCGGGTCCCGCCGCCAGGTCGTCTCCAGGGCGTCGGCGAGCGCGTCAGCCACCTGCGGCTCGATCAGCGTGGCGCCGATGTACTCGCCGTACGCCTCGCCCGGGTCCATCAGCTTGGTGATCCGGGTGAGCTGGCCGGCGGCGTCGAAGGTGGTCTTCATCTCCTCCTCGGCCAGCGGCTTGATGTTGTCGACGGCCAGCAGGATGCCCGGCCCGCGCTCGGCCAGCAGGGTCTTCTCCACGCTCACCGGGTGCACGGTGTCGCCGTTGACCAGCAGCACGCCCCGGGCGAAGTACTCCCGCGCCAGCCACAGCGAGTAGGCGTTGTTCCACTCCTCGGCCTTGTCGTTGGGCACGAGGGTGAGGGTGACGCCGTACTTCTCCTCCAGCGCCGCCTGCCGCTCCCGGACCGCGTCCGCGGCGTAGCCGACCACGATCACGACCTCGGTGAGCCCGACCTCGGCGAGGTTGCGCAGCGCGATGTCCAGGATGGTGATCTCCCCGTCCACCGGCACCAGCGCCTTCGGCAGGGTGTCGGTGTACGGACGTAGCCGTCGGCCGGCCCCGGCCGCCAGTACCATTCCGATCATTTCCGACGTCCTCCCCGGAGCTGAACCGCGTTCCCGTGGAGGATAACGTCAGGCCGAGGTGGCCCTACGGGCAACCGGCGTGGACCGCCCGGCGGTGGCGCGGAGTGTCCAGCCGGTCGAGCCGCCGCACCCCGGCCGTCGTCGACAGCGACGAGACCCCCGGCCGCCGCCGCCGACGGCGACGAGACCCCCGGCCGCCGCCGCCGACGGCGACGAGACCCCCGGCCGCCGCCGACAGCGACGAGCCGGCGCCGTTTTCACCGATGCCCGGTCTTGTCCCGGTACGCATCGATGGCCCACCATGTCCGTACCGAGGCCACCGTCCCATAGGGGTGATGCGTGATGCAGGTTCGGGAAGCGATGTCCAGTGAGGTGCTCGTGGTCGGCCCGGAGCACACGCTCCGCCAGGCGGCCCGGATGATGTCGGCCCGCCGGGTCGGCTCGGCGGTGGTGATCGATCCGGATTCCGAAGGGATCGGGATCATGACCGAGCGGGACGTGCTCAACGCGATCGGCGCCGGGCTCGACCCGGACCAGGAACGCACCGGTGCCCATCTGACCTGGGACGCGGTCTACGCCGGTCCCGACTGGACGGTGGAGGAGGCGGCGGCGGCCATGGCCCGCGGCGGCTTCCGGCATCTGGTGGTGCTCGACGGACGGGAGGTGGCCGGGGTCATCTCGGTCCGCGACCTGATGCGGGTCTGGGCCCGGGAACACGCGCCCACGACGGTCTGAATCCATCGAGCGCGGCGGGGTCCGGCCGCGGCGGCCGGCCGGGTTCCGCGCGCCCGGGACACGGTTCGCGAGCGCGTTTCGGCTCTTCGGTCGGCCGGTCGGACGGATCGACTGCCCGCATGTTGAACTTCGCGTGTATCTCGGTCGGACCGGCCGGAGCAGGCCCTAGGCTCGTCCGCATGACCGCCGAGCAGTTGATCTCCTTCGCCCGTGGCGCTCCCTCGCTGGACATCGTCGATGTCGAGGGGCTCAAGGCCGCCGCCGTCCGTGCCTTCGACGCCGACCCCGCCGGGATCACGGCGTACGGCACCTCCGTCGGCTACCCGCCCCTGCGGAAGTGGATCGCGGAGAAGCACGGCGTCGAGGCCGACCAGGTGCTGATCACGAACGGCTCGCTCCAGGCCGACGCCTTCCTCTTCGACCACCTGGTCCGCCGGGGCGACGCCGTGGTGGTCGAGCGCCCCACGTACGACCGGACACTGCTCAACCTCCAGCAGATGGGCGGCGAGATCCACGGCGTGACCGTCCAGCCGGACGGCCTGGACACCGCCGAGCTGCGCAAGCTGCTGGAGTCGGGAGTCCGGCCCCGGCTGGCCCACGTCATCCCGAACTACCAGAACCCGGCCGGGGTGACCCTCTCCCTGGAGAAGCGCCGGGAGCTGCTGGACCTGGCCGCCGAGTACGGCTTCACGATCTTCGAGGACGACCCGTACGCGGACATCCGGTTCCGGGGCGAGCCGCTGCCGTCGATGCTGTCGATGGACAGCCGCGGTGTGGTCGTGCACGCGTCGAGCTTCACCAAGACGGTCTGCCCCGGGGTGCGGGTCGGCTACCTGGTCGGCTCGGCGGAGCTGATCGCGGCGATCGCCAAGAAGGCCACCAGCCTCTACATCTCGCCCGGCATGGTGGCGCAGGCGATCGTGCACCAGTTCTGCGTCTCCGGGCAGATCGAGCAGTCGATCCACACGGTGCGGACCGCGCTGGGCGAGCGGGCCCGGCTGCTCGCCGAGGCACTGCGCCGGCACATTCCCGAGGCCCGGTTCGTGGAGCCGGACGGCGGCTACTTCCTCTGGGTCGAGCTGCCGGAGGACGTCGAGGTGGATCGGCTCGCCCCGGCGGCGGCCGAGCGCGGCGTGGCGGTGGTCAAGGGCAGCGACTTCGTGATCGACGGCGGCCGGCACGCGCTGCGGCTGGCGTACTCCGCGGTGACCGCGGACCGGATCGACGAGGGCGTGCGGCGGCTGGCCGAGGCGATGGCCGCCGTCCGGGGCTGATTTTCTGTCAGGTTCCTGACAGAAGGCTGAAACCGGCCGGCCCGGGGCTCCCGTTGGGCCGGCCGGGGACCCACAATGCTGCGAGCGCCTTTCACCTTTCGGTGGCCGATCCGCCGGCCGGGGACCGCAACCCCTCCCGGCCCCCGGATCGAGGGCGCGTCAGCACTACTCCCGCCCCCAAGGGGTGCCGGGTGGGCCGTGTCGCCCCTCACCCCCCTGACGCGGCCGGCCCGCCCGGCGCCGCCCGCCCACCCCACGGGCGAGGGGTGAGCCTCGTCGCAGCCCTCGCCGACGCTGCGGTTCGTCCCGATCGGCGTAACCTGCAAGCCGCAGCATGGTGGGGAGGGGGCGAGATGACCGACAGGTTGGCACGCGACCGCGCGGCCGGACAGAGCGGCGGCGGGGTGCTCCGGCCGCGGGCCTGGGCGGCCCCGGTCCGGGCGATGAGCCGCATCCTCAACGCCGACGGTTCTCCCCGCGAGCCGGCCCCGACCGGGCCCGGCCGCAGCGGCATCGTCGACTGCGCCCTCTACGTCGACGGCGAGCGCCAGCAGGGCGACTGGCAGTACGCCGACGCGCTGGCGGCGGCCCGCCGGGAGGGCAACGCCTTCGTCTGGCTCGGCCTGCACGAGCCGGAGCTGGACGAGATGACCGAGATCGCCGCCACCTACGGCCTGCACGAGCTGGCCGTGGAGGACGCGGTCAAGGCCCAGCAGCGCCCCAAGCTGGAGCACTTCGGCGAGGTGGCGTTCCTGGTGCTGCGGACGGCCCGCTACTGCGAGCACACCGAGCTGACCGAGAACTCCGAGGTGGTGGAGACCGGGCAGGTGATGCTCTTCATCGGGCCGGACTTCCTGGTCAGCGTCCGGCACGGGGACGCCTGCCGGCTGTCGGCGGTCCGGGCCGACCTGGAGGCGAAGCGGGACCTGCTGCGCACCGGCCCGTGGGCGGTGGCGTACGCGATCACCGACCGGGTGGTGGACCTCTACCTGGAGGTCGCCGATCGGCTGGAGGACGACCTCGACGTGCTGGAGGCGGACGTCTTCGACCGGCAGGGCAGCGGGCGGATCCAGCGCATCTACCAGATGAAGCGGGAGCTGGTCGAGTTCAAGCGGGCGGTGGTGCCGTTGCAGCGGCCGCTGCTCACCCTCACCTCCCAGGTCAACCGGGAGGTGCCGAAGGAGGTGCGGCGCTACTTCCGGGACGCGCAGGACCACCTCAGCCGCACCGTCGAGCAGGTCAACTCGTACGACGACCTGCTCAACTCGATCCTCCAGGCCCGGCTGGCCCAGGTCACCGTCGACCAGAACAACGACATGCGCAAGATCGCCGCGTGGGCGGCGATCGGCGCGGTGTGGACCGCCATCGCCGGCATCTACGGGATGAACTTCAAGTACATGCCGGAGCTGGGCTGGACCTACGGCTACCCCGGGGTGTGGGCGCTGATGCTGGCCTCGTCCTTCACCCTCTACCGACTGTTCCGCCGTAACGGCTGGCTCTGACCCGCCCGGCAGACGGAAGCGCCGGCGACGCGGGACGTACCCGCGTGCCGGCGCTTTTCCGTCGAGGTCAGCGGCGACCGCTGGTCCGGGCGGCGTTCTTGCCGTTGCTCAGCGCCGTGCTCACGTCGTCGGCCGGGCGGCCGGAGACGTCCCGGGCGCCCTCGGCGACCGAGGGGACCTTGTCGGTCGGCTGGATCACCGGCTGGCTGCTGGCGCGCGCGGTCGAGGCGCTGCCGCTGCCGGCCACCGCCGAGCTGCCCGCGCCGGTCGGGCCGGCCTGGGTGACCTTCGCGGTCGGGTCGGGCGTCTCCACCACGATGGTGTCGACGTCCTCGCGCATCGGATCCAGCGTGTCGCCGGGGCTCGACTCGATCCGGCCGGTCGGGTCGTACTCGGACCATTCCCGCTGCTCACGGGCGCGGCGCAGGGCCATCGCGCCGGCCAGCCCGGCGACGGTGCCGGCGGCCAGCAGGCCGGCCATCATCCCGCGCGAGCGCTTCTGCTTCTTCCTGGCGGCCTTCATGTTCTTCGCCTTCGCCTTCTTGCTCAGCTCGACCTGCTTGGCAGCGGCGGCCTTCCGCCCCTTGATCGCCTTGCCCGCGGCCCCCGCCTGCGCGCCGCGCGCCGCCAGGACCAGCGGCGCGACCGCCGCGACCGACGAGGCGAGCCCGCTCGACGCCCGGTCCCGGAGCACGGTCGCGGTGGGCGCGACGGCAACCCGGGCTGCCTGGACCCGCGGGCCGACCGAGGCGCCGGCACCCTTCGCCGCGTGCGTCGCGGCCTGCCTCAGGTGACCGATGCCCTGGTTCAGCTCCGCCTTCGCGAGCTGCCCCTGGGTCCTACGCCGCCCGATTCCAAACACGGTCCCACCTCCTGGGAGTTCTTCCTTCGACATCCTCCACCTTCGGATGCCTCCGCATGGCCAGATCGGGCACATGGGAGGATCCGCATGGAACTGACCAACGAGTGAGGAGTACCCGTGGCCGAGGCTGTCTACGCCACCTTGCACACCAACGCTGGCCCGATCCGGCTGGAGCTCTTCCCGAACCACGCGCCGAAGACCGTCCGCAACTTCGTCGAGCTGGCCGAGGGCACCCGCGAATACATCGACCCGCGCACCGGCCAGCCGGGCAACGGGCCGTACTACGACGGCACCATCTCGCACCGGGTGATCAGCGGCTTCATGGTTCAGATGGGTGACCCGACCGGCACCGGCCGCGGTGGGCCGGGCTACAAGTTCGCCGACGAGTTCCACCCGGAGCTGCGCTTCGACCGGCCGTACCTGCTGGCGATGGCGAACGCCGGGCCGGGCACCAACGGCTCGCAGTTCTTCATCACGGTGTCCCCGACCCCGCACCTGAACAACCGGCACACCATCTTCGGCCAGGTCGCCGACGAGCAGTCGGTGAAGGTCGTGGACTCGATCGCGAACACCCCGACCGGCCCGAGCGACCGGCCGCTGCAGGACGTGGTCATCGAGCGGGTCGAGATCGAGCGCCAGCAGTCCTGAGCGGTACGCGGGTACCTTTGCTCGCATGACTGAGCGCTCCGGGCAGCCAGGCGACGCCACCGGGGGCCCGGGGCCGACCACTCCGGTCTGCTTCCGGCACCCCGATCGGGAGACCTACGTCCGGTGCACCCGCTGTGACCGGCCGATCTGCCCGGAGTGCATGCGGGAAGCCTCCGTCGGGCACCAGTGCCCGGAGTGCGTGAGTGAGGGACGCCGCAGCGTGCGGCCGGCGCGTACCGCCTTCGGTGGCGGTGCCGCCGGCCGCGAGGGCTACGTCACCAAGGCGCTGATCGCGCTGAACGTGCTGGTGATGCTCCTCTCCATCGTCTCGGACCGGGGCGGTGACGCGGCCGCCGGGGGCGCCTTCGGCGGGCTGGCCGGCGGGGACACGCCGCTGACCCGGTGGGGTGGGGTGCTGGGCTACGCCTCGTACGTCGCCTTCGGCGAGCCGCACGGCATCGCCGCCGGTGAGTGGTACCGGCTGGTGACCGCGATGTTCCTGCACTACGGCCTGGTGCACCTGCTGCTGAACATGTGGGCGCTCTGGGTGCTCGGCCGGACGCTGGAGGCGGTGCTCGGGCCGCTGCGTTTCCTCGCGCTCTACCTGGTGGCCGGGATCGGCGGCAACGTCGCCGCCTACCTGTTCAGCCCGCCGAACACCAGCACGGTCGGGGCGTCGACCGCCATCTTCGGGCTGTTCGCCGCGATCTTCGTGATCATGCGCCGGCTCGGTCGGGACACCTCGGCCATCGTGCCGATCCTCGTGATCAACCTGATCTTCACGTTCACCGTGCCGGGCATCTCGGTCGCCGGTCACCTCGGCGGCCTGGTCGCCGGGGCGCTGATGGCGCTGGTCCTGGCGTACGCGCCACGGATGCGGCGCAGCCTGTTCCAGGCGGCCGGCGGCGCGGTGCTGGTGCTGGCGCTGCTCGGCCTGGTCCTGGTCCGCACCGCCATGCTCACCGGCTGACCCGTCCGCCCGGTCAGGGGGCGGCGGCCCGGGCGGCGTGCAGCGCCTCGGCGACCTCCTCGGGCGGGGCGTTCAGGTCGTACCGGCCGAACAGGTGCAGCGACTCCCCGGCGTCGATCTCCAGCGTCTCGGCGGTCAGGCCGCGCCGGGTCCGCCGCTCCACCCGGATGGCCTCGACGGCCGACCAGGGCAGCAGCCGCCGCCCCGCGAAGCCCCGGATCACGGTGATGCCGCCGGCGTCGACGGCGAGCCGGACCGGCGCCACCACGTCCCGGGCCGCCCAGCCGAGCAGCATCACCGCGGCCAGGACGGCGAGCACCAGCGGGACCGGGTCGTCGCCGGTGAAGAGCAGGCCCAGGGCGACCAGGACGAGCGCGCCGGCCGACTTGACGGCGGGCAGGACCGGCGGCACCCGCCACTGGCGGGCCGGGGGCGACGGTGGCATCACCGCCCCAGCATGCCAGCCGCCCGCCGCCGCCTCCCGGTCGACGGTGTGCGGCAGATCGTGGTCTCCGGGCGACCCGAGGCAACGACCTGCCGCAACCCGGGCCGGGCAGCCGGCGGCAACGACCTGCCGCAACCCGAGCCGGGCGGGGGGAAGGGCCGGCGACCGGGGGAGGACGGCGGCGGGCGTACGACGTAGGATCGGAGGCAGCCCAAGTTACCGGGGAGTAAACATGAGTGACGCGGTCATCGTCGGTGCGGTACGGACCCCGGTCGGGCGGCGCAAGGGCAGCCTCGCCGGCGTGCATCCGGTCGACCTCTCGGCGCACGTGCTCCGGGCGCTGGCCGAGCGCACCGGGATCGACCCCGAGCAGGTCGACGACGTCATCTGGGGCTGCGTGTCGCAGGTCGGCGAGCAGTCGTGGAACGTCGCCCGCAACGCCGTGCTGGCCGCCGGCTGGCCCGAGTCGGTCCCCGGCACCACCCTCGACCGGCAGTGCGGGTCGAGCCAGCAGGCGCTGCACTTCGCCGCCGCCACGGTCCTCTCCGGACAGGCCGACCTGGTAGTGGCCGGCGGGGTCGAGTCGATGACCCGGGTGCCGATGGGCTCCAGCGTCGCCGGCGGCATGCCGTTCAGCCCCGCCATCCTGGAGCGCTACCGGGGTGTCGAGGGGGTCGCGGCGGACAGCGCGCTCCCGTTCAACCAGGGCGTCGGCGCCGAGCTGATCGCCCGGCGCTGGCGGTTCTCCCGTACCCAGCTCGACGAGTTCGCGCTGGCCAGCCACGAGAAGGCGGCCGCCGCGCAGGACGCCGGGGCGTTCGACCCGGAGCTGGCCCCGGTGGCGCTCGCCGACGGCGGCAAGTTCACCGCCGACGAGGGCATCCGCCGGGACACCTCGCTGGCCAAGCTCGGCGAGCTGGCCACCCCGTTCCAGGCCGACGGCGTGGTCACCGCCGGCTCCGCGTCGCAGATCTCCGACGGCGCCGCCGCGCTCGCGGTGACCACCAGCGAGTGGGCCAGTCGGCACGGCCTGCGCCCGCTGGCCCGGGTGCACACCGCCGTGGTCGCCGCCGACGACCCGGTCACCATGCTCACCGCCCCCATCCCGGCCACCGCGAAGGCGCTGCGCCGGGCGGGGCTGGGCATCGAGGAGATCGGCGTGTACGAGGTGAACGAGGCGTTCGCCCCGGTGCCGCTGGCCTGGCTGGCGGAGACCGAGGCGGACCCGGAGCGGCTGAACCCGCGGGGCGGGGCGATCGCGCTCGGCCACCCGCTCGGCGGATCCGGTGCCCGGATCATGACCACGATGCTCCAGCACATGCGGGACAACGGCATCCGCTACGGCCTGCAGACCATGTGCGAGGGCGGCGGGATGGCCAACGCGACCATCGTCGAGCTGCTCTGAGCCTCCGGCGGCCCGCACCGACGACCCGACCCGGCGGCCCGCACCGGCGACCCGACCCGGCGGCCCGCACCGGCGACCCGACCCGGCGGGTGACCGCCGGCCCGTCCACCGGGGATCTCCCCGTGCCGGCGGCGTCGTCCGTCCGGGCCGTCCGCTGTGCTGAGTGGACGACCGATTCCCGCAGGTCTCGACACGGCCGGCGGGTGACGGCAGAATCAGGCCGCCGGCGATGAGCCTGGACTGGTCGATGTGTCCGCCCGCCGGCTTTCGTGCCGACGAACGGGGACTCATGATTCTGCGCTCTGGCCGGGCGATATCGCGCGCCACCGCGAGGCGGCTCGGTGCCGCCCTGACCACCGGGCTGCTGGGGGCCGCGGCGCTGCTCGCCGCCTCCGGCATCACCGCTCCGCCGCCGATGACCCCGGTCGCGGCCACCTACGGCCCGCAACCCGGCGCCTTCACCGGGTACGGGTTCGACACCTGCACCGCCCCGTCCAGCGCGGCGATGCAGGCCTGGCTGGCGTCGCCGTACCGGGCCGTCGGGATCTACTTCGGCGGGGTGAGCCGCGGCTGCGCCCAGCCGAACCTCACGCCGCAGTGGGTCGCCACCCAACTGGCCGCCGGGTGGCGGCTCATCCCGCTCTACGTCGGCCTGCAGGCGCCCTGCACGACGTTCCCGCACCGGATGTCCGCCGACTCGGCGCTGGCGGCCGGGCAGGGGCGCGCCGAGGCCGACGACGCCGCGCTCCAGGCGCGCAACCTCGGGCTCGAGACCGGCAGCGTGCTGATCGTCGACGTCGAGTCGTACCCGACCAGCGATCCGGCCTGCGTCCAGGCGGTCAATTCGTACGTCAGCGCGTACAGCGCGCGGCTGCACGACCACGGCTACTTCTCCGGCTTCTACAGCAGCCTCTCCACCGGCGTCGCACAGCAGGTGGCGGCGTACCGCACGGCCGGGCACGTGCCGCCGGACTACCTGGACTTCGCGAAGTGGGACGGCGTGGCGACGGTCTCGGACCCGGCCATCCCGGCCGACTACTGGGCCCCCAAGCGGCGGATGAAGCAGTACCAGGGCGACCACAACGAGACCTGGGGCGGGATCCAGCTCAACATCGACTCGAACTACCTCGACCTGGCGCCGTTGCCCGCCATCCGGGACTTCACCAGCGACGGCTTCTCCGACCTGGTCTACCGGGACAGCCGCAGCGGGACGCTCTACCTGCAACCGGGGAACGGCAGCGGGCTCGCCCCGCGGATCTCGCTCGGCGGCGGCTGGCTCGCCATGAACGAGATCATCCGGGTGGGGAACTTCGACCGGTCCGGCGGCGAGGACATCATCGCGCGGGAGACCGCCACCGGGTACCTCTGGCTCTACCCGGGCACCGGCACCGGTGGCCTCGGGCCGCGTGTCCGGGTCGGTAGCGGATTCACCAGCGCCTACCGCCAGTTCGCCCCGATCGGCGACTACAACCGGGACGGCTACCCGGACCTGGTGGTGGCGAACACCAACGGGTCGCTCTACCTCTACCCGGGCCGGGGCACCGGCTTCGGTGCGCGGATCGTGCTGGGCAGCAGCGGCTGGACCGGCATGGACGAGCTGACCGGCGGTTCGGACATCAACGGGGACGGGTATGTCGACCTGCTGGCGCGGCAGACCCGCACCGGCGACCTCTACCGGTACACGGTGACGACGGCCGGCCAGTTGGCGTCGGGGGTCAAGGCGGGCAGCGGCTGGACCGGCCGGCGTGACCTCGTCTCCGTCGGTGACTTCGACCGGGACGGCCGGGCGGACCTGGTGGCGGTGGACACCGCGACCAACCTCATCAACCGCTACCGCTGGTCGGGCAGCACGTTCTCCGGCCCGATCCTGCTCAGCAAGTCCACCGCCCGGTTGCAGCAACCGCTGCTGTGACGTCGCGGGTCGGGCCGGCGACGCCGGCCCGCTGTACCAGGTCGACTGGGTGCCGGTGCCGACCGGCGCGGCGCCCGCCGAACCGTGGCCGGTCGTCGCCGGCCCGACCCCGACCGTCGCACCCTGGGTGCGGCTCAGCGGGGTGGAAGTTCCAGAAATTTGCGGTGACCCATATCACCCCAGCTCAATTGCTCGTTGCATGTTGCATGGACGTGTTCTCCCGAACGTTCCTTCCGGCCGCCGCCGAGACCGGCCTGGCGGCCCAGACCGTGAGTCGGCACATGCCGATCTTCCGCCGGTGCGTCGGCTCCGGCGACGCGACCATCCTGGTCACCCGGTGCAGCCGCCCCGACCATCCGATCGGCGGCGAGTACCTCATGCTGCTCACCCACCGCCGGCTGGTGGTGACCCGGCAGACCCGGGTCCTGCACCGGCTGCGCCTGCACCTCAACACCGAACTGCGCGAGCTGAGCAACGTCACCTGGAGCCCGGACGCCCGGTCGCAGTGTGTGGAGCTGGCGGCCACCGCGATCGACGGCATGCGCGAGCGGTTCCTCATCCGTACCCACCACCCGAAGCAGGTCTGGCAGCTCGACGCGCTGCTCAACCACGCCTTCCGGACCCGGCTCCGGACGCCCGCCGAGCGGCTGGTGGCCACCATCGGCGAGCCGCCGGCCGGCGTCCGTCCGACCGTGTTGCGCCCCGCGTCGGTCCGCTGACCGGCTCCTTACCGAACCCGAACATGGCGCGGGCCGCCCCGGCGGCCACCGGTCGGTAATCATGGGCCGGTGACCGCCGACACCGCCCCGCGCGGGCTCGTCCTCGTGGTGGAGGACGAGCCGGCCATCGCCGACCTGGTCCGGCTCTATCTGACCCGGGACGGCTTCGGCGTACACCTGGAACGGGACGGCACCGCCGGCCTGGCCGCCGCGCGGCGGCTGCGCCCGGTGGCCTGCGTGCTCGACATCGCGCTGCCCGGCCTGGCCGGCACCGAGGTCTGCCGCCGGCTGCGCGCCGACGGCGACTGGACACCGGTCATCTTCCTCACCGCCCGCGACGACGAGGTCGACCGGATCGTCGGCCTGGAACTGGGCGCGGACGACTACGTGACCAAGCCGTTCAGCCCGCGCGAGCTGGTCGCCCGGGTGCGCGCGGTGCTGCGCCGCACGGCCAACCCGCCGGCCGGCGCCGAGCAGCCCCGGGTGGTCGGCGCGGTGACCCTCGACCCGGCCCGCCGGACGGTCACCGCCGCCGGCGCCCCGGTCCAGCTCACCTCGACCGAGTTCGACCTGCTCGCGCACCTGATGGCCCGGCCCGGCCGGGTGTTCACCCGGGAGGAGCTGCTGGCCGGCGTCTGGGGGTACGCCGCCCACGCCGGCACCCGGACGGTCGACGTGCACGTGGCCCAGGTGCGGGCCAAGCTCGGCCCGGCCAGCGTGATCCGCACCCACCGCGGCGTCGGGTACGCGGCCGATGCCTGACCAGCCCACCGTCGCGCTGCCGGTCATCGGCGCCCGGCCCGCCCCGACCCGGCCGCGCCGGCGCCTCGTGCACACCCTGACCGCCCGCGCGGTGCTGGTCACCTGTGCGGTGGCGCTGGTGTCGGTGCTGGTCACCGCGCTGGTCGCGGTCCCCCTGGCGGTCCGCGGCGCGGAGCGGCGCGACCAGGCGGCGCTGGCCGCGCAGGCCCGGCTCGCCGCCGACGTGCTGCGTGTCCGGGCGGTCCGCCAGCGGGACACCGTCGGCGACCGGCTCATCCGCCAGCTCCGTCAGCAGGACATCGAGGTGTACGTCATCCGGGCCGGCCAGGTCGACCGGGCCGGCCTGCCCCGGCCGGTGGTGGCCCGGGTGGCCGCCGGCGGCAACGTCTCCGGCCGCCGGCTCGTCGCCGGGCACCGGGCCCTGGTGGAGGGGCGGGCGCTGCCCGGCGGGGACGGCGTGGTGCTCACCCGGGCCACCAGCAGCGGACCGTGGCGGCAGGTGCTGCGCGGCCTCTGGCTGCCGCTGCTGGCCGGGCTCGCCGCCGGGGTGGCCGCCGGGCTGCTGCTGGCCCGCCGGCTGGCCCGACCGATCCGGACCGCCGCGCACGCCGCCGCCCGGCTGCGCGCCGGGGACCGCGCGGTGCGGGTGCCGGTCGAACCGCCCGACGAGGTGGCCGACCTGGCGTACGCGCTGAACGGGCTGGCCGCCGCGCTGGCCACCAGCGAGGGACGGCAGCGGGAGTTCCTGCTCTCGGTCTCACACGAGCTGCGCACCCCGCTCACCGCGATCCGTGGCTACGCCGAGGCGCTCGCCGACGGGGTGCTCGACGCGGACGCGGTGCCGGCCACCGGCCGGACCGTGCTGGCCGAGGCCGAGCACCTGGACCGGCTGGTCAGCGACCTGCTGGCGCTGGCCCGGCTGGAGGCCGCCGACTTCCCGCTGGACCCGGGTCCGGTGGACCTGACCCGGCTCGCGGCCGACGCCGAACGGACCTGGTCGGACCGGTGCGCGGCGGTCGGCGTGCCGTTCCGGCTGGAGGCGCCGGCCGGTCCGGTGCCCGCGTACACCGATCCGGGCCGGATCCGGCAGGTGGTGGACGGGCTGCTGGAGAACGCGCTGCGGGTCGTACCGCCGGGGGCGCCGGTCGTGCTCGCGGTCCGGCCGGTCGGCGCGGACCCGGCGACCGGCGGGATGATCGAGGTCCGCGACGGCGGGCCCGGCTTCACCGACGACGACCTGGCGGTGGCGTTCGAGCGCGGCGCCCTGCACCAGCGGTACCGGGGGGTACGCAAGGTGGGCAGCGGGCTGGGCCTGGCGCTCGCCGCCGGGCTGGTCCGCCGGCTCGGCGGGGAGATCACCGCCGGGCACGCGCCGGAGGGCGGGGCCGCCTTCACCGTCCGGCTGCCCGGCGATCCTTACCTGACCCGAACATCGGCCTGACGCTCCGCTCGCGCGGGCGGGGGATGCTGGGCGCACCAGAGACGAAGAGAGGACCACCGATGGCACGTCAGCGAATCGTCACCGGCGTCACCGCCCTGCTCGCGGCGGCCGCGCTCGGCCTCACCGGCTGCGGCCCGGCCCAGCTCGCCCAGGACTCCGCGAAGGAGAGCGCGGTCGAGGTGGCCGCCGCCCTGGGCGCGGACGGTCAGGCCCTCGCCGCGCTGGGCCTCGACGCCGGCGACCTGGACGTGGACCCGGTCGCCGCGCCGGCCCCCTCCGGTTCGCCCGGGGCGAAGGCCGGCCCGGACCGCAAGGGTGAGCGCGGGCAGGAGTGGCGCAAGCGGCACCGGGCCCGGGTGCTGCTGCGCAAGAACACCCTGCACGGCGAGGTGGTGGTGCAGGCCAAGGAGGGCGGCACGAAGACCGTGGCGGTGCAGCGCGGCCAGGTGACCGCCGTCGACGACCGGTCGATGACCGTGAAGTCCGCCGACGGCTTCACGATGACCTGGACCTTCGGTGACAAGCTGCGGGTGGTCGAGCGGCGGGCCACGGTGCGGTCGAGCGACATCAAGGTGGGCACCACGGTCGGCGTGGCCGGCGCCCGGGAGGGCGACGGTGGGGTCGCCCGACTGGTCGTGGTCCCGCTCAAGCAACGCTGAGTCACCCCGCGCGGCGGCCGTCCCGGTGGGCGGCCGTCGCCTGGCGTCCGGCACCGATCGGCCATCTTCACACAGCTCAGCGACGCTGCTCGCGCCCCCGCGGAAAGCCGCCAGGTTACGCTAGGGCCGATTTGCCCGTCCTTACACCTGGAGAACCCGTGTGAAGCTCTCGATCCTCATGCCGGTCTACAACGAGGAAGAACGCATCGGCGACGCCCTGAAGCAGGCGCTGGCGGTCGACTACCCGTGTGAGATCGAGCTCGTTGTGGTCGACGACGGCAGCCGGGACGGCACCGCCGAGGTGCTCGGCCGGGTGGACGACGCGCGCCTGCGGGTCATCACCCACCCGCGCAACGCGGGCAAGGGCGCGGCGATCAGGACCGCCGTCGACAACGCCGAGGGCGAGTACATGGTCATCCTCGACGCCGACCTCGAGTACGACCCGCAGGACATCCCGAAGCTGCTCGAGCCGGTGCTCGACGGCCGGGCCAGCGTGGTGTACGGCAACCGCACCTTCGGCAGCCACAGCGCCTACAGCTTCTGGTACGTGATCGGCAACAAGGGCGTCACCACGGTGGCGAACGTGCTCTACAACTCCTACATCGGCGACCTGGAGACCTGCTTCAAGCTGATGCCGCTCGAGCTGTACCGCTCACTCGGCGTACGGTCCCGCGGCTTCGGGATGGAGGCCGAGGTCACCGGCAAGCTGCTCCGCCGGCGGATCCGCCCGTACGAGGTGCCGATCAGCTACCGCGCCCGGGGCCGCGAGGAGGGCAAGAAGATCACCTGGAAGGACGGCGTCGAGGCGATCTGGATCCTGGCCCGGGAGCGGACCCGGCGCCGCCCGGCACCCACCCGCTGACGCCGCCCTCCCTCCTCACGCGGACAGGAACGCGTCGATCGAGCGGCGCAGCCCGGCGGCGTCCAGACCGTGCCAGTGGGTGTGGTCGGCCGCGGTGCCGTAGCGGCGCAGCTCGGTGCGGCCCACCCCGAGCGCGAGCAGCCGGTGCGGCCGGTCGGCCAGCGCGGCGCCGACCACCCGCGCCGAGGTGCCGGCCAGGTACGGCTCGACCAGGATCACCTCGCCGCCCGCGAGGGCCCGCAGCCCGGCGGTGTCGAACGGGCGCGGCCGGTGGGTGTACGCCACGGTGACCGCCCGGTCGGCGACGGCGGCGACCGCCTCGTCCAGCAGCGGACCGACCACCACGAGCAGCGGCGCGCCCGGGCCGGCGTCGCGCACCATCCGCAGGTCGCCCGCGTCCGGGTGCGGCTGCCCGTTGCTCTCCGTGGAGAGGCGCAGGTACGCCGAGCCGTCGCCGCACACCGCGTCCCGCAGCAGGCCGGGCACCTCGTCCCGGTGCCCGGGCACGTGCACCGTCCAGTCGTGCAGGGTGTCGATCAGTGCCACGTCGGCCGGCGCCAGGTGGGTGCGTCCCGCCGCCGCCCGGTCGTACGACGCCCCGACGCTGACCAGCACCGCACCGACCCCCTGGTGGTCGAGGTCCAGCTTGATCTGCTCGTACGCCCGCTCGACGAGGAACGGCGCGTAGCTGTGCACGATCGGACGCAGCCCGGTCAACGCCAGTCCGCCCGCCACGCCCACCATGAGCTGCTCCCGGATGCCGACGTTGAGCACCCGGTCGGGGTGCCGCGCGGCGGCCGGGGCGAACGCGGCGGCGGAGATGTCGGCCAGCACGATCGCGGTACGCGGGTCGTCCAGAAACCCGGTGGCGGTGGTCACGAAGGTCTCGCGCATGGTCACTTCCCGTCCGTGATGACCGCGACGACGACGTGCGGCCGGTGATGGTCGTGCCCGGTGAGGGCGGCGTGCAGGGCGTCGTGGTCGCGGCCGTCGACGGTCGCGGCGCTCCACCCGTTGACGGTGAACCGGCTGGCGGCGCCGCCCGGCCAGCCGTGGCTCGCCGACCGGTTGTCCAGCACGATCGCGGTGAGGTTGCCGAGCCCGGTGGCGCCGGCGTACGCGATCGCCTCGTGGTTGGATCCCTCGTCGAGTTCGGCGTCGCCGAGCAGCACGTACACCCGGGGGTCGGGCCGGCCCTGGGCGCGCAGGCCGAGCGCGGTGCCCACGGCCAGGCCGAGGCCGTGGCCGAGCGACCCGGAGCCGATCTCCACGCCGGGGACCAGGGTCCGGTCCGGGTGGTCGCCGAGAAGGCTGTTCGGCCCGCCCTGGTCGTCCAGCCACTCGACCGGCAGGAAACCCTTCGCCGCGAGCAGCGCGTAGTAGCCGGCGACCGCGTGGCCCTTGGAGAGCAGGAACCGGTCCCGGTCCGGGTCGTCGACGGTGTCCGGGGTGATCCGGAGCACCCGGTCGTAGAGGACCTGGAGGACGTCGAGCGTCGAGTAGACGTTCGCGCCGAACTCGCGTCCGGCGCGGACCCGGTCGAGCAGCGCGCCCAGCGCGGCCGGGTCGGTGGCAGTGGTCGTCGTCATGCGGCTAGCCTCGGACTTGAAGTTCACTTCAACTCAAGGCCATGTGATGTACGAAGCACTCACCATCGGACAGCTCTCCGCGCGCAGCGGGGTGGCGCCCTCCGCCCTGCGCTACTACGAGCGGCTGGGGCTGATCCGGGCCCAGCGCACCGGCGGCAACCAGCGCCGGTACGCCCGCACCGAGCTGCGCCGGGTGGCGTTCATCCGGATCTCCCAGCAGGTCGGGGTCTCGCTGGAGGAGATCCGGGAGGCGCTGGACTCGCTGCCGTCGTCGCGTACGCCCACCCCGGACGACTGGGCCGCGCTGTCCAGGGCCTGGCGGGACCGGCTCGACGAGCGGATCCGGCTGCTCGGCAAGCTCCGTGACGACCTGGACGGCTGCATCGGCTGCGGCTGCCTGTCGTTGCAGCGCTGCACCCTCTACAACCCCGGCGACGCGCTGGCCGCCGAGGGCCCCGGCGCCCGGCTCATGCTGCCCCGGCCCGGCGAGCCGGGCGGCGAGGCGGCCTGACCTCCCCGGCCGGCCGAGCCGGCGGGCGACGCGGCCTGACCTCCCCGGCCGGCCGAGCCGACGGACGACGCGGCCGGCCGGTCACCGGACCAGCAGCACCTTGCCCAGGTGGTCGCTGGACTCCACCAGCCGGTGCGCGTCGGCGGCGTCGGCCATCTTCGCCCGCGCGTGCACCACCGGCCGGATCTGCTCCGCCTCGACCAGCGGCCACACCTGCTCGCGGACGCCCCGGACGATCTCCGCCTTCTCCGCCACCGGGCGGGACCGCAGCGCGGTCGCGTGCACCGAGGCGCGCTTCGTCAGCAGCATGCCCAGGTCCAGTTCGCCCTTGCGGCCGCCCTGCATGCCGATCACCACGAGCCGCCCGCCGGTGGCCAGCGCCGCCACGTTACGCGGCAGGTACGCCCCGCCGATGATGTCCAGGATCACGTCCGCGCCCCGGCCCTCGGTGACCCGCCGGACCTCCGCGACGAAGTCCTGCTCCTGGTAGTCGACGGTGTGCGCGGCGCCCAGCTCGCGCAGCCGCTCGTGCTTCCCGGCGCGGGCGGTCACCACCACGGTCGCGCCGAGCGCCGCACCGAGCTGGATGGCGAAGGTGCCGATCCCGCTGCCGCCACCGTGGACCAGCAGCGTCTCGCCCTCGGTGAGGCGGGCCAGCTGCACCACATTCGACCAGACCGTGCAGGCCACCTCCGGCAGTGCCGCGGCGTCGACCAGGTCCACCCCGGCCGGCACCGGCAGCAGTTGCCCGGCCGGCACGGCGACCCGTTCCGCGTACCCGCCACCGGCCAGCAGCGCGCAGACCTCGTCGCCGACGGCCCAGCCGGTCACCTCGGGGCCGACCGCCGCCACCACCCCCGAGCACTCCAACCCGGGGTACGCCGGCGCGCCCGGCGGCGGCGGGTACTGCCCCTGCCGTTGCAGCAGGTCGGCCCGGTTGACCGCGCTGGCCCGCACCTCGACCACCACCTCGCCCGGGCCGGGCTCCGGATCGGGCACCGCCGCCCAGACGAGAGCGTCGGGTCCACCGGGCTTCGGGATCGTGATCGCGTGCATGGTCCAGTCATACCCGATCCGCCCGGCCGTCCGCGCCCGGGCCACGATCTCGTCCACCGTCTCCGCCGGGGTCCGCGCCTCAGCCAGCGCCCCAGCCGGGAGCGTCGGCGCGGCACGCGGCATCCAGGTCACCGCCCGGCCGCCCACGACCATGCGACGGCATACGTCGCCGCGCGGCTGCGCGCGGCCGGGCCAGCATTCCGGCCACAGTGGACCGGTGGCCGGCATGATTCCGCTGATCAGCACCACCGGCGGGGTCTCCCACCCGGCGGCCGTCCGCACCACGGGGGTGGGAGGGCGGCACTCGGGTTTCCCGATCCGTGGCAGACTAGGCACCGTCACGTACCCCGCTGGGAGCGTGGCCGGGAGGGTTCGCCTAGTGGCCGATGGCGCTGGTCTTGAAAACCGGTAAGGCAGCGATGTCTTCGTGGGTTCGAATCCCACACCCTCCGCTCCGATGGGCCGCAAAAACGTCCCCTGACCAGCGCGAACGCTGGCCAGGGACCGGATCTACGGGCGGTGCGCCCGGCTCTCGTACCGCATTCGGAGATCTTGGATCAGTGGGTTGCCTCGATCGCTGAAAGGGCGGCGGCGGAGATCCATTCCTGTGATGCCGGTCATGATCCGTCACATCTGACCGGGCTATCTCGCCCTTGCAGCGACAACCAGGCATTGCCCCACCGACAGGGGGTCTCATGTTCGCCGCATACGTCGCGGTTACCATCGTCGCCGCGGTATTCACCGGCGCCGCCGCCGTCACCTACCTGATCGGCCACGACTACCCCAAGGCCCAGTTGGACATGAAGCGCCTGCCACGGTCGTGGGGACCGGTGTTGGGCATGGTGCTGACGGCGGGCTCGTTGGGGCTGCTGGCCGGGTTCACCGTGCCGCTGCTGGGCACACTCGCCGCCGCTGGCCTTGTGCTGTACTTCGTTGGCGCGTTCGGTGCCCACCTGCGGGTGGGCTCCCGCCAGCTCGTCGGACCGGCCGTGTTCTTCGCCGTCTCCCTGGCCGCCTTGGCCCTGAACCTCGGCTACCACGGCCCCTGGTGACCCGCGAGGGCCAACCCTCACCGGCGGGTAGGTGGATCACCTCGGAGGGCCGGGCAACAGACTCGGAAAGCGTTTGACGGGTTCAATCCCACACCCTCCGCCCGCGGCGGTCCCGCCGGCCCGCTACGGCTTCTCGACCCACTGGACGCCGGTGGGGCGCCGGCCGGTATCCAGGAACTCGTGCGCCGCCCGGCGGGCCTGGTCGGCGGTGAGGGCGGGCGGCTCGTCGCCCGACTCGGTGAACCACGGGTCGGCGTACGCGTATTCGGCGTCGGCGGCGGTCTGGCCCGACGGGGCGCCCGCCGGCACCGGGCCCCAGCTGATCATGATGTCCTCGTCGTCCTCCCACATCAGCTCGGACTGGTCGCCGGCCAGGTTGACGAACAGGCTGGGCACCTCGGCCTCGGCGGTCAGCGTGACCCCGCTGGGCGGTACCCGGTCCAGGAGGGCGTCGAGGTGAGCGGCGCTGTCGACGCGGGTGGGGGTGCCGTCGATCCAGGCCTGCAGCGGTGCGTTCATCGGATTCCTTCCGGGTCTGCCGAGCCAGTCCGGTACTGCGGAGAGCTGGTTGCCGGCCAGGTCGAGCCGGGTGAGAGTGGTCAGGTTGCCCAGCGACGCGGGCAGCGCGGTGAGCCGGTTGGCGGTCAGGAGCAGGTGGGTGAGGGCGGTCAGCCTGCCCAGTGAGTCCGGCAGCGCGGTGAGCTGGTTGCCGGTCAGGTCGAGTCGGGTGAGGGCGGTGAGGTCGCCCAGCCGGTCCGGTAGCGCGGTGAGCCGGTTGCCGGCCAGGTCGAGCCAGGTGAGGGCGGTCAGCCTGCCCAGTGAGCCCGGCAGCGCGGTGAGCTGGTTGCCGGAGAGGCCCAGCCGGGTGAGGGCGGTGAGGTCACCCAGGGACTCCGGCAGCGCGATGAGCTGGTTGCCGCCGACGAACAGCTCGGTGAGGGCGGTCAGCGCCCCCAGCGACTCCGGTAGCGCCGCGAGGCGGTTGCCCGGCACGAACAGCTCGGTGAGGCCGCTCAACCCGGTCAGCGACTCGGGCAGCACGGTGAGCCGGTTGCCGGCCAGGTCGAGCCGGGTGAGGGCGGTGAGGTCGCCCAGCCGGTCCGGCAGCGCGGCGAGCTGGTTGGCGGTCAGGTTGAGCTCGGTGAGCGCGGTCAGACCGGTCAGCCAGTCCGGCAACTCGGTGAGCCGGTTACCGGCCAGGTTGAGCTGGGTGAGCGCGGTCAGCTCACGCAGTGAATCCGGCAGGGCCGCCAGCATGAGCCCACTCAGGTCCAACGAGGACGCGCCACTGCGGCCCGCCGCCTCGACCCGCTCCGTACCGGTACGCCGGGCGGCCTCGAGCTGCTCCTCGAACGTGTCCAATCCCACTACCCCCGTTTGTCATGATCACTTATACCGACGCTTTTCGATCAACACAATCTCCCGCCGTGGACGGCGTCGGATGGACGCCCGTCGAGGCTCGGTGACCGCGACCCGGGTACGCCGTGCCGGCCCTCGGCGCGCTGGCGAGCCAGGTGCGGCGCGACGGTGGGACCTCGTCCCGGCGCGCGCCCTGCCGAGGGCAGCAGAACGCCCCCTGGCCAGCGGGAACGCCGGCCAGGGGGCGGTGCCGTGCCGGGCCCGGAGGAGAAAGGGGCCCGGCACGGCGCGGTGCCGTCAGCTGCTGCAGGCGGCGCCGTTGAGGGTGAATCCGCTCGGTGCGGCGGTGTTGCCCGAGTGGGTGGCCTGGAAGCCGATCGTGGTCGACCCGCCCGGTGGGATGCTGCCGTTGTAGCTCACGTTGGTCGCGGTCACCTGGCCGCTGCTCGGCGAGTAACTGGCGTTCCAGCCGGAGGTGATGTTCTGCCCGGACGCCAGGTTGAACCGCAGGGACCAGCCGTTGATGGCGGACGAGCCGGTGTTCGTGATGGTGATGTTGTCGGTCAGGCCGTTGTTCCACGCGTTCAGCGCGTTGCTCACCCGGCAGGCTCCGCCGCCCTGGGTCGGGGGCGGGCTGCTGGTGGTCGGCGGCGGGCTGTTCGGCGGCGGGGTGGTCGGGTTGGTGGGGCCGGATCCCTCGCTCACCGTGATGCTGGAGCTGCCACTGCTCTGGTAGCCCTCGGTGGCCATGATCTGGTAGTCGTGGGTACCCAGGTTCAGGCCGTGGCTGGCCCAGGCGTTGAAGTGGTTGGCGGTGGTGATGGTGCCGCTGTTGCGGTGCGACTGCCGGACGCTCCAGTACTGGTA